>CAZDGZ010000105.1:4323-7056 GCA_964505165.1 uncultured Anaerolineaceae bacterium | reverse complement strand
CGGTAGTTTGGTAGTTGGATAGTCTGGTAGTCTGATAGTCGGGTAGTCTTGTAGTTGGATGGGAGGGGCTGGCACATGTCGCGCGGACCTCCGTTGCCCGAGTAGCCGCGAAGCGGCGTATCGAGGGCAAAATTGGCGAGTCTTTTTTCCAGCAAAGGAGATGTACACATTCGCGCGGGGATTGCTTCGCCCCCTGCGGGGGCTCGCAATGACATGGTTGGCGTATGCCTCGGCAGGCTCGGCACGGCGTCGAGGGCGGGCTCCGGCGAAAAGACCATTGGAGTGCCGGGCTATCCGAGTATAATCTCCCCTATGCTCACTGAATTGAAAATAGACGATATCGTTCAACTGCGCAAGCCGCATCCTTGCGGCTCGTATACCTGGCGAGTCACCCGTCTCGGCGCGGATATTGGCTTGGAATGTCTTGGCTGCGGGCGCCGCGTGATGCTGACCCGTCGAGAACTCCGCCGACGATTGAAGAAAATTCTCCCAAAGGATTCCGATGACTAAACAGAAACCGCACATCCTTTTCCTCTTTTCCGATACCGGCGGAGGACATCGCGCCGCGGCGGAATCCATCATCGAAGCGTTGGGGCTGGAATTCGGCGACGCGGTGACGACCGAAATGGTGGATTTTTTCAAGGGCTATGCTCCTCTCCCATTCAACAAGATGCCGGATTGGTATCCCGATATGGTGAAAGCGCCAAATCTCTGGGGCTTGAGTTTCAAAATCAGCGACGGGCGCGCGCGGGCGCGGGCGATTACCGCCTCCATGTGGCCCTATGTCGGACGCGCGGCACGCCGCCTCGTGGAAGCGCATCCGGCGGATATGGTCGTGACGGTGCATCCCCTCGCGACGACGGCGATTTTGAAAGCGCTGGGCGAGCCGCGTCCTCCCTTCGTGACGGTGGTGACGGATATGGTGACCACTCACGCGCTTTGGTACGATACCCGCGCCGATTTGACTCTCGTCCCGACTGAGATGGCGCGTGCCCGCGCGTTGACGTATGATATGCCTCCCGAAAAGGTCGTTGTCGTCGGGCAGCCGATTTCGGAGCGATGCGCCGCGCCGGTGGGGGACAAGTCCGCGTTGCGCGACAAATTGGGCTGGGAGAAAACCCTCTTCACGGTTCTCGTCGTCGGCGGCGGGGAGGGAATGGGTCCCTTGGAAAAAACCGCCCGCGCAATTGCCGATTCTGGATTGTACGTTTCTCTCGTAATCGTCACGGGGCGCAACGAAAAACTCAAAGCGCATTTGGAATCTCTCCATTGGGATGTTCCCACGCGGATTTATGGATTCACGCGCGAGATGCCCGATTTCATGCGCGCGGCGGATGCGTTGGTCACGAAAGCGGGCCCCGGGACGATTGCCGAATCCCTCGCGGCACATTTGCCGCTGATTTTATATGCTCGTTTGCCGGGGCAGGAAGATGGAAACGTGACCTATGTCCAGGAGACGAAAACGGGCGTTTGGACCCCTTCGCCGGAAGAAGTGGTGAAAACTCTCGCTCGATGGATGACGCACCCAACCGCGCGTGAGGAGGTCTCTAGGGCATGCGCGAGAGCCGCGCGCCCGGACGCGTCGCGCCGTATTGCGCGAATTTTAGGTGAGCGATTGGGATTGTCGAAGGAGGGGGAAACCGCTTGAAGACGGAGAAGAATTCCCGTTCCTAGAATTTATACGTCCCAAGCGGGAGAGTCTAGCGCGCCGGTAATCGGTTTGGCGATGACGAAACTTCCTCGGTGATTCTTTTTCGCACGGTATAAGGCTTCATCCGCTGCACGGAGGATTTGGGATTCCGTCGTTCCGTGAATTGGATAAATTGCGATTCCGCCGGAAATGCCGATGTGGAGCGGTTTCCCGTCCGGCAGGCAGAAGGAAAACGCGTGTAGTTTTTGCAAGAATTTGTCGGTAACGATTTTCGCTGCCTGTAAATCGGTTTTGCTGAGGATGAGGGTGAGTTCGTCTCCGCCGTAGCGGGCGAGAAAATCACTTGTCCGCAGCCCGTGTGCCAAGTATTGGAAGAGCGAGCGCAGCACCTGGTCTCCGACATCGTGTCCGTAGGTATCGTTGATGTTTTTGAAGCCGTCTAAATCCATCATCACAACGGCGAAGAAATAACCGCCGCGCCGCGCCGCGCGTATCTCGTTTTCGATGTGTTCATCGAGAGCGCGTCGATTCGGCAGCCCTGTAAGCGTATCGCTGACGGCTTGTTTGCTCACCGTCTCGTGGATACGCGCGTTGGAAATCGCAATAGCCGCCTGGTCTGCCAGAAGACGCAGCAATCGCAAATCGGATTCGGGGAAGGAGCCGGTGGTCGTGCGCGAAAGATTCATCACGCCGACGACGACATTATTTGCCTTTAGAGGGATTCCGATAATCGATCCGGTCCAATTTGACGGCGTGTTTTGATACAACGGATGGCTTCGCATATCCTCGATGACAATCATCTCGCCGCGCCGCGCGACGGTGTAGGTCAATCCGTTCGAGCGGGGATGCTGCCACACGCGGTTTTTTCTCCCTTTTTTATCCATCGCGGCGGCGAATTCGATTTGGTCTTTATCGGCATCGTAGAGGAAAATGTGGATGTTATGCGCGTGCTTGAAGAGGGTCATCGCGTCGCTGACGATGGCTTCGAGGACGGTTTTCATATCTAGGCTGGAGGTGAGATGGAGACTCAATCGTTTGAGAGTCTCCATCTCTTCGGCTTGTTGTTTCAACAGGAGCAGGAG
>CAZDGZ010000105.1:0-4223 GCA_964505165.1 uncultured Anaerolineaceae bacterium | reverse complement strand
GTTTCTTGCTAGTCCTCCTTTCGTCCTAGAAGAATCTGATGTCGTTTGCGCCATATCCATGCTGCACCGACGAGACCGACGGGGGCGAAGCCTCCTAGACATGGAAGGGAAGGCGTAGAGGAGGGAGATGCGGCTGGCGGCTCGGATGGGGGGAGCGTGGGTTGAGAGGTGGGAGGAATTGGCGTGGGTTCGCTCCCCGTGCTGTCGCCTATCCAAGTATAAAGGTCGTCTATCCAGAGCGTTCCGACTTGTTCTGGAAGGTCGTAACTGTTGATGCCAAACCCAATTCTGGAGATTTTGTCCGAGTCTGTGAAGGGAGAATTGGGGTCGTCGCACCATTCTACGCATCGGAAATTATCCCAGCGTAATTGGACGAATTGCCAATCGTCCACGCTTTCTTGCGAGGAAATCAGGTTGGCATAATACACTTGCAGCCCGGCTTCGGTATCTACATATAAATCAATCTCGAAAGGTAGACCGGCTTGGTTTGCATGGTAGAAGAACGCGACTCCTTGTTCGCTTTGCCAGTTCCGAGGGGTGTCGTAAGAAAGCGTGCAGGTTGCGGAACTATCCTCGCTGATATTGTAATCCAGTTTCAGGGAAAAATGTCCCTCATGCGCGATGGAAGTATCGGGCGCACAATGGACGACATCTTCTTCCGCCTCGCTCCAGATTTCCCATCCCTGCGTTTCGGGAAGGGGTTCTTCGGATTCGAAATTCTCGATGAGTGAGACGTTGGTGACATTGGGGATGACGGACGTCGCTTTCGGGATAGGTGTGGCGGTGACGACGGATTCTTTCCCCGCGTCGCCGCGCCAATAATGATAGAACGCGTTGAGCAGTGGGACGAATTCCTCGGTGGCTTTCAGATTTCCCTCTCGTGACGGGTGATCATCGTTCCATTCGACGTAATACGCGGTATTCATCCCCGCGACGGTGACGTGCTGGATGACGTTGTCTACCACGCGGTGATGGTTGTCGGGTCCCGTCAAAACAGCGTGGAAGTCGAAAACTGCGACATTATGATAGACATATTGATTTTCAGAAAGCCAATCTTTGACGAGCCAATCGTTGAAGGCGCGGGCGTTTTTCGCGTGTGCGCGGCTTCGGACGGGCGGCGCGGTGATGACGACGAAAAGTTTATCGGGGCGCGTGGCGAAATAGGTCAGGAGTTGGTTGTAGATGTATTTCGCGTGCCCGACGGTCAGTCCCTCTTCTTGTGTCGGGGGATCATCGGGATTCCCCTCCAGTTCCGAATTCGGGAAGCAGGATTTGAAGAGGATGATTTGGTTCTCTCCCCCTGGGTCTTCCAGAAAACGCTCGTAGGGCGAGTTGATTCCGTTTTCGTGATAGAGCGCGTTCATATAGGTTGGGCTGTTGGGACCGAGAAACCACTCGGACCAATCCAGAATATCGGTTCGGTCGCCGATGCTGTCGGGACCCCAGCCGTAATTGGTATCGCTGACGAAGTAATTATTTTCTTGCAGCGATCGCGCCAATCCGCCGTTGTCGTCTGCGAGCCAATTCTCACCGCAGGAATGGTGGATGAAGATGAGCTTGACCACCTTGTCGGGAGGACGCGTGTCGGGGATGATGGCTTGCGAGGGACGCGCGGCGAGAGAAACACTCAACAGAAAAACAGCGAGTGCAATTCGCAGGAAATATCGTTTTGTTTTCATGAAAGCCTCCTGTGGGCGAGAGGGGACGGTGGAACTTCTTCATTTATTATACCGAGGAATACCCTTTCCCTTTTGGAGGAGGGAATATGGGTGATTTTGTAATGTTTTTGTCACAAGAGAGCGGGGCTTTCGTTGGGATTTTTGATGGCGTAAAAAGAAAATTCTCCATTTCGCGGCGTGAGAAATCCTTGCCGTTCTCGTGTATCTCGAATGTGACTCTTTAGGCGCGATTTGGCTTGACCGATTACGCGAACGCATGATAAAATCACCCCCGCTTGCCCCCATCGTCTAGTGGACCAGGACGCAGCCCTTTCAAGGCTAAAACCGGAGTTCGAATCTCCGTGGGGGCACAGCCAGAGAACCGCCTTTGGGCGGTTTTTTGTTTTCAGCCGCGTCGCAATTCGTCGAGGGTAGGGGATGGATTCTTTGAAAAGAGGGTTGAAAATTCTCTCGTGTTTCTGTATAGTATGAACATCATTCTTTCGCAAAAGGAGGTTCGTATGAATATCAATGAGGCTTGGGTAGACCGCATTCTCCGAATCGTTGTCGGCATCCTTTTCATCGTCCTCGGGTTCTTCGGAATCTGGGTCGGATTTTGGAAATGGTTTGGTCTCGTGGTCGGCGTGATTCTCCTGCTGACCGGCGCAAGCGGCATTTGTCCGCTGTATACAATGTTGAATTTCAAGACCAAGAAGGATTGAACCCTCGATTACCCACGTTAAGATGACGGCGGCGTCCCCGCCGTCATCTTCGTTAATGCCCTTTTTATCTTTCGTTTATCTTCTTCCAACCGACTTCCCTTAAAGTAAACATACCTATCAGTATGAATATATCCCCCGGCGTTTTCTTGAATTTAGACCTTGCGGCATTCCCTTTCTTTTGCCGCGCGAACGTCGGGAAGATTGGAGAGACTTATGGATTTGAACAAATACACCCAGAAATCACAGGAAGCCATTCTCCGTGCCCAGCAATTGGCGCAGGATTTCAATCATCAAAACATTGAACCGGCGCATCTTCTTCTCGCGCTGCTCACGCAGGACCAAGGCGTCGTTCCCGCGATTGTGACGAAGGTCGCGGGGGATGTCGCCGCGCTTCGAGAAGAAGTCCGCGCGGATTTGGAGAAACGCCCTCGCATCCAGGGCGCGAATATGGATGTCGGATTGAGCCGCGCTGCCGCGGACGCGCTGCGCTCCGCGGAGCGATACGCCAAAGGGATGCGCGATGATTACGTTTCCACCGAGCATATCCTTTTGGGGCTGCTGGATGGCGTAGAAGGGAAACGCCTGGCGCAATTCGGATTGACGAAAGATACCGTCTTGAAAGCAATGGCGGAAGTACGCGGCACGCAGCGCGTCACCTCCCAGAATCCGGAGGAGACCTATCAATCTCTCGAAAAATACGGACGGGATTTGACCGCGCTCGCGCGTCAGGGGAAACTTGACCCCGTTATCGGACGCGACGAGGAGATCCGCCGCGTGATTCAGATTCTTTCGCGCCGCACGAAGAACAATCCTGCCCTCATCGGCGAACCCGGGGTTGGCAAAACGGCTATTGTCGAAGGGCTGGCGCAGCGTATCGTGAAAGGCGACGTCCCCGAAGGATTGAAGCGAAAGCGAATCGTTCAATTGGATATGTCGGCGCTGATTGCAGGCGCGAAGTTCCGCGGCGAATTCGAAGAACGTCTGAAAGCCGTTTTGAAGGAAATTACGGATTCGGCGGGAGAAATTATTCTCTTCCTCGATGAGATGCATACCGTCGTCGGCGCGGGGAAAGCCGAAGGCGCAATGGACGCGGGCAATATGCTCAAGCCCATGCTGGCGCGCGGCGAATTGCACATGATTGGCGCGACGACGCTGGATGAATATCGCAAATACATCGAAAAAGATCCCGCGCTTGAACGCCGCTTCCAGCCTGTGTTGGTGGAAGAACCGAGCGTGGAAGATACCATCAGCATTTTGCGCGGCTTGAAGGAACGATATGAAATTCATCATGGCGTGCGGATTACGGATGCCGCTGTCATCGCCGCCGCGACGCTCAGTCACCGTTACATTGCGGATAGGCATCTTCCCGACAAAGCCATTGACCTGATTGACGAAGCCGCCGCGCGGCTGCGGACGGAAATCGACTCCAAGCCGCAAGCCTTGGATGAGGTAGACCGCGCTATCATGCAATTGGAAATCGAACGTGAAGCCCTCAAGAAAGAGCGCGACAAAGCCTCCAAGGCGCGGCTGAAGAAAATCGAACAAGAACTGGCGGATTTGCAAGAGAAAGCCGGTCATCTGCGGACGCGGTGGCAGGCGGAAAAACAAGCCATTGCCGAACTTCGCGCGACCAAAGAGCGAATCGAGGAAATTCGGCTGGATATCGAGCGGGCAGAGCGCGCCGCCGATTTGGAGAAAGTCGCCCGGCTGCGTTATGGCGAACTCCCGGATTTGGAGAAACAACTTGCGGAACAAGAAACGCGCATCAAGCAGTTGCAGACGGAAGGCGCGCTCCTGAAAGAAGAGGTGGACGCGGAAGAGATTGCCGCGGTCGTCTCCCGTT
>CAZDGZ010000104.1:0-7084 GCA_964505165.1 uncultured Anaerolineaceae bacterium | reverse complement strand
AGGTTGCATTTCCGGCAAAGGCACACTATAATTCATACATTCGTTCGAATCAACACACGGGAGCGGTAAAACTGGAAACGCGCAGAGTTAACGTCACTGGAAAGATACAAGATAAAAAGCAGGTCATCAAAAATCAGTTGCCTGCGGGAACGATGCTCGCCGAAAGGTATTTGATTCAAGAGGTCATCGGTATCGGCGGCATGGGTTCGGTATATCGCGCGCGGGATTTGCATTTCCCGAATGTGGTGAAACTGGTCGCGGTCAAGGAAATGATAAACCTCGCGCCGGATCCCGTGATGCGTAAGACGATTATCCACAACTTCGAGCGGGAAGCCAATATCCTGGCAACTCTGACGCACCCCTCTATCCCTCGGATTTACGATTACTTCTCCCGCGAGGACCGTTCGTATCTGGTTTTGGAATTCATCAACGGCAAAAATTTGGAAGCCGTTTTGGAAGAAACGGAAGGCTTTTTGCCGGAAGAGCAGGTCGTCGCGTGGGGGATTGAATTATGCGATGTGCTGGACTTTCTACACAATCACAAGCCCACGCCAATTATCTTTCGGGATATGAAACCCTCGAACGTGATGCTCAACCGTCACGGGCATATCATGCTGGTAGACTTCGGCATCGCGAAACAATTCCAATCAGGACAAAAAGGAACGATGATTGGAACGGAAGGGTATTCGCCTCCCGAACAATATCGCGGCGAAGCGACGCCGCTCGCGGACATTTACGCGCTGGGTGCGACGCTGCATCATCTGCTGACAAAACGCGACCCTCGTCTTGAGCCTCCATTTTCGTTTGCCGAGCGTCCGGTACGGAAAATCAACCCTTCCGTTTCCGCGGAGGTAGAAGCGGTCATCAATCGGGCGCTGGAATACGAACCGGAAAAACGATTCCCCACCGCAGCAGAGATGAAGGAAGCGCTCATCGGCGCAGCACGCCAAACGGGATTACTCTCCCGCATCCCCTCGCAAACTTCCGTCGTCGTTCCGTCGGGAGGAATCAAACCATTGTGGACTTTCACCTGCGAGGACGAGGTACGCGGCACACCCACATACTACAACGGGAATATCTACATCGGATGTTACGACAACAACCTTTACGCCCTCGACGCGGCGGAAGGAAAGTTCCGCTGGAAATTCCCTACCGACGGCGGAATCGTCTCTCGTCCGGCAGGATACGAAAACGATATTTTCTTCGGCTCGGAGGATAAATGCCTCTATGCCGTCAACGCGCATTCGGGAAAAATCGTATGGTCGTACTACACCGAAGCGCCAATCCGATCCTCGCCGCGCATCGCAGAGGGGCATATCTTCATCGGCTCCGACGACGCCCGCCTTCACGCAATCAATATCGCGAGCGGAAACGTAAAGTGGACCTTCGAAGCCGTCTCGGCCATCCGCTCTACGCCATTCATCAGCGAAGATAAAGTCTACATCGGCTGCGAAAGCGGAGAATTCTATTCCGTAGACTTCGGCGGAAACATGAAGTGGATTTTCAAGGCCAAACGAGGGATTACTTCCTCCCCCATTGTCCACAAACAAGCGGTATACTTTACCTCGCTGGATAGCCTCCTCTACGCTTTAGATAAAAGCAAAGGCTGGGCATTGTGGCGTTTCCGCATGGGCAAAGGCTCCATCTCCTCGCCCGCCATCGCGGATACGCTCATCTTTGTCGGCGCCGCGGACGGCTTTATCTACGCAGTAGATATCCGCACCTCCAAAGAAGTATGGCGCTTTCGCACAGAGCATCAGGTAAACGGCTCGCCTGTCATTTACAAAGACGCGCTCTACTGCGGCTCTGTTGATGGACATCTTTATTGTTTGGAATATAAAACAGGACGACTACGATGGAAATTCGCAACCGAGGGACCAATTACCGGTACCCCCCTTGTATACGATGACATCGTTTACTTTGGTTCAACGGACCATAAAGTGTACGCCCTGCTTGCCTGAAAAGGAGACTTTTTCGTGAAAAATTTCTTCCGAAAACTATTTGGGAATAAACCAGAACCCGAACAGCCAGAACGCCCTCCTGCAAGCGATATGGCAACCACCGCGCCGCTTACCGACGAGCAAATCCAGTCCATCGCGGCGGAGCAACACCCCCGTTTCGAATTACAACAACTCATCGCGGCAACGGGACAGTCGGTAGGGCGACAACGCGAACTTAACGAAGACAGCCTCCTTTCGTTGACCTCGACGTTGGCGGGAAATTCCGGGGATGTTCCCTTCGGATTGTACATCGTCGCGGACGGCATGGGCGGGCACGAATATGGCGAAGTAGCAAGCAACATCGCCGTCCGAGCCATTGCCGGTCATATATTGAAGAAATTCCACTCCTATCTCTTCGAAATACAATCTGAACCGCCAGAGGAATCGATTCAAGAAATCATGACCTTCGGCGTCAAACAAGCGCAGCGAATTATCCAGCAAGAAGCCCCCGGAAGCGGAACCACGCTCACCGCCGCGTTGGTCTTCGGGCAGCAAATCACCATTGCCCACGTCGGGGATAGCCGCGCCTACACCATCTATCAGGATGGACGAATGGAAGTCGTCACAAGAGATCACTCCCTCGTCCGACGATTGGAAGAACTTGGACAACTTACTGCAGAAGAGGCTGCCGTTCATCCGCAGCGAAACGTACTGTACCGCGCGCTGGGACAAGGCGAGGTACTCGAACCCGACATCTTCACCCTCCCCTTCCCAACACAAGGATATTTGATGATATGCAGTGACGGATTATGGGGCGTCGTACCGGACGAGGATATGTACAAAATCATCTCCGACTCCCCCAATCTGGAACGCGCCTGCCAAAATCTCGTCAATGCGGCAAACGCCGCCGGAGGCCCTGATAATATCAGCGTAATTCTCGTTCAAATGCTCAGTTAAACGCAATGACACCCGCACCGGATTATTACGCCCTGCTTGGCGTCTTCAGAGATGCTACGCAGGAAGAAATCAAACAAGCCTATTTCGAGGCAGCTCGTCGCCTGCACCCGGACAAAAATCAAGCGCCGGGGGAAACGGAACTCTTCCTCGACATTCAACAGGCTTATGAGGTTCTTTCGGACCCGTCGCGACGTGCCAAATATGACGCGACGCTGCCGGACCCGGACGAAAAAGATTCTCCCATCGTCAGCCGAATCCTCTATAGCCGCAAGACATTGGTAAAAATCAACGAACCGCAACTGGTTTACGCGTTGCTCGAATGGAAACCTCGCCAATTGGAGAAAGAAGTCGTTTCCCCGCCGCTCAACATTTGTCTCGTCCTCGACCGCTCCACCTCCATGCAAGGCGAAAGCATGGATATGCTCAAAGCGGCAACCATTCACCTGCTCAACAACCTTCGCCAAAAAGACATCTTAGGAATTGTCGCCTTCAGCGACCGCGCGGAAGTCGTCGTTCCCGCCTCCATTTATCTGGACAAACGCCGTACGGAATCACAAATCCGTATGATGATGCCCTCCGGCGCAACCGAGATTTACCAAGGACTGAAAGCGGGCGTCAACGAAGTACGGCGAAATTTCTCCCCTGAACGAATCAACCATATCATCTTGTTGACGGACGGGCACACCTACGGAGACGAAGACGCCTGTCTCCGTTTAGCAGAAGATGTGGCAAAAGAAGGAATCAGCATCAGCGGAATCGGGCTTGGAGACGAATGGAACGATTCGTTCCTCGACACGCTTGCCTCCAAAACAGGCGGAAGCAGCATGCTCATCACCCATCCGAAAGACATCCAAACGATGCTGGAACGACGATTCAGCCAACTTTCCAAAGTCTTCGCCGAAAACAACCGCCTGGAATTCGAAATTCCCGAAGGCGTGATACTCAAATATGCCTTCCGCCTCCACCCCAACACAATGCCGCTCCCTCCCCAATCCCCGATGGCACTTGGAAACATCCTACGAGATATGCCGCTCAGCATTTTGCTCGAATTCGAGGTGCATCCAGAAGCACTCAAAGGCAACGTCGCGACCCTGCTCCGAGGAGCATTTCACGCGCACATCCCCACACAGGCGACCCCTCCGCCGCCGCGGCGTGTACGCGTTGTCCGGCCGGTGACAAAGGAGGCCACTCCCGAACCGCCGCCTCATGTTATGATTCAGGCGTTGGCAAATCTCAATCTATACCGCATGCAAGAGCAAGCCCAAGAAGACGCGAAACAAGGGCGATACGAATCCGCCTCTCGAAGATTAGAACATCTGGCAACCAACCTTCTTTCACAAGGAAACCCCTCGCTTGCTCGCACTGTAATTTTGGAAGCACAGCACCTCAAGAAAATGCAAACATTTACGGAAAAAGGACGCAAACACATCAAATACGGCACAAGAGCGCTCCTTTTACCTGGAGAGAAAGAGGAGAATCTATGATTAGATGTCCAAATTGTGGTCAAGAAGAGCCGGAAGGTACCGTTTTCTGTAGTCAGTGTGGGATGCAATTGACCGGAACAGACACCTTAGTCACACAAACGATTCACACCAACGGCATGAACATCGAATCTCTTCAACCTGTGCCGGCGGTACAACGAGTAGCGTATCCGCAACTGGGAAGTTGGATGACCCTGCAACTTATCGAAAGCGGAAGATTTATCCCTCTCTTAGAGAAAGACGAATTCACACTCGGACGAATCAGCGAAGGGCAACCCATTATGCCCGACATTGACCTTTCACCCTACCGCGCGTATGAAAACGGTGTCTCTCGCCTTCACGCAATTATCAAACGAAGAAACGCAAAAGCCTTTATCATGGATTTGGATTCATCCAACGGCGTTTACGTCAACGGCATAAAACTGACTCCCAACGAAGAATACCCCCTCAGACACGGCGACATCGTCTCGCTCGGAAAACTGAAAATCCAAGTCTTGTTGAAAAACCTTTAGCAGGAAACTATGGCACACACAATTATCTTACACATTGCAGGGGATGTTCCGGTGGCAGGAGAGGTAGACGAATTGCCCAAGCCGACGGATACAGTCATCGTTCTTTCCAATCCGCGCTCTCGCGATGGGAAAGACCTTCACTACCTTCGCCCCAATGTGGTCAAAGTCATTTGGCCCATTGACAAAATCAACTTCATCGAAGTCCTTCCTGGCGAGGAAGAAGAAGAAATCATCGGCTTCGTAAGAGAATAACCTCATGCCCAACGATTTCAAACGATACAAAATTCTCGTCGTAGACGACGAAGAACGAATGGCTCGATTCATTCGAATGAATCTCGAGCATGATGGCTTTATCGTCAGCGAAGCATTCAACGGAAAACAAGCCCTCCAAAAACTCCGCGATGTAACTCCCGACTTAATCCTCCTCGACGTGATGATGCCCGACCTAGACGGATTCGAAGTCTTGCAGATGATTCGGGAAATCAGCAATGTGCCCGTCATCATGCTGACGGCAAAAGGCGAAGAGGATGACAGAATCAAAGGCTTGGAACTCGGCGCGGATGATTACATCACCAAACCCTTCAGCCCCCGCGAAATGGTCAGCCGCGTCAAAGCCGTTCTGCGACGCACCGAAAACGCGACGGGATCCATGCATGGTCTCATCGAAGTGGACGACCGCCTGAAAATTGATTTCGGGCGCCGAGAAGTCTGGCTCGACGGAAAACTCGTCAAACTCCGCCCGACCGAATATCGGCTGCTATATCACCTCGTCCAAAACGCAGGATGGGTCGTTTCGCATGACCAACTCCTCGCGAATGTATGGGGCTACGAATACCGCGACGAACCTCATTATGTGAGACTCTATATCAACTATCTGCGAAAGAAACTGGAAGAAGATCCCTCGCACCCCAAATACATCCTCACCGAACGCGGAGTTGGCTATCGTTTCGTAGATTTTCGGCGCAAGAAACCCGAATAATTCCCCGCTTCTGACGGAATTTTTACACAGAGTTTGCGTTTTTCTAACGCGAACTCTGTATGTTTAAGGCGCAATCTTCAAGAGATTATTTCACGAAGGAGGTGCAGCCATGACGAAAATCGTTCGTTGGGAACCCATGCGCGAAATGATTACCCTTCGCGAGGCTATGGATCGCCTCTTCGATGATGCGTTTACTCGCCCCCTGACCTTGAGTGCAGGATGGCAAGTCCCTGCCGTTGATATGTACCAAACCGACAACGAGGTCATCATCGAAGCCGCAGTTCCCGGAATGAAAGCCAGTGATGTACAGATTTCTGTCACGGGCGATGTGTTGACCCTTCGAGGCGAAATCAAGCAGAATTCCAAAGTGGATGAAAACGCCTATCACATCCGAGAAAAACGCTACGGCATCTTTGAACGCCGCATCATGCTCCCGACCGATGTGGAGGCGGACAAAGCCAAAGCGGAATTCGAAAACGGCATCCTGACCATCACATTGCCGAAAGCGGAAGAAGTTCGCCCGAAGACGATTACCGTCAAAGCCAAATGAGAAAGTTCGGAGGGCGGGGTTCCCGCCCTCCTTCCTCCCTAACATCTTCGAGAGAAAAAAATGCCTCGTTACGTCTTCTTTTGTCAAGAATGTGGAGAACGTTTTGAGAAAGACCTCCCTTTCAACAGCAATTTAGCAAACGTTTCTTGCCCGAAGGGGCATCGGGAGGTACGGCGCGTATACACCGCGCCGCCGATTCTTTTCAAGGGAAAGGGGTTCTACGTCACAGACCATCGAAAAGAACCCGCCGCATCGAAAAGTTAAGGGCAGTTCTACGAGGACTGCCCTACAATTTCATAATGGACAACACGGGGTTCAAACTCAAGTAAGAAGTCCTTATCCTCGGGATAGTATTTCGCCATCTCTACAGTCTCGCCAGCAAAAGCCTTTATCGCCTCAAGATTTTCCCAAAACGTCATCGTGATAAAGTGAGTAATTTCGCCCTCTTCGCGTTCCAGAATATAAACGCTGATATTCCCCTCAATAGATTGATAATCCGAAATAGCCCGCTCGTTTAGAAACTCACGATAGGCTCGCGCTTTGCTGGTTTTCACGCGCCCGTGCCACATGCGTACAATCATCACGACTCCTTTCGCCTCATAACAGTATGGGGTTTCTGTGTTGGCGCATTATAAGGCTTTCCTTCCATTTTTCAATCACGAATG
>CAZDGZ010000103.1:0-7095 GCA_964505165.1 uncultured Anaerolineaceae bacterium | reverse complement strand
TTCCAAAACTTGCGCGTGGGCTTTCAGAATGGTAAGATGACCTCATGTATTTACGAGGCAGTAATTGGAGTATGAACCGCCGACGAAGGCGGATAAACTGGTTTTGGGTCATCGTTTTGACTCTCTTGATTGCAGCGGGTGTATATCTCGATAGATGGGTTATCCCCGAAGTGCAACTTCCCATTTACCCGACGCCGACCCCGACGCGCGAACCGGAATCCTTCGCGTTGGAGGCGGAAACGCTTTTTACGCAAGGAAAACTTCTTCAAGCCATTCAAACCTATCAAGAAGCCATTCGCGTTGCACCCGATGACCCCGCGTTATATGTCGCGATGGCGCGTGTTCAGGTCTTTGCCGGTCAATACAAGGAGGCGCAAACGAGCGCGGAAGACGCGTTGCTCCTGAACCCTAACAATTCGATGGCGCACGCCGTGCGCGGCTGGGCATTGGATTTTCAGGGAGAATATCTTGCCGCGGAATCTGCCGTCAAGCGCGCCTTGGAAATTGACCCGAATAACGCGTTAGCGCATGCGTATTATGCGGAGATTCTCGCCGATTCATTCCTCTCTGGTACAGGACCTCTGGACGCGATAGACAAAGCAGCGGAAGAATCCCGTGTGGCGTTGAGCCTTGCGCCCACCGCCCTCGAATCTCATCGCGCGCGCGGCTATGTCCTCGAGGTGACGGGAAATTATGAAGATGCCATTCGCGAATATCAAGCCGCTATCAATATCAACGAAAATATCTCGGAACTCCACCTTGATTTGGGACGGAATTACCGTGCATTGGGCGCGTACGACAAAGCCATCGAAGAATTCACCCGCGCCAACGCCCTCAACCCTCCCGACCCGATGCCGGATTTGCTGATGTCCCGCACCTATGCCACCGTCGGCGAATATGCCAAAGCCGTACAGTATGGGGAACAGGCGGTCAAAGATGACCCTTCAAGCGCGAACCTTCACGGGAATTTAGGGGTGATGTATTACCACAATTTCCAATGGACGGAAGCCGCGCGGGAACTTGCCCTCGCGATTTACGGAGGTACGCTTGGGGAAGACCAAACGGTCGAGCCGCTTCCCTTGTCCAATAATGCGCGCGTTGCAGAATATTATTTCACCTATGCGTTGGTACTCTCTCGACTCAATCGCTGCAACGAATCCCTTCAGGTCGCGCAGCAAATTCTTGGCGCGATTCCGAGCAACGACATTGCCGTGTACAATGCCAACGAAGCCATTCGTATTTGTGAGCAAAATCTGGCTGCGACTCCGACTCCCTCTCCGCAGCCCTCTCCGACGCCATGAAAAACGGGCAGAATATCTTCTTTCGCAAACCTGCGACCAATCCATACCGCGTCTTTTTCCTGCTCCTCCTGATTTTGGGAGGGGTCTGGCTGATTCGGCAAGTTTCGGTGGGAAAAATCCAGCCGCTTTTTCTCCCGACGCCTACCCCGACGCGTACTGCACAATCCTATGCGCTGGAAGGCGACGCGCAATTCTCCGCCGGAAAACTCGACGCGGCGATTACCGCTTATCAGGAAGCCGTTCGCGTAGACCCGAACAACGCGGAAATCTGGGCGAAACTCGCGCGGATTCAAACCTACTCCACGACTCTGCTCACCACCGACGAGGCGCAGCGCGCGCGCCTTCAAGAAGCCCTCGATTCCATCAATCAGGCTCTCGCTCTCGACCCCGATAACAGCGCGGTTCACGCGATTCGCGCGTTCGTCCTCGATTGGAATGCGAACCCTACCCTCTTTGACGAGAAAGACGTGACCTCTTTCCTCGTTGAAGCGGAACAAGAAGCCGTCCGCGCCCTCCAATTGGACAACCAAAATACCCTCGCCCTTGCCTTTTATGCTGAAATCCTCGTGGACGAGCAAAAATGGTCACAAGCCGAGCAGTATATTCGTCAAGCCGTCGAGCGAGATCCTTCGCTGATGGACGTTCACCGTGTGTACGCCTACGTCCTCGAATCGATGGGACAATATAACCAAGCAATTCAAGAATACGACAAAGCCATCGCCATTACCCCCAACCTGACCTTTCTCTACCTCCGCGCGGGCGCGAACTATCGTCGTCTCGCGTTTGGCAGTCTCAACGAAGAAACCCGCCGCCAACTCTACGACCGTTCCCTCGAATACTTCGCGAAAGCCGCGCGGCTCAACGAGCAACTTGGCGTCAAAGACCCGGTTCCCTATCTCTCCATCGCAAAAACCTACTCTCAAGAAGGAGAATTCTTCATCGCCGCGCGAAACGTTCAGAAAGCCCTCGATTTTGCGCCCGACAACCCCGACATTTACGGGCAACTTGGAATCGTCTACTTCAAATCGAGAAACTACGAAGGCTCGATTCCCGCGCTCAAATGCGCTATTCGCGGCTGCACGGCGGAAGAATCCTGCGAAGCGCGCGGCGGATGTCCTGCCGGCGAAGAAGGCGTTGAAGTTCAGGGACTTCCCCTTTCGCCGAATACCGTTGTCTATTACTACACCTATGGTTCTGTTCTCGCCGCACTCAGCCGCCCCCAGCAAAATTACTGTCCCGAAGCGCTGGACGTTTTGGGCGAGGTCAAAGCCGCCTATGGCGGAGATAGAGATATCATGGGAATTGTTCAGGCTGGCGAAGCCATCTGCCGCTCGCTGGAAGAAGGGAAATAGTCATGGAATCCTTTTTTTCTCGATTGGAAAACCGCGTCCGCGAAACGAACTCCCTCCTCTGCGTGGGATTAGACCCTCATCTCGAAGATATCCCCCTCCCAAGCGCCGACGCCGCGCGGGACTTCTGCCTTCGTCTCGTTGATTTGACCTCCTCCTCCGCCGCGGCATTCAAGCCCAACGCGGCATTTTTCGAGCAATTTGGCGCGGCGGGATGGGACGCGCTCTCGGACGTCATCGCGGCGGCAAAATCCACCGGCGCGCTTCTCCTCCTCGATGCCAAACGCGGGGATATTGCCTCCACCGCCCGCGCCTATGCCCGCGCGATTTTCGACACACTCGATGCCGACGCCGTGACCCTTTCGCCTTATCTTGGCTATGATTCCATCGAACCCTTTCTCGAAGACCCGCAAAAAGGCGTTTTTCTTCTCTGCAAAACCAGCAACCCCGGCAGCGATGACATCCAAAACCTCCTTGTTCGCGGGCGCGGCGGGGAATATCCTCTCTACGAAGAGGTCGCGCGTCTCGCGCAGCAGTGGAACACGCGCGGCAATGTGGGGCTGGTTGTCGGCGCAACGCAGCCCGAAGCCCTCGCTCGCGTCCGCGCCGCCGCGCCCAATCTCTGGTTTCTCGCGCCCGGGGTGGGCGCACAAGGCGCGGATTTGCAAACCGCCCTCAACGCGGGGCTTCGAGAAGACGGCATGGGGATGCTCATTTCCGTTTCGCGCGGAATTTCCCGCGCGGAAGACCCTGCCCGTGCTGCCGAAACCATCCGCGAGGAGATTCGCGCGGGCATCGCCGCGCGGACGCCGAATTTCACCGCGCACGCTCTTCTTCCCGAACGTCTTCTCTCGCTCGGATGTGTTCGCTTTGGCGAGTTCACGCTCAAATCGGGGAAGAAATCTCCCATCTATATTGACCTGCGGCGCCTCGTCGCCTCGCCGCGTACGATGAGCCTCGTCGCCAAAGCCTATGCTGAAATTCTCCGCACGTTGGACTTCGACCTCCTCGCCGCGCTTCCTTATGCCGCGCTCCCTATCGGCGCGGCGGTCAGCCTCGAAGGCGGGTGGCCGCTCATCTATCCTCGCAAAGAAACCAAATCCTACGGGACGAAAGCCTCCATCGAGGGCGTGTACCGCGCCGGGCAACGCGCGGTTGTCCTCGACGACCTCATCACCACCGGCGAATCCAAACTCGAAGGAATCGCCAAACTCACCGACGCGGGCTTGAGCGTGGAGGATATTGTCGTTCTCATTGATAGACAATCCGGCGGCTCGAATTTCATGGCGGAACACGGTTACCGCCTTCACAGCGTATTCACCCTCCCTGAACTCCTCGATATCTGGGAGACTTCTGGCGCGGTCTCGCGAAAAGACATCGCCGCCGCGAGAATCTTTCTTGAGTCATGATGTATTCCAAATTCCGACCTTATCTTTTTTCCCTCGACCCCGAAACCGCGCACGACCTTTCCTTGCGCCTTCTTCGGCTTGGCGCTTCGTTTCCCTTCGACCCTTTTACGCGTCTCCTCTTTCACGCGCCGAGTCGTCCTGTCGAGGTCTTCGGCTTGACCTTCCCGAATGTCCTCGGATTGGCAGCGGGATATGACAAGAATGCCGCCGCGTTGCGCGGACTTGCCGCGCTTGGGTTCGGACATATCGAAATCGGCACGGTCACTCCGCTCCCGCAGGAGGGCAGCCCCAAGCCGCGCATCTTTCGCATCCCCGAAGCGGACGCGCTCATCAACCGTATGGGATTCCCGTCTCTGGGCGCGAATGCCGTTCTCCGCACGCTCAAACGATACCGCTATTGCCAAGACAACCGTCTTCAACAAACGGGATTCATTTCCCTGCGACGTGCGTTCCTCCATCTGCGCGGCGCGAAGCCGAAACGGAAACCTTTCATTTTGGGCATCAATATCGGGAAGAACAAAACCACGCCCAACGAAGAAGCCGTTTTCGACTATCTTTCCCTCCTCGAAATTTTCGCCCCTTGCGCCGATTACCTTGCCGTCAATGTCTCCTCGCCTAACACACCGGGGCTGCGCGCGCTGCAAAAACGCGAAAATCTCGAAAATTTGTTGAAAGAACTCGATTATCAACGCAAACTCGAAGAGAAGAAATTGCAGAAGAAACTCCCCCTTCTCGTCAAACTTTCGCCGGATTTGGTGCCGGATGATTTGTATCACGCGCTGGACGCGATTCTTTCCACGAATATGGACGGACTCATCCTCACGAATACGACGCGTTCGCGCGCAGGGGTAGAGGGATTCCGTTTTTCGGCAGAAGAGGGCGGCATGAGCGGAGTCCCGTTGAAGTCCAAGAGCGAGGCGGCGCTTCGTCATGCGGTGACTTGGACGGGCGGGACATTCCCCATCATCAGCGTTGGCGGGATTCATTCTCCCGACGACGCGAAAAAGCGCCTCGATATGGGCGCTTCACTCGTGCAGATTTATACGGGTCTCGTTTACGAGGGCTTTGGACTCGTCAAGCGGATTCTTCAGGAGACGGCGCAAACTCCTCCCGTTTGGCGACCTTATGATGCGCCGTGAGCAAAACAAATCGTCCTTCGGTGAATTCTCGAAGATATTTTCCGGCGGCCATTCCCTCCTCGGTGAGGAGCGCGGCTTCGAGCGCCTCGGAGGATTCGAAAATCAATTCGTGGATTTTCACATAGCGGCGCGGGCTTGCGCCGTAAACCCAACGACTCACTTCTCCAACGATTTCTTCTTGTAATCCTGGCATTTTTTCTACAAGGGAGAGGAAGTGCTGCCATCCTTTCTCGAACGCGAGAGAATCGAGAGGTTCTTCAAACCAGATGATGAGTTTGAACATTTCATCCTCGTTTTTTGAGGGCGGCTTTCAAATCCGAGAGGGCGTCTACCGGCGTAGGGTCGGTATCGTATGCCATCGCGAGGTAATACGAGAGGTAATCGCCAAAATGGAGGGTCGTCCAGAGATGCGCGAGAGGGTCTTTTCCTTTTGCCTCGTATGAATCCACAGCCAAGCCTTCGAGCATGAAGGCTTTTTGCGTTAACTCTGAGCGCAGTCGGTTGCGGGGGTGCATGGAAGGCGCGCGGAGGAAAATCGTCATCGAGCGGAGCAGGATGTCCTCCGGGACGCGCGTCCCCGCGAGGGCGTTATGGTCGGCTTCGGGGAGAAATTCGAAATTCGCGGGGGCTTTTGCCAGTTCGTTGATTTGCGTTTTCCACCGCCGCGCAACCGGCGCGAGAAGCCCCGCGCCCATGACCGTGACCCAGCGTCCCATCAATTGCCCCGCCATGCGTTTCGCGGGATTTTTCGCGACGGGCACGGAGGCGTGGAGGGAGTCTGCTTGTGCGCGCATCGCGGCAACGGTTTCTTCGATGATGTTTTCCTGCGGAGAGAGAAATCCGCTCCGCGTGAAGAGGGAAAACAGAAGTCCAAAAGAAAATCCGACTGCCGCGCGGGGCTGTCCTTGATGGGAGAATTGCCATATTGGGGTTTGGGCTTCTTTGGATTTTTCCGCGAGGGTACCGCCTGTCGTCACCGCGAGGATTTGGCAGCCGCGTGCCCGCGCGGCGTCGAAAGCGGAGAGGGTTTCTTCCGTGTTCCCCGAATGGGAGGAGAGAATTACGAGGGTCTCTTTTCCGCGGGCGAAAGCGGGAAGCGCGTAGCCGCGATGGACGAAGACGGGCAGCGCGCAAGAGGGCGCCGCGTACGCGGCGAGCAAATCCGCGCCGATGGCGGAGCCGCCCATCCCCGCGATGAGAATGTGACGGATTCCCTCGAAACGCGGAAGAGGGAGCGATTCTCCCAGTTTCCACGCGGCGAGGAGTTGGTCGGGGAGGGATTCGATTTCCGCGAGCATATTTTGAGGGTCGAGCGCGGGAAAAGTCTGAGGGGTATCGAGATTCGTCATCGTTCTCCTTTGGGTAAATCCAGCCAGAGGGTTTCGAGCAGAAGGCGCGGATTCACGTTTTTATCCAGCCGAGCGACGCTTTCCGAAAGCGCGTCCACGCGGGCGCGCGCCTCGGCGAGGGAAAATTTCTCGCTCAACGCGGCGATTTCTTCCATTTTGTCTATATTGGCAATGGCTTCGGATTCTCCGACAGCGTACAGCATCACATCCCGCCAGTAGGAAAGCCAAAGCAGCAGCGTGCGGCGGAGTTTCTCTTTGTCTTTGGCGAGGGAGTCCGCGTAACGAAATTGTTCCACGCGGGAGGCGCGGAGCAGGCGTTGCAAATCGTTCAGCGAGGCTTCGCGGAACTCCAATTCGGAGTTTTCTTCCAAGAGGCGAAAGGCTTGTCCCGGGCTTCCGCCGGAGAGATGCGCGAGGAGGGCGGCTTTTTCTTCCGAGGCGCCGCGTTCCCGCAGCGCAGATTCGATGTCCGCGAGGGGGAGGGGGCGCAGCCGCAGCGTTTCGCAGCGAGAGACAATCGTGGGGAGGAGTTGTTCCGCGTTTTCGGC
>CAZDGZ010000102.1:0-7139 GCA_964505165.1 uncultured Anaerolineaceae bacterium | reverse complement strand
AATGCGGCGGCAAGGGTATCACGGCTGATTTTCCATGTCAAGAGAAGGATTTTTCCTCTTGCGGAAGACCGCGTAACGGGAAAAAAGATGCGCCCAGGGAGCCGAAAGCCGCGTCCGAGGGATGCTATTGCGAATCGCCCGGCGAAGGCTTTCCGCGTCCTCGAAAGGCGGAAGACTCAGGGTCGCGCGCCCCACTTCGAATGCCGCGTGCGCGTCCGACCCAACCGTCCCCGAAAGGTGATGAATCTCCGCGAATTGCCGCGCGCGTCGATTGAATCCTCCCCAGAGGCAGCGCGCGTTGAAGGTCTCGATAGCATCCACGAGAGGGAGAATCTCTAATAACTCGCGCGTGTCCCAATGCCCGCTGCGAAACGCGTCGAAAGGATGCGCGACGCTGATGAACGCGTTTTGCTCGCGCAGAAGGCGAATCGTCTCTTGCGGCGAGAGACCGGCAGGGATTTCCTCTTCCAGAAACGCGGCAAGGAGTTCTCCCTTCGAGGTCATAATTTCCTCGCCCACGATAACGCGTTCCGGGTCGAGCGCTTTTGCCGCGAGCGCGCCGCGAATGGTATTATGGTCAGTGACAATGATTTTATCTATGCCGCGTTTTCGGCACATCTTCAACAGCGTTTCCGGCGTCATCAGCGAATCTTTGGAATAAATCGTGTGACAATGGAATTCCACTATGAGATTCTTCATGATTTTCCTTTCAAAGGTTGCAGGTTTCAGCCTTTTTAATATACAATCATAGCATGAACGAAACGACCGAGAGATCTCCTATGCGGGTCATCCTATTGACGCTTGTTCTCTCCAGCGGGATTATCTGGCTTCTTCGCCATTTCTTGAACTTCCCAGAAAGGGGCGCGGCGCTGCCTTACATCATCCTTTTTGGAGGCTTTTTCATCTGGACAGCGTTCTTCGCTCAATTCGTATTGCCTGTTCGCACCTTCGCAGATAGACAAAAAATCTTCAGCCGCCTTCTGACTTATCTCTCGGGGTTTCACGGTCCCGCCATCTTCGTAGAAAACGGACAAGAAAGAGCACATGAGGGAGAAAACGAACGACGCGGTCCCGGCGTCGTTTGGCTGGATACGGCGAGCGGCGCCGTCTTGAGGACCCAAACCAAATTCACCAGAGCCATCGGTCCCGGCGTACACTTCACCACGCGCTTCGAATACATCGCCGGAACAGTGGATTTGCATACCCAAATTCAATCGGTAGGTCCAAGAAGAGCAGAAAACCCCTTCACCGACATAGAGAATCCGGACAAAAGCCAGGAAGAACGAGAGGCTATCCGCTCCCGACGAGAGGAAACCAGCGCCCTCACACGAGACGGCATCGAAATCGTTCCCAGCGTGACCGTCCTCTTCAAGGTCGAAGGCAAACCCGCCAAAGGCAGCGCGCCGGGATCCCGCTTCGGATACGACAAAGTAGCGGTCTTCAAAGCCATCGCCGGCGAAAGCATAGACCCCAGCGCCCTCGCGGATACGGAACGCCGAAAAGTCCCGTGGAATCGTCTCCCCGCGCTGCTCGCGGTAGACTTGTGGCGCGAGTACCTCCGCAAATTCACCTTCAACTCCCTGTTCGAAGAAAGGGAAGTCACCTATCTCGTCGAAATTTCCTCGCCGCCCCAACCCTGCCCGCCAGAGGCTACGCGGCGCATCATCCCTCCGCGAAACACCGTCGAGAAAATCGAACGAAGTCTACGTCTCTCGCTCGAAAAATTACTCAAATTCTGCATGGGCGCGCAATACCAACCCCTTCTCCCGCCGGAAGAATGCCCCGGGCCGAGAGATATCATTCAAAGAACTAGAACCGAAACCGGTCTCCAAACTATCGCCCGGATGGTCAAAGAACGCCTTCAAAACGAAAAAGTAGCAAGGATGAACGAAGTCGGGGAATACACCGGAGAGATGGTCCCAAGCCCGGAGTATCAACTCTTGCAGAAACGCGGCATCCGGGTTACGACGGTCGCCATTCGCAACCTTCACTTTCATCCCAGCATAGATGAACAACTCGTCCAATCCTGGACTTCGACTTGGCTCGCCAACGCCAAAGCGGAAAGCGACCTCATCAACGATCTTCACAAACAAGAAGAAGTCGCGGGCAAAAGGGATGCCCTTAAAATTCACGCAGAAAAAATCTGCCGCCCCCTTGCCGCGAAACTCAGTCAAGGGCAAAAACTCGAAGCGCGAGACACGCTGAAAATCCTTCTGGCAAACACCCGCACCGAAATTCATCAGGACAACCGGCTTAATCGCCGTCTCAGCATCGAAAGCGACGAAATTACCGAAATCCTTCAGTGGATAGAAAGCATCAAATGGTAGCCCCTTCCTCTGCATCCTCCCCCCCTATCACCGAGGGAAAGCGGCTGAAAGACACCCTCCGCCATCTCAACGACTGCTTTCTCAACAGGATTTTCGCGCTCACACAACACGCAGCCATGTGGAGGGCAATATCGCTATTTATCATTGCCGGCGTGATAGAGGTAGCCTTCTCACTTCATGCGAATACGAAAGAAACATGGACTCATACCCTTAACTTAATTGCCACCTCCCAAAATAGTTGGGAAATTCTCAAGGGAATGTGGGGACTCTCTGCGCCATTTCTCTTTTATGGCATCCTTCTCACGATTCCTTTTTTGCTCGCGAAAACCCTCGCCACCTCTTATCTGACCGATATTTTCGAACTCGAAGATAGACGAATCGCCAATCGCTTCATCCAGCAAGCCGCGACGGGGCTTGGATACCAAACCATCCGCATCGGCGACGGCGGCATATTGGAAGGATTTCAAAATCACCCTATCATCCGAATTGGAGGCCCCGGCTACATCATCGTCCAACTCGACAGCGCCGCCCTTTTCGAGAGAATGGACGGGCGTCCTCACGTCATCGGTCCAACCGTCAAAAAACCTGTTCCGCTGGAAGGCTTCGAGCGGCTTCGAGCGGTTATTGACCTACGAAACCAGCAAATCGGGCCTCAGAATTTACAAGACCGCAGCAAAGAAGGAATCCTCCTCAAAGCCATTGACCTTCGCATCCTCTTCAGCGTGTGGCGCGGAGAAAATGAGCAAGAACGGACCTCGACATTGGCACGCCCGTATCCCTACAAAACGGAAGCCATCGAACGGCTGATTTACAATCAAGGATGCGTGGTTCAACCCTCCGGCGACTCTCTCTGCGGAAGTTGGACAGGCGCAATTTCAGGGCTGGTAACAGGACGACTGCGAAATTTCATCAACGAACACCGCCTTAGCGAATTCTTCGCAAGCATCGGAGAACCGGAAACAGGAAAAGTTCAACAACTCGCAGAAAGCGTTCACGAAAAACCGCCTTCCATCCCTCAGCCGGAGAACTTCGTCTCCTACGACCAATTGAGCGACATCATCGAGGAATTCATCAGCGGATTCAGCGACACAGCGCGAAATCGCGGCGTAGAAGTCCAATGGATTGGCATCGGCACATGGGAAATGCCCAAACAGATTATCCCGGAACGTCATCGCGACGCGTGGAAAATCAGCCGCCAAAACCAAATCCGAAAAAGCAAAGCGACTCTTCGCCGCATCCGAGAAAACGCCTCGCTGCAAGAACGCATGAGACTCATTCAATCCGTGCCGGTAGGCGTCTATCGAGAATTACAAACCGAGGAAGACAACACCGACTTAAAAATCTTGCGCCAACTTCTCATCGCATACCGCGCGCAACTCAAAGATATTCAAAACACGCTCGAAGAAAAGTCAAAATCCACGCCCGATGAGTTGAAAATCACACTCAAGCATTTGGACAATATCATCGGTCACTGGATTTGATAAGGATGCTATGAAACCACACGAACTCACGCCTTCCCCCGCCTCCCCCATCCTCGCCATCGGCGCGGCGGGGATGGACGTCATCGGCCGCCTCGAATCTTCTCTCCGCGGCGGCACGTCGAACCCCGCGCGAATCCGCCGCTCGTATGGCGGCGTCGCGCGAAACGTCGCGGAAAACCTCGCCCGTCTCGGGCAGCCGGTCCGCCTCCTCACCGCTGTCGGCGCGGATGAAAGCGGAGATGACCTCCTCGCCTATACCGAAGCCACCGGCGTAGATGTTTCCGCCGTTCTCCGCTCCGAAAACTTCCCCACCGGATTCTACATGGCAGCGCTCAACGAACGCGGACAACTCGAATTCGCGATGGACGATATGCGCGTGATGAGCGAACTCACGTCCGAATATCTCCGCGAACACGAAGAGGCTTTTCGTGAAGCCGGGCTGGTTTTCCTCGACGCGAATCTCCCGCCGCGCACCATCCGCACCGCGTTCAGCCTCGCGCGAAAAGCCAAAATTCCCGTTTGCGCCGACCCGACCTCGACCCTCCTCGCGGAACGGCTGAAAAAATACCTTCCCCGCCTCTACCTCGTCACCCCCAACAGCGCGGAAGCCGCCATCCTCGCCGACACCACCTTCGAAAATTGGGATAGAGAAGCCGGCATGGACGCGGCACGCAAACTCGTCGAAAAAGGCGTCCACATCGCCCTCGTCACCCTCGCGGAATTCGGCGTTTGCTACGCCTCCTCCGACATCACCGGGCACATCCCCGCCATCCGCACCCAAATCAGCGACCCCACCGGAGCGGGCGACGCGCTCACCGCCGCCATCCTCTTTGCGCTGATGAACGACATCCCCCTCGATGACGCCATTCGCCTCGGCGTCTCCGCCGCGTCGCTCACCCTCCATCACGCGGGAAGCGTCGCGCCCTCCCTCTCCCTCGAAAGACTCTACGACCAGATTTCTCTCTAATGCGTACAGAAAAACCGTTCTTTTCCCGTCTCTTCGCGTGGGTTCTCATCGGCGCGGGGACGCTCTTCCGCGTGCGTCATCTCTTCCGAATCCCTCTCGATGAACCCTGCTGTCTCGGCGGATTATTCTACGAATTCTCCCGACAAATCCAACTCCACCATTTCGCGCTCCCGCGCGTCATCCCTTGGTATTCGGAAGGCGGCATCCCCTTCGCCTACCCGCCGCTTGGCTTCTACCTCCACGCTGCGCTCTCCGTGCTTCTTTCCCCTCCCAAATTCCTGCTAATCAACATCCTACCTCCCCTCCTCGCCGTGTTGAGCCTCCCGCTCTTCTATGCGCTCGCAAAAGAATGGTACGAGAAGGATGCGCCCGCCCTCGCCGCGCTTTTTGCTTACGCATTCATGCCCGCCGCGTTTACGAATCAGATAGAAGCGGCCGGACTCGCCGAAGCAACCGGAAGCCTCGCCCTCCTCGCCTACGCCTACGCCCTCCTCCGGTTCGAACGTGAAAGCCGCCTTCGTTCCGTTATGGCAAGCGGAGTCTTTCTCGCCGCGTCCATCGCCGCCAGCCCCGGGAGCGCAATCGGCGCGACCACGCTTTCCCTCCTCTACGCGGCAACGCTGCTCCCACGCGCCCGCCGCGCCGCCCTCCCGAAACTCCTCCTCGTCGGCGTCCTCGGCGCGCTCCTCTCCGCGCCATATTGGGGACTCGTCCTCCGAAATCACGGCGCGGAGGTTTTCCTTCGCCCCATCGCGGGACAATACGCGGGCGCACAAACGGGATTTTTCCTCCTCCGTTTTCTAAAATACATCCTGAAATTCAACATCGCTGACGGGAGCATCGCCCTCGTTTGGAACGCGCTCATCTTCCTCGGCTTTTCGTGGATGCTGCTCGAAAATCAGGTCTTTTTGCCCCTGCTTTTCCTCGCGTTTGCGCTCATCCCGCGCGAAAACGTCTGGCTTGTCGCGTTTCCCGCCGCGTTTCTCGCCGCCTCCGCGCTCGTCGAATGGCTGCTGCCCGGATTATCCACGCGCGCCGCGTTGCAAAATCAACGCGGAAAGCGCCGCGCTCTTCTCCTCGTCACGATTCTCCTCCTTGTCCTGAGCGCGGGCGCTATCCTCCCCTCCGAACAAAAACTTTCGGATGAGAATATGCGCCTCCCTTCAAGAGAAATCGCCTCGATGGAATCCATTCGGGAAGAACTCCCTGAGAACGCAAAACTCATCGTCCTCGGCAGCGAAACCTTCAAAGAATGGGCGCCCCAAATTCTACGGCGAGAAGTCATCAACGAAATCTACGGGCTGGAATGGAAACCGCAAACGCTCGCCCGCGTTCTCTCGTTGAACGAGATGCTCGACCGGGCTTGTTCATGGGAGGAGATAGAATCGGCTCTGATACAATACGGCAATCTCAAAACCGTATACCTTCTGAGCGAACCCCGCACATTTTGCGGCGAGACGCCTCCCGCGCTTTGGGCAGACGAGTCGCTCACGCTTTATCTTATCTCTCTGGAAGGAACGCCTTAATGAAGAACACTTACTTCAACATCTCCGAAGAAGTACAACGCGCGCTGCGAATCGGGCTTCCCGTCGTTGCGCTTGAATCGACCGTCCTCACGCATGGATTGCCAAATCCGCAAAATTTCGATTTGGGGCGCGAGATGGAACACCGCGTCCGCGAGGAAGGCGCAGTCCCTGCGACAGTTGCCGTATTGAATGGAAAAATCAAAATCGGACTTTCGAGTAACGATTTGGAAACCATCACCACCCTAGGAGATTCGGCTATCAAAGTCAGCCGGCGAGATTTCGCCCACGCCGTTCTCAAGAAACTCAGCGGCGGAACAACCGTCGCGGGGACGATGCTCGCCGCCGCGCACGCGGGGATACAAGTTTTCGCAACCGGCGGCATCGGGGGAGTCCACAAAGAGGCGCTATTCGATATTTCTACCGATTTGCAAGCCCTCGCCGATACCCCTATGATTGTGGTTTGCGCGGGTGCGAAAGCCATTCTCGATTTACCCGCGACCCTCGAATATCTCGAAACAATGGCTGTGCCTGTCATCGGCTATCAAACGAATGAGTTCCCCGCGTTTTTCTCCCGCTCCAGCGGGTTGAACGTCAGTGTTCGACTGGACTCCGTCGAAGAAATCGCGGCGTTTGCCCGCGCGCATTGGGAAATCGGACTGCGAAGCGCGATACTCGTCACGCTGCCCCTGCCTCCCGAATGCGACATTCCCCCGGAAGACATCAATCCCATCATGGAACAAGCCTCGCGGGAGGCAAAAGAGCAGGGCTTTCGCGGGCAGGCGCTGACGCCCTTCCTTCTCGAACGCATCAATCAATTGAGCGAAGGGCTTTCGCTTCA
>CAZDGZ010000101.1:0-7205 GCA_964505165.1 uncultured Anaerolineaceae bacterium | reverse complement strand
CGTGGATACTGAACTCTTATGAGGCTCGCCAGAAGGATCTGGAAATGAGATGTTTCACCCTCTTCGATCCACTCGTGGATACTGAAATGTCATTCCACCACGCTGTCAAAAACTGCTCGACAGGTTTCACCCTCTTCGATCCACTCGTGGATACTGAAATATAAAAAAACAGCCCTCCGGCTTGGCTCGGAGGGCTGTTTGCTTCGATGAAAGGGAGATTACGGCGCGGGGGTGGGGGTAGGGGCTTCTGTGGATGCCCCGCCGGAGAGCGCCGCCGCGTCTTCTGCGGTTTCGGGCATGCCAGCCATAATCCAGCGGACGAAGATGTCTACATACTCGTCTTTGAGGGCTTTGGTCGGCGGCATGACGCCGATGATTTTCTCGCCGTTGGCATCGAGGATTTCCTGTCGGCGGATGACTTGGATGAGATAACTCGATTCATCGCCTGCGATGATGTTCTTATCCGCATGGTCGCCGCTGTGAAGGAGTTCGTCGTACGACCCCATCATGTAATTATTGTTTTGCTTTCCGGGGCGATGGCAGGAAATGCAGTACCGTTTGACGATAGGCTGAATGTGTTCCTCGTAGGAGGGCACTTCATCCGGTCCGAGAGTCGGAATTGCGCCGACGTTTGCCGCTTCAGGCGGAAGTTCCGCTCGGTCGTCCCAGGTATAGCGCATGAAGGTCACAATGGATTCGACCTCGGCGGGAGAAAGTTCGCCGCCGTACGCGGAGCCGAAAGGCTGCATGCCCAAATCGGGCTGTCCGTAGGAGATGATATTCGCCAGCGCCTCGTCGGTGCGGGTATACATCTCATCGTGGCTGTTGATGGGCTTCATGTCGAAGCCTTCCAGCCCTTCCACGCCTTGGATCACGCCGCCTTCTCCGTCCGGACCGTGACACTCCACGCAGTTGATGGAGTAGAGGTCCTGCCCTTGCGCGATTTGTTCCGTCAGCGACCCGGCGACGGCGACCTCCTCCTGCGGCGGAGTCGTCGCGACAGCGATTCCGGTCAGAACGACCATCCCGATGACGATGAGAGTCATCACCGTAATCCCGAATTTCCGTTTGGAATAGTGGCGATAGGGATTCTTGTCAATGAACGGCAGCAGGATGAGAATGAGGACGGCAATGCCGGGGATGACAGCCGCGCCGACCCATTCCAGCGAACCGGGGAAATACTTCAGGAACTGGAAGAGGAAGAGGAAATACCATTCCGGGCGCGGAATGTAGGAGGTATCGGTGGGGTCGGCTTTCGGTTCGGGATGGACGCCGATAAACGTCGCCAGCCCGATGAGGAGCAGGAAAATCGCGAAGGAGACAATTAAATCTTTGTAGATGCTGTCCGGCCAGAACCATTCCCCTTTTCGGAGCGATTTTTCGTATTTTTCGCGGACTTTCTTTTTGAATTCTTCGTTCATCGCGTCTTCTCCTTAGTCGTCCTTGTCCGGGAACTGGGATTCGCCGTGCCGGATAATCAGATAGAGATGGACTCCAATCAACGTGGCGAGGGAGCCGGGGAGCATCCAGATATGCGCGGAGAAGAAGCGGGAGAGGGTCAGCGCGCTGACCTCCGTACCGCCTCGCAGCGCTCGCAGGATGAAGGGTCCGATAATCGGAACCGCGCCGCCGATATTCGTCCCGACGGTGGTTGCCCAGTAGGCTTTTTGATTATAGGGAAGGAGGTAGCCGGTAAAGCCCATCCCCAGCGTAAGGAGGAAGAGGAAACTTCCTACCACCCAGGTGAGTTCGCGGGGGTATTTGTAAGATGCCGTATAAAACACCCGCAGCATGTGGATAAAGACGAAAAGCACCATCAGGGTCGCGCCCCAGTGGTGCATGCCGCGAATCAACCATCCGAAGGCGACGCCGTTCATGATGTATTGCACGCTGTCGTATGCGTGGTCGGGGGTGGGGACGTAATAAACCGTGAGGAAGATGCCGGTGAAGCCCTGCATGAGGAAGAGGAAGAGCGTCGCGCTTCCGAGCGTGTTCCACCAATTCCCTTTCGGCTCCGGGCGGTCGAGCAATGCCTTGTAGAGGTCGTTCAACCCCAATCGTTCATCCAGCCAATCGTAAACTTGTGACCACATAATCTATCCTTCCGTGAAATGAATGAACAGATTGCCATCCTCGATTTTGATTTCATAATTATCGAGGGGACGCGGCGCAGGCCCGGAATCGACGTTGCCGTCCTCGTCGAAGTGAGCATTGTGACAGGGGCAAACGTATTCTTGTAATTCGGGGTGCCAAGTGACGCGGCAACCTAAATGGGTGCAGACGTTGGACAATACTTCGACTTCGGTTTCCGATTTGCGCACGATGAAAACGCCGTTGCTGTTAACCGATTTTTCCCATCCGTTGACTTTCGTCGTCGTGAAAGAGAACGGTGTCGGTTCGCCGATAGGATAATTTTCCAGCGGTCCGAGCGGAATCCAGGCATCGGATTCGCTCGCTTTCAATGCCGGGTCAATCAAATAGTCTACAGCCGGAACAGCGACCGATGCGCCCATAAGCGTACCGAGAGACGCCGTCACGACTTTGACAAAATCTCTCCGGCTCATGCGATGAGAACTTGCCATGCGTACCTCCTTTTGGATGAGCATGAAAACACAGCGAGTTTCCGCGAGTGTTTCGCAGAACCCCGCCGCGCGTATTTCGCGCTATCATACAGTATCGGGTAGAATACAACCGACACATTAAGTTCATCATGGATTATAAAGGCGTCTGCCTTCTTTGTTAAAGGAAGTCTGAAACCAAATATCCATGAACATTGTCACTTTCTCTGCACTTCTCCGAATGAGATAATAAGTGATAATTCGCACCCATCTATCCTGAAGCAGGAGGCTTGTATGGCTCTTAAGCGGCATGTTGGTTTCTTTACGGGACTCAAGTATAAGGGGGGAGGACCGATGTGGGCTTGGATCCTCCACCGGTTTACGGGTTTGAGCATCGCGGTCTTTGTCGGGCTCCATATCATCGCCGGTTTTCTCACGCAGCAATTCGGCAGCGACGCCGGAATTTTCATCAATACGATTTACGAGAATTGGATTTTCCAAATCTTCATTTTCTTCTGCGCGCTCTTCCATGTCATCAACGGCTTGCGCGTCATCATTCTCGATATCTGGCCCGCGTTGATTGAATATCAGCAAGAAGCCATTTGGCTGGAATGGCTGGTCTTCCTTCCCATTTTCGGGTTGGCAGTGTTCATCATCGTGACCACAGGCTTGAGCGGATAAGGAGAGTCGAATCATGCAATCAAGAACTGTGCCGCAGCGCGGCTTGAATTTGGAATATGCCATGTGGATTTTCACCCGCTTGTCCGGGTTGACTATGTATATCTTGGCGTTGGTGGGCATCGTCGCCGCATTGGCGATGGGCGCACGCACCCAGATGAGCATGGAAACCCTCTTGCGGTGGACCTTCATGCCCAACCCCAACCATGTTCTCAACAGCGATATCCCCGATGTGACGCTGGGATGGGCGAATGCCTTTTGGCAGATTATGAGCATTTTGATGATTTTCTTCGCAGGCACGCACGGATTGAATGGCGTGCGAACTGTCCTGGAAGATTATATTGGCAACACCTGGCTACGTCCCCTACTGCGCGGCTTGCTTTTCCTCATTTGGCTGCTGATGCTGGTGCTTGGGGTCTACGTAGTTTTGGCGTCATAAGAGGAGAGGCTTTATGAAAAACTATCATCAGCACGAAGTCATCGTAGTCGGCGCAGGCGGCGCAGGGCTGATGGCGGCGCTCTACGCCTCCAAAACGGCGGATGTCGCCGTGATTAGCAAACTCTACCCCACCCGCTCCCACACGGGCGCAGCGCAAGGTGGAATTAGTGCGGCAATCGGCAATTACGAAGAAGACCGCCCCGAATGGCACGCGTACGACACCGTCAAAGGCAGCGACTACCTTGCCGACCAAGATACCGTCGAATTCATGTGCAACGAAGCACCCGCCGCCGTTTACGAACTGGAACACATGGGGCTGCCCTTCAGCCGCACGCCGGAAGGGAAAATTGCACAGCGCCCCTTTGGCGGACATACCAATAACGAGACCGGAAGACCTGTCCGCCGCGCGTGCTACGCTGCTGACCGCACGGGTCACATGATTTTGCAGACCCTCTATCAGCAATGCGTAAAGAACGGATTATCTTTCTACGATGAATTTCAGGTGATTGACCTTATCAAATCCGACGGCGCGGTTATTGGCGTGGTTGCCATCGAATTGGCGACCGGAGAAATGCACATCTTCCACGCGAAAGCCGTCATCTTCGCGACCGGCGGCTATGGGCGTGTGTGGGAAATCACCTCCAACGCCTACGCCAACACCGGCGACGGCATCGCCATTGCTCTTCGCAACGGAATCCCTGCCGAAGACATGGAATTCTTCCAATTCCATCCCACCGGCATTTACAAGATGGGAATTCTCATCACCGAGGGCGTACGCGGTGAGGGCGGCGTCCTCATCAACGACAAAGGCGAGCGCTTCATGGGCAAAGAAGAATATGCCCCTCATGTGAAAGACCTCGCCTCCCGCGACGTGGTGAGCCGCGCGATGTATTTGGAAATGAAAGCCGGACGCGGCATCGGCGGCAAGCGTTACCTCTATTTGGACGTGCGCCCCGAAACCGTGAACAAATACGCCGCGCTTGATGGACGAACGAACCCCGACGGCACGCCCTATACCGTCACCGCAGAAGACATCATGCGGAAACTCCCCGACATCATTGACTTCTGCAAAACCTACATGGGCGTTGACCCTGTCGTAGACCCGATGCCTGTCCAGCCGACGGCGCATTATGCGATGGGCGGTATCCCCACCAATATGAAAGGGGAAGTCGTCATAGACGACAAAAACACGGTCTTGCCGGGCTTCTACGCAGCGGGCGAATGTGCGTGCGTCTCCGTTCACGGCGCGAACCGCCTCGGCACCAACTCGCTGGTAGATATCGTCGTCTTCGGGAAACACGCGGGCTTGAACGCGGCGGAATTTGCCAAAGGCTCCGATTTCAAGCCGCTCCCCAAAGATGCCGCCGATAAAGCCGTTGCCCAACTGACGAGCATTCGCGAAAGTAAAGGCACGGAACGCATTGCTCAAATTGGCAAAGAGATGAAAGAAGTGATGTTTGAGCATGTGGGCGTCTTCCGTATTGAAGAAGGGATGCAAGAAGCCCTTGACAAGATACGCGAACTCAAAGAACGCTTCAAAAACATCCATTTGGACGACACGGGCAGCATCTTCAACACGGAATTACTGAACGCGTGGGAACTGAGCAATCTCCTCGATATTGCTGAAGTCACCGCAGCCGCCGCGCTCAACCGCAAAGAAAGCCGCGGCGCACACGCTCGCGATGACTATCCTGAGCGCGATGATAAGAAGTGGATGAAACATACCCTCATCTGGCTGAATGAAGACGGCGTGAAATTCGACTACAAGCCGGTCACCTTTACTCACTTCAAGCCGAAGAAACGGGTGTACTAGGAGGAATCGTCATGCAGGTAACTTTAAAAGTCTTCCGCTATAACCCTGAAAAGGACAAAAAGCCCCACTACGATACGTTTACGCTAGAGGTAGAACCCACGGACCGCGTTCTCGACCTTTTGGAACAAGTAAAAGGATACGAGGACGGAACGCTGACCTTCCGCCGCTCTTGCGCTCACGGCGTCTGCGGCTCCGATGCGATGCGTATCAACGGCAAAAACCGCCTCGCGTGCAAAACCCTTATTCAAGATTTGGGCACCGACAAAATCACCGTCGAGCCGATTTTGGGGCTTCCCGTTCTGAAAGATATGATTGTGGACATGGAGCCGTTCTTCGACCATTATCGCTCCGTGATGCCCTACTTTATCAACGACGATCCTCCTCCCGCTGCCGAGCGCTACCAAAGCCCCGAAGATCGCGAGCGATTCGACGATACCACCAAATGTATTCTCTGCGGCGCCTGCACGACCTCCTGCCCCTCCTTCTGGGCAAACGAGCAATATGTGGGACCCGCGGCAATCGTCAACGCACACCGTTTCATCTTCGACAGCCGGGATAAAGGCGCGGCGAAACGTCTCGAAATCCTCGACAGCCAATTCGGCGTCTATCGCTGCCGCACCATCTTCAACTGCACCCTCGCCTGCCCGCGTGAAATTCAAATCACCAAAGCCATTGGCGAGGTCAAGAAGGCGATTGCCACCAACAGCCTCGATTGACTTTCTCTTCAGGAAAGTTTTCTCGCGCTCCCGTTCTATGTGGACGGGAGCGTTTTTTTGTCGAGTATCTTCTGTTCTCGTTTCCAAAAATCCTGTTTTCCCTCTATAATAAAAGAAACGTTTCCCCCAACCTGCGAGGTGATTTTATGGCATTCGTCCCCAATCATATCTCTCAACAAGACCCTGAATGGAAAAAAGACAAACTCGGGTTTAGCCATGTCACCATTGGCAGTGATGGATGCGCCTTGACCGCATTGACCATCCTCGTCAATGGATATGGGTATCACGAAACCCCGCACACCCTCAACAAAAAACTCAAAAATCTGGGACGCGGCGTCGGCTTCATTGACGCGTTGGTCGTTTGGGGCGCGCTTCCCATGCTCTTCCCGAAAATTCGCTACAAAAACATCGTTCTCTGCCCTGACCATCCCGCGCCTCTCGATGCAATTGACGCCTCGCTCGAAAGAGGGCAAGCCGTCCTTGTGGAGGTAGACCGTTCTCTCGCACAGGGGCTGCAAAATCACTGGGTGGTCCTCTACCAAAAAGTTGGCAACGACTATCTCATCCTCGACCCTTGGCCCTACCCGACGGATTCGAGAGAAATTCGCCTGACAGAGCGATATGGCTTCGGGCGTCCGGCGAAAAAGGTCATCACGGCAGTGGTTTGGTATGAAGCAATCGGCGCGCCTCCGCCGCCTCCCGATGACGGCATGTACGTCCAAGTTTCGCTGGATGCCACTGCCGGATTGCGGCTGCATAGCCAGCCCGTGTTGAATTCTCCGACGCTGGCTATCGAACCGAGCGGCGCGTATCTCCTCGTTCTTGAAGACCCCGCCTCTGCGAGAAAGAAAGTCGGTATTGAGGGACAATGGCTTCATGTTCGGGATTCGCAAGGAATCGAAGGATACGTTGCCGCGTGGTATGTCTTCGTCCCTGCTCAGCCGGAACCTGAACCCGAACCTGAGCCTGAGCCCGACAATTCGGAACAGTTACGCATCGAG
>CAZDGZ010000100.1:0-7450 GCA_964505165.1 uncultured Anaerolineaceae bacterium | reverse complement strand
AATGTCTCACGCCTACGATTCTCTCAAATCCATCCTCGAGGAACTTCTTCCCCTCCACCGCGCCATCGTCTCGGACGGGATGGACAAGGCATTGGAAATCATCGGGAAATACCTCCCAGAGTCCGCGTCTTACTCCCTAGAGACTTACCCTCCCGGCAAAAAAATCTGGGATTGGCGCGTGCCGGAACGCTATGTCGTTCACGAGGCGTGGCTGGAGACCGAATCCGGCGAACGAATCGTAGATTTCGCGGACAATCCGCTGCACATCATCTCCTATTCGCAACCGGTAGACCTCGTTCTCTCCTGGGAGGAACTCGAACCCCATCTCCGATACAGCGAGAAACGCCCCGACGCGATTCCCTGGGAATTCAAATACTATGAACGCGATTGGGGATTTTGCCTCCCGAAAACCCTTTTCGACAAGTTGCCGAGGACACAACGGTATCACGCGGTGATCCGGTCGGAATTCGTCTCGGATCCCCAACGCGGACTTCGCGTCGGCGTCGGCGTGATTCACCCCGAAGGGGGAGAATCTCCCGAATCCGGCGAATTCATCGTTCAGGCGCATGTTTGTCATCCGATGCAAGCCAATGACGATTTGGCAGGCGTCGTCACCGCCATCGAGGTCGCACGCCGGCTCGCGGAACGTCCGCTTCCGCCCGGCTCGATGAGTATCCGCTTTTGGTTTGGTCCCGAAACAATCGGAACGATTGCCTATCTCGCACATCACGAAGAACTCATCCCGAAACTCAAAGGCGGCATTTTCCTAGAAATGACGGGGAACGAAAACCGCCTCGCATGGCATCACAGCCGTCAGCATACACACCTTCTCGACCGGGTTGCACGATTCGTCCTCCCCGACGCCGAAGAACGGGACTTCGCCTCTGCGCCCGCGAACGATGAACGCGTCCTCAACGGTCCCGGCGTCAACGTCCCGTGTCTCTCGCTCAACCGCTGGGAATACGAGGAATACCACACCAGCGACGACAACGCGGCGATTATCCATGAATCCATGCTTCAAGAAGCGGCAGACGCAGCGGAGGAAATCATCCGCATTTACGCGAGCAATTACCGCCCTCGCCGCACCTTCAAAGGGCCCGTTTTCCTCTCCGGTCACGGGCTTTGGGTAGACTGGCGTGAAAACTGGGCATTGAACCGCGCCATCGAGAAAATCATGATGCGCTTCGAAGGCGAAACCTCCATTTTCGAAATCGCGGAAGAAGTAGGGCTGGATTATTGGGAAACGCGCGCGTATATCGAACGATTTCGTGCGGAAGGACTCGTGCGTCCGCTCCCCATTCCCTCGGAGGCGCCCGCCGAATGACTCAGCGAACCGTCGCCATCATTCAGGCGCGAATGAGTTCCTCGCGTCTCCCCGGCAAAGTGCTGAAAGACATCGCGGGCGCGCCGATGCTCGAACGCGTATTCGAGCGAACGCGCCGCGCCGCGCGCGTAGACGAAACCGTCCTCGCGACCACGACCGATTCTTCCGATGACCCCATCGCCGCATTTTGCAAACGAAAAGGCTACCCCATCTTCCGAGGCAGCCTTCATGATGTCCTCGACCGCTACTATCACACCGCGCGGCATTTCGACGCGGACATCATCGTCCGCATTACCGCCGATTGCCCCGTCATTGACCCCGCGCTCATAGACGAAACCATCTCCCAACGCGAGGCGCATCACGCGGATTTCGCGGCAAACCGCCTCCCGCCGCCCTGGGGACGCACCTACCCTATCGGGCTGGATGTCGAAGTCTGCACTTTCGCGGCGCTGGAACGCGCATGGAACGAAGCCAAAGAAACGTTCCAGCGAGAACACGTTATGCCCTATCTCTACGAAGGCGTCACACTCCCTCCGCCGAAGCCGCCCGCGCCCTCCGCCGGAATCTCACCGCGCGGATTTCGTATCCTCCTTCTGCACCACGCACCCGATTACGGCGCGCTCCGCTGGACAGTGGACACGCCCGAAGATTTGACCTTCATCCGCGAAATCTACGCTCGCTTCGACGGGCAAGACCATTTCTCGTGGAAAGACCTCCTCGCACTCGTCCAACGCGAACCCGAACTCTCCGCCATCAACGCAAAGGTCCGTCACAAAACCCTCCGCGAAGTGGACGAACGCGCCGCCAAAGCCGAAACCCTATGACTTTGCTCACCCTCTTCACCGCGCCCAAGCCCTTCACGGATCCGCATATCAACACGATTCAGCGGAACGCCATCCGTTCATGGACTCTGCTGCCGGAAACGAAAATCCTCCTTCTTGGGGAAGAAGATGGACTTGCCGAAGCCGCGCGTGACCTCCGCGTGCCCCACCTCCCCAACGTGGCGCGCAACGAAAACGGAACCCCGCTTCTCTCCTCCATGTTCGCGCTCGCGCGGGAACATAGCGACAGCCCGCTCCTCTGCATCGTCAACGCGGATATCCTCCTCTTTCCCGACTTCGTCGAAGCGGCAAAACGCGTCGCCGCGCTCCGCGAGCGATTTGTCATCCTCGGCCGCCGCTGGGATTTGGACGTGACCGAACCTCTCGATTTCTCCGAATCCTGGGCAGAACGTCTCCGAGACCGTGCGCGCCGCGAAGGCAGCCTCCACAAACCCGCCGGAAGCGACTACTTCATCTTCCCCCGCATCTGCTACACCGACATCCCCGATTTCGCCATCGGGCGCGCAGGCTGGGACAACTGGATGATATACAAAGCCCGCCGCGAAGGATGGGCAACGATTGACGCCACCGAAGACGTGATGATTATTCACCAAAACCACGACTACCGCCACCTCCCCGGCGGACAGCCGCACTACAAATTACCGGAGACGGAGGAAAACACGCGGCTGGCAGGCGGCATTGCCGCAATCCGCTATACCATTCTCGACGCGGACGCGCGTCTCTCGCATGGTAAAATTCGCCGCCCCCGTTTTTCCGCCAATCGTTTCTGGCGCGGCGTGGAAGTTTTCCTACGAAACATACTCGCCTTTCTTCCAGAAGACAAACGCGAATCCTTCGTCCGCCCGGAGCGCTGGCGAAAAAGAATTCGCGCGATTCTCCATCTCTTTTCCCGATAATTTTCTTATGCGTAAAGGACAAAACCCCGCGAAGTTTGTCAAGAAAGTTGCCAAACCGGAACGAATTACCGTTGCGGTTTTGAACTATATCCCCTTCCTAAGCGGATTCTATGCCGAAAGCCTCGAGGTACTGAAAGTCAGCCTTCGGACTCTGCGGGAAGGCGCAGACCTTCCCTTCGATTTACTCGTCTTCGACAACGGTTCTTGCCAAGAAGCACGAACCTACCTCCTCGAAGAATACGAAGCGGGGAGGATTCAACACCTATGGCTCTCCGAGAAAAACCTCGGCAAGGGCGGCGCGTGGAATATCATCTTCGGCGGCGCGCCCGGTGAAATCATCGCCTACGCCGACAGCGACGTTTTGTACTATCCAGGCTGGCTTTCGCATTCGGTCGAGATTTTGGAAACCTTCCCAAACGTCGGAATGGTGACCTCCCGACCTTTCCGCACCCCGCCGGAATTTTATACGGCGACGATTGAATGGGCGAAGGAAAACGCCTCGCTTGAAGAAGGCTCGTTTATTCCCTGGGAAACATTTCTGGAATTCAACCTCTCGTTGGGACAAACAGAAGAAGAAAACCGAAAAATCTACGCGGAAACCAAAGACTTCAAAATTACCTATCAAGACATACAAGCGCTTGCGGGTGCTTCACATTGGCAATTCCTCGCCTATAAATCGGTACTGCAAAGATTTTTGCCCTTCAGCATGACACGCCCAATGGGACAAGTCCGACAATTAGACGCCCGCATGAACGAAAACGGGCTCCTTCGCTTGATGCCTACGAAGCCATTCGTGATGAATATGAGCAACACATTGGGCTATCTGCGCGGAGAATTGCATAAGACATCTTCACCGAAAGAATCCTTTTCCCAACACTTCTGGCATTTTCCTCCCGTCAAAAAAGTGCTTCTAGCATTCTACAACTGGATTTTCAAACGATATTATGGATAATCTTCTCATACCGCGAAAATTATTTCTCACTTGCCGGGCATTTTCATGAGTCAAAAACGCGTTTTCATCATCGCCGATCACGGCATGGCAATCATCTACTTCCTTCAAAGCGACGTGGTCTCCACGTTACTCGAGGCGGGCGTAGAAGTCATCCTCCTCACGGACGACGAAACGAAAGACCGAATCGCCGCGCGTTTCGCGCGCCCAGGACTGAAATTCGAGGGGATGCGTCTGAAAGAAGCACGAGACTATGCCAACCGCGTGCAGCCGCGTCTCCAATGGTTACTTTCCTCCTACCTTCGTCGCGTCGGCGGCTCCCGCCGCATCAACACGGAAGCAATGGATAGCCATATCTGGGAAGTGCTCAAAGAAAATTCGTGGAAATTCCGTCTCGGAATATGGTTGCCATCCGCACTGGCAATTCTCGTTTTGAGAAATTCTTCCATTGCACGAAAAGCACTTGTTCAGGCACAAATGCGCTTTATCCCGAATCTCTATCAAGACCTTTTCGAGACCTACCATCCCGATTTAGTCATCGCTTCAACGGCAGGGTGGCGCCTAGACCGATATCTCCTCCGAGAAGCGGCACAGCGCGGCATCCCTCGCATGGCAGCCATCATCGGATGGGACAACCCCAGCAGTTACACGATTCCGGGCGCCCCGATGGACTGGGCAACTTGCTGGTCCGAAATACAGAAAGAAGAACTCGTCCTCGGCTCCGACTGGGATCCCGCGCGCGTTCACATCGGCGGAATCCCTTCTTACGATGGCTATTTTCGCCGCTCGTGGCTCATGCCCAAAGACAAGTATTTCGAATTACATAGGCTGGACCCGAATCGTAAACTAATTTCCTACGCCTGTTCCTTCGTCCATTTTGCACCCAATTACCCTAACGTCGAAGCCCTGGCGCGACTCGTTTCCTCCGACAGCCTAGCGGAACCGAGTCAACTTCTCGTCCGGCTGCATCCCAGCCATTTTCAAGACAAACCGAAGATCTTTGCAGAAGAACGCGAAAAGATCCACGCGCTGGAAGAGAAATACCCCCACGTCCACGTTGTCCGCCCGGTCGCACTCGGCGGTTCGCTCGGATATTACGGAGGGGAGGACATGGACGAAAAATCCTCCATGATGGCGTATTCCGATGTCTTCGTGACCGTTTACTCGACGATGGTCGTCGAAACGGCAGTACACGATACTCCTATCATCGCCGCAACCATTGATACTCCCGGCGGCTGGAACGTCCCCGGGAAATACTCGCTCTCCCTGCGAAAAATCGGGAATTGGCCCACCCATCAGCGTTTCCGAAAAGCAAAAGCCGGGCGAGTGGCTGCGACCGAGGAAGAACTTCGCGACCATATCAACCGCTATCTTGAAAACCCGCATCTTGATTCCGAAGAAAGAAAAAACTTCGTAAAACAAGAAATCACCTATACAGACGCAAGTGCGGGCAAGAAAACAGCCGAATTCATCCTAAAGGTATTGAACGCATGAATCCACTTCTTTCCAGAATACGCGCCGCCGGAAAAATCTTGCTGCGAGGGGAGGAAACGTCCACGCGCCAAGCGGAAATCCCGGCGCTTTCCAAAGAAGACATCCTCGAATTGCGAGAATTTTTCCCGATGGAAAAATTCTTCATCTTCGGGCACGCTCGTTCGGGAACGACTCTCCTCGCGCGGCTGATTCGACTACACCCCGAAGTTCATTGCAACTGGCAAGCCCATTTCTTCACGAGAAAACCTTTGCTGAAAGCAATGGTCGCCTCCCGCGAAATGGAAGAATGGCTCACGCGCCGCTCGAATCGTTGGAATCACGGCAAAGACCTTTCGCCTTTAGTCCTTCGTGCAGCAGCGGATTTCATTCTGGAACGAGATGCCCGGCGCGAGGGAAAAAGCATTGTCGGAGACAAAAGCCCGAATACGCTCCTTAACGGCGAAGCCGTTCGGAACATGCACCTCGTCTACCCCGACGCGTATCTTCTCTACATCGTCCGCGACGGGCGCGATGTCCTCATCTCGGAGCGATTCCGCAATTTCGTCGAGGAATCGCGTTATCTGACCGAAGAAGACAAAAAAATCATCGCCGAACTTCGAGAAAACCCGCGTCCGTTTTCTACGGGAGAACGCTCAATTTTTACCGAAAAATGGCTCCGCCGCGCGGCAAAGGGATGGGTAAAAAATCTCGAAGAAACCGAACGCGAAGGAAAGCGCCTCTACGGGAAACGATATTACTCGCTTCGCTACGAGGATTTGCTCGCATCTCCTTTCCTCGAAATGCAAAAGATATGGGCATTTCTCGGAGCGCGGGAGGATGCCGCCTTGAAAGAATCCATCGAAAAAGAAATGAACTCCAACCCCGACCAAACCTGGCAGCAAGAACGAAACGAATCTATCGCGTCCTTCCTCCCGAAAGGAAAGGCGGGGAACTGGCGAAATCTCTTCACGCGGCGAGACAAAGAAATCTTCGATGAAATCGCGGGCGAGATGCTCGAACAGTGGCAATACCCCAGGAGTCTCGAATGAAAATACTTATCGCCGGACTCGGCTCTATCGGACGTCGTCATCTGAAAAACCTCCTCGCACTGGGAGAAAACGACATCATCCTCTATCGGACGCATCGAAGCACGCTCCCGGACGAAGATTTGAAACCGTTTCCCGTAGAGACGAACCTGCAAGACGCGTTGTCCCGTCACCGCCCCGATGCCGTCATCGTCTCGAACCCGACAGCGTTACATCTGGATGTCGCGATCCCGGCGGCGGAGGCAGGATGCCATTTACTGCTGGAAAAACCCGTTTCGCACACTCTCGAAGGGATAGACGAACTACGCGCAGCAGTCGAGCGAAATCAGGTGCGAGTGCTGGTGGGATTCCAGTTTCGCTTTCATCCCGCATTGCAACGCGCGAAGAAACTCATCGAAGAGCAAGCCATCGGGAAAATTCTCTCTTTCCGAGCGCATTGGGGAGAATATCTCCCGAACTGGCATCCCTGGGAAGATTATCGGCAGGGATATGCCGCCAGAGCGGAGTTGGGCGGCGGCGTCGCGCGGACTCTGTCGCATCCGCTTGACTACTTACACATGCTGCTGGGAGACGCGGAGTCCGTATGGGCATTCGCCAGCAATCGCAATCTAAATCTCGAAGTAGAAGATTCCGTCGAAATTGGGCTTCGATTGAAAAGCGGCGCGGCGGGGACTGTCCATCTGGATTACAATCAGCGCCCGCCCTCACACCATCTCGAAATCATCGGCTCGGAAGGAACACTTCGATGGGATAATGCCGACGGGGTACTCCATCTCTACCGAGCGAAAAACGAAGCGTGGGAGCAATTTCCCCCTCCCGAAGGATTCGAACGCAATCATCTCTTCCTCGCGGAAATGCGTCATTTTCTCGCGTTGGCGCGTGGCGAAGAGTCCTCGCTTTGCACGCTGGACGAGGGGATT
>CAZDGZ010000099.1:0-7589 GCA_964505165.1 uncultured Anaerolineaceae bacterium | reverse complement strand
GGCAGGCTCGGCACGGCGTCGAGGGCAAAATTGGGGATGTACACATTCGCGCGCGCGTGTGCCCTCTCCCCCGCCCAAAAATTGGAAGAGGGGAGTCCGCGCCGCGCGCGAGACCCGAAAAACTCTCAATACTGTTAACTGTTTGAAAAGTCCGAATTTGGACAAATCAAGCATAATTGAAATAGAACGTTATGGAAAGGTATTTCTCACAATGTCTATTCGTGTTTTAGCGATTGATGACGACCCTGCTTTGACGGAATTGCTTCCGCTTCTCCTCCAGCCCAGCGGTATCGAGGTAAAAACCGCAAATAGCGGCGCGGAGGGACTTCAGATGCTTCAAAAGGAAGATGCCGATGTCGTCCTTCTGGATTTGATGATGCCGGAGATGGACGGCTGGGAAGTATGTAGGCGAATTCGAAATTTCAGCGCAGTCCCCATTTTGATTCTTTCCGCCCTCGATACGCCGGGGGTTGTCGCGAAAGCATTGGATATGGGCGCGGACGATTATCTCGTCAAACCCGTTCCCAGCGATGTGTTGAGCGCCCATATCCGCAACCTTGCCCGCCGCGTAACCGGGGAACTTCGCCCCGATGCACTTCGCCGCTCTTCCTACCTCCCCAAGCGGGAGCCTTTATTTCCCTGAGACTACAAGCCTCCTGAAAAACGCGCGCGTTCACGCGCGCGTTTTTCTTTAAGGAAGAATGAACTTCAACGCGCCCGCGACCAATTCCGGCGCTTCCATCATTGGCATGTGCCCCGCCTCGACGATGTTGACGAGACGCGCGCCCGGAATCTTCGCTGCCATCTCCCTCGAACGGTCTACCGGCAAAATGGCATCTTGCAGTCCCGCGACGACGACCGTCGCGGCAGAGATATTGGGGAGAATCGGCGTTCTATCGGGGCGCGCCGCCATTGCCTGAAGCGCGCCTGCCACCCCTTGCGGGGAGGTCCGCATCATCAACGCGTGGAGCGGCGCAGCGAGCGCGGGATCTGCCGCGAGTTTCGACGCCATCGCATCCGCGATGACGCGAGTCCCTTTTTCGAGCACCTCCTCCGCTTGTGCATACCGCGCCTCGCGGCGCTCGGGAGAATCCGCCGCCGCTTGTGTGGAAATCAGCGCCAGCCCGGCTAAACGGTCGGCGTGATTTGCCGCGAACGCGAGCGCGATATATCCCCCCATCGAATGCCCGGCGATAATCGCCTTCTCTATCTTCAGAAAATCCAACAGCGCGGCGGCATCGTCTGCCATATCCTCGAGAGAATACCCCGGCGGCGGAACTTCGCTTTCCCCGTGTCCGCGCAAATCCATCGTGATGCAGCGCGCATCCTCTCCCAGAGATTGAATCGTCTCCTCCCAAATCGTATGGTCGAGCGGAAATCCGTGCAAGAACAAAATCGGCGCGCCGTCCCCCTCCGGCGCATGATAAGCAATCTCAATCCCGTTGAGAATCGTTTTATCCATTTTCATCTCTTTCCTCCAGAAACGCCTGACAAAAAGCCAGCGCGTCTTCTCGATTTTTAACCTCTCCCGTTGCCTGAGCCTCTCGGAGCGCGCGCAAAATTTCCCCGATGAGCGGCCCCGGCGAAAGAGAAAACTCCTTCAACAAATCGCTTCCGTCCAGAAGCGCGGGAGGGGCGACCGTCTCTTGCGGTTTTTCCCACCAGTTTTCGAGCAGGATTCGGCTTACATCCAGCGCGGACGCCCACAACTCCTGCGGAAGCGTATGCCGCCACGTCGCGCGGGTATCGGCGAGCGAAAGGAGAATCACATCTACCCCTTCCTCGCCCGTATCGCGGAAAAAACGGTAAATCGCGCGGCGGGAGGGCGGTTTCCCCTCCTCGTGCATTCGGCGGACGTGGAAATGGATTCGCATGTGATGGCGGATGATTCTCCGCAGCGCGGCAATTTCTTCCCCGCTCAAACGGAACGCCGACGCGCGCAGGGCAGCCTGATTCGCCCCTTCCGCATCATGCCCGAAAAAGCGGATTCTGCCATCCTCCTCGCGGCGGGTTTGCGGCTTGGCGATGTCGTGATACAGCGCGGCAAAAAAGAGCAGCGAGCGGCGGCTTCGTTCCATCGTAAGCGCGCGGGAAAAATGCTCCGCAAAATGATTCCGATACCGCCCAAGCCGAAGCGTGAGTAACCCGTTGAGCAAATCGGCGGATTTTTCCTCGTTGTACGCGGGCGCGAGAACGTCCAGAATCTCCTCCAGGGCTTGCATCGTTTGCAGCGTATGCTCCCAAACATCGCTCACATGCGGCGGCGATTGCGAGACTCCCTTGAGAGCGGGGAGTTCGGGCAGCGTAGAGGGGAGCGCGTCGAGCAAATCGAGCGCGCGGATTGCCGACGCGGGCGATTTCCCTCCGAGAATATGGAAGACCTCGTCCCGGCGGCGCTCCGGCGAAGTCTCCGAAAGGCGCGGCGCGGCGACTTTCATCGCGGCGCGGGTTTCGGGAAGAATGTGCAGCCCCAGCGACGCGGCAAGGCGCACTCCGCGAAGCACGCGGAGGGGATCTCTTTCGAAAGAATCCGGGGCGCACGCGCGGAGGCGTTTTTTGTGTAAATCCTCCGCACCGCCGAGGGGATCGTAGAGGGTTTGCGCGCGCGGATTCCACGCGATGGCGTTGAGGGTGAAATCGCGCCGCTGCAAATCTTCGTCCAGTGAGTTGCCTCGAAAGACCGCGAAATCTATCGCATCCCGCGTCCCGTCTTCGTGGATGAGAATCGCGCGTGCGGTCTCGCGGGTTTCGTCGAGAGGGTAAAACGCCGCGCCGAGCCGGTTCGCGACTTTTCGGGCGATGGAAAGCGCGTCACGCGGCAGGACGAAATCCAAATCGTGACTCGCGCGTCCGAGGAGCGCGTCGCGGGTTGCGCCGCCGACGAGGTATATCTCGCTATCGTCGGGGAGTGCCGCGAGGATGGTTTCCAAAAGCGGAGGAAATACAGGGGTGGGGGTATAAGGCATAAAACGGATATCCGGGGTTTCTTTGGGACGCGATTTCTTTGCCGCGAGGCGCGCTTGCCGGGGCGTGCCGCCCTGCGCGATGATTCGTCCATGCACCAGCGCGACCCACCGTCCGGCATACCCGGAGGGCGAGGAAGAAATCGGGGGAGGGGAGGGCGGTTCTTCCTTCATCGGTCGAGGAAGGCTTCCGCTTCTATCGCGTCAGTCTTCGGGTTCGTATTTCTCCAAATCCACGACGCCGATGAAGGGAAGTCCGCGATAGTATTCGTCCAAATCCAATCCGTAGCCGAAGACGAATTTATCTTCGATATCGAATCCGCGATAGTGGATGGGAATATCCACCTCGCGGCGTGCGGCTTTGTCCAGCAGCGCGCAGACGCGGAGCGATTTCGGCTGGCGGGTTTCGAGCATTTCCAGCACCGAGGCGATGGTGTGCCCGCTGTCGATGATGTCTTCCACGAGGAGGACGTTTCGGTCGCGGATGTTGGTTTGCAGGTCGAGGGTAAGCCGCACGTTTCCGCTGGATTGCCGCGCGCCCGCGCCGTAAGAAGAGATTGCCATGAAATCCACCGCGTGGGGAATGGAGATGTGGCGCATCAAATCCACAAGGAAGAAGACGCCGCCGCGCAGAATGCAGATGAGCAGGAGGTCTTGCCCTTCGTAATCTCGGCTGATTTCCGCGCCCAGTTCGGCGATTCGTTTTTGAAGTTCTTCTTCGGGGATAAGGACTTCTGCGAGGTAATTTTTGTAGTCGCCAATCATTTCGGCACCTCGTGATGTTTGCGGCAGCGCGCTTCGTAGATTTCCGCCGCGCCCACGATGACAACGGGGTCATCGTAGCGCGCGGGATGTCCGTTGACGAGGCGCTGGGTACGGCTCGCCGGTTCTCCGCAGACCATGCAGATGGCTTGTAATTTGTCCACGCGTTCGGCTTGTGCCATCAGGAAGGGCATCGGACCGAAGGGTTCGCCGCGGAAGTCCATATCCAGCCCCGCGACGATGACGCGGATTCCCGCGTCCGCGAGGTCGTTGGTGATTCGGAGAATCGATTCGTCGAAGAATTGGGCTTCGTCAATCGCGACGACGGTGACATCCTCTTGCAATTTGTCGAGAATTTCTTCGGCTTTTTGGATGGGAATGGCTTCGAAATCGGAGCCTGCGTGGGAGGTCACTTTTTCCGAATCGTAGCGGTTGTCAATGGCGGGTTTGAAGACCTGCACTTTTTGCCGCGCGATGGTCGCGCGTCGAAGGCGGCGGATGAGTTCGTCCGTTTTGCCGCTGAACATAGAGCCTGTGATGACTTCTATCGAGCCGGTGTGATGTTTCATGCGTCCCTCAATGCAATGGAATGAAAAAACGGGCAGACGTGTTCGCGTCTACCCGTTAAGTGTACCTGAGATTTTTGTCTGCGCAAGTTTACGCTGCTTCTGTATCCGGCAATTCGTAGCCGAGCGCGCGAAGTTTTTTCTTCAGATTGATGAGGGAGGTGCGTCCAAAGCCTTGAATCGCGAGGACGGCTTTTTCTCCCTGCGCCAATTTGTCCAAAAATTCGCCGACAGTGGTGATTCCCGCTTTTGCCAGCGCGTCAACGGCGCGCCCGCCGAGTTCGAGTTCGGCGATGGGGCGTTCGGGAGAAACACGCGCTTTGGCGCGGGCTTCTTTTTCTTTGAGGTAGTCTTGCCGCGCCTGCAAGCGTTTGTAGAAGCGGTCTACCTGCCCTTCGATGTCCACGATGCGCTGCATGTCGCCCGTGAAGAAGGGATGGCATTTGGAACAAATTTCTGTGTGGATGACTTTTTGAGTCGAACCGGTCGTCCAGGTGTTGCCGCAAGCGCAAATCACCTTTGCGTCCGGGTAGTAGGTGGGGTGGATGTTCGGTTTCATAGGAGTTTCCTTTTCCGGCAGTTATTCTTCAGACGGGATAACGTGGACGCGTTTTCGTCCGCGCCGCACATCGAATTTGACGTACCCGTCTGCGGTGGCGAAGAGGGTGTGATCCCGTCCGACGCCCACGTTCAAGCCGGGTTTGATTCGGGTGCCGCGTTGACGAACGATAATGTTCCCGGAAATGACATACTGCCCGGCGTAGCGTTTCACGCCCAGGCGTTTGGATTTACTATCGCGACCGTTGCGGCTAGAGCCGCCGCCTTTTTTATGCGCCATGATTACCTCTCACTTATTCTTTCGATTCTTTGGCTTTTTTGGCTTTTTTCGCGGCAGGTTTCCCGATGGCTTCGATTTGAAGCCGGGTATATTGCTGGCGATGCCCTTTTTTGACTCGGTAGCGTTTCTTCGGGTGATATTTGAAAACAATCACCTTCGGGGCTTTGATGTGCGCGATCACTTTCGCTTTGACCGAGACGCCCTGTACGGTGGGCGTACCCACGAGGATGTTTTCTTCTTCTGAGAGAAGAAGGACTTTGTCCATCTGGATGGTTTCGCCGACTTCGACGGGCATGCGGTCTACGTCAATGATCCCGCCTTCGACGGCTTTGTATTGTTTGCCGCCGCTTTCTACGATTGCATATTTCATTCGATTTCTTCTCCAATCTTCACTTCGCCGCACTGCCTGCGGAGCATGGCTCGTCGCCGACGCGCGGGGAAGTTGGGGATACAAACTGCCGCCCCAGCCGTCTTGTTGCCGGGGCGAGAGCGGTTGGGATTATACTGGTATAGGAGATTTGTGTCAATGGAAATTCAGGCGCTTTATCATTCTTTTACATATAATGTCAAGAAATTGGGGTATAATTTTCCCTCAAATAATTCGAAAGATTTTTTCCTTCCCGTTATTGGCGCATGCAATCCTTCTTTGGAACTGAAAAGGGGCTTTGTTTTTCTCGGAGGTTCTTCTTATGAATAGCAAACGAACTTTTTCCCGCGTACTTAACGTGGCAATGTTCTTTTCCATTTTAATGAGCGGGTTCCTTCCCGCATTCCAAACGGGGACGGCGCGCGCTGCTTCGTCCCCCTCTGATTCGGAGCGGGGAGCCGCCTCCACCCCGCAAGATGCGCCTGCGAGTCAGAGCGAGCCGCGCGCCCTCTTTGCTCCGGGAGTGTCGGTCTCTTTGGATATGCCCTCAACAGTGTTTCTTGGCGATGATTTTAACTTCACGGCGACGTTCGATAACAACGGCAGCGATCCCGGCTATGGGCCCTTTATAGACTTGGTTTTTCCCGTGACGGGCGCTGACGGCGATGATGGAATTGACTTTATAAGCGCTTCATATTTAGGGGCGGATGTGGAAACGGTGGAGCAGACTTTCCCCGATGACGGAGGAGGAACGGGCTGTGTGGATCATCCCTGGGTGAAGGACAGCAACGGGGATTATGTGGAGGTCTGTGGCAAAGCCGGCGACAAATTGGTTTCGTTGAAACTCCCCTTTGGTTCTTTTGTGCCGGATCAACCGCCGGCGGATGTCACGATCCAAGCCCATTTGAGCAACAAGGCAGATTTAGGTACTACGCCGCTCATTCGTTACCGTGGGGGCTATATCTATGGAGAAGACCCGCTGGATAACTGGTGCTGCGGCGATACGCCTATTGCACAGCCCTCGGATCCCGATACCACCACTTGGCCCAGCGATACGGTGGAGCCTATCGTCATGACGATGAGTAAATCCTACAATGGGCCTTCCAACACCAGTGCGGAAACCGCAACCGGTCCTAATTACCCGCGTACCTATACGATTGCGGTGGACATTGCTACAGGACAACAGGTTGCCGCGCTGCACATTGTAGACAATTTGCCTAATGATGTGCAATTCACAGGCTACACGGTTAAGGATGCCTCAGGCAACACCTTGAGCGCGACAGCCAACACTACCCCTTCGACTTCTACCCCCGGTGGTACGCTGGACGTCACTTTGGATAACACGGTCACCGGTGCTGACGGGGATGATGTGTTCGTGACTATCGAGTATTATGTGCCCCTCAATGATGCTACCAGTAGCCGAGTCATCGCGCCCGATACCGGCGCTGAAGTGAACTCGACCAACAGCGCGACGGTCACGGGCGATTGGACCCCTCTTGATACGCGGGATACACCGGCGCCGGTGTCTGTCACGGCAATAGGAACGCCTGGGGATGTGACGGTGAGCCATCGCTCGCTGGCTATTCAGAAATCGGTAAACAACATCACTGATAGCCAAAACTCCCCCGGTGACGTACTGGAATACACGCTGACTTTCCAGGTCTCGGACTTCTTTGCCTTCGACCAAATCGTGGTGACCGACATCATCTCCGATGGTCAGCACGTTGACAGCACTTTTACGCCCACATTGCAGATTAATGGCAATGCCTTTTCTTTGGCTGCAACGTCTTTTAGCAGTGGTAATTATGATGTTGCCTGCGATTATACAGGAACAGCAGGTACTGAATGCTCTACTGACAATACCAGCGCGCCGAACACTGGCAAAACAACCTTAACTTTTAAAGTCTCTGATGAATTGGCAACTCGCGGTTTGGACTCACGTCTGGTCGGTGGTTGTGTAGACCCTAGCAATGGGAGTAATCCGCCTTCTTGTAATGCATATAATGACGGTGCTACCGAAGGCACTATTGTTTTCCACACCATCATTCAAGAGGAGTTTACAGACGACCATCCATCGGGAGATGCCAGCGTTG
>CAZDGZ010000098.1:0-7680 GCA_964505165.1 uncultured Anaerolineaceae bacterium | reverse complement strand
CGGACTCCCCTCTCCCAATTTTTGGGAGAGGGGGCGGGGGGTGAGGGCGCACGCGCGCGAATCTGTACGTCCCCTTTGCAGGAAAAAAGATTCCCAATCTATCAACCATCCCCCCAACTACCAAACTACGAAACCACCCAACTATCGAACTAACAATGAGATTGCTTCGCTCCGCTCGCAATGACATCTACCAAACGACTAACCGACTATCAGACCAACAGACCAACAGACTATCCGACTACCCGACTATAAGACTAACAAACTACAATTTACCCGACCAAGAGAAAAATATTGTACAATGAAGAAGTTCTCATCCACTCACATAGGAGGCAATTCTATGGACATCGCGAATGCGGATCTCACGCAACTCACGCTCGTCGCATTTATCGTCGAGGCATTGATTCACACCCTCAAACCAGCCTACGACCCGGACAAAGGCTGGAACAAGGACGCGCTTTTCGCGCTCATCGTCGGCGTTCTGGTCTGCAGCCTCACCAATGTAGACCTTTTCAGCGCCGTCGGGTTGAATATCCCGATTCCCTATGTCGGCGCGGCGCTCACCGGCATCCTCGCCAGCCGGGGATCCAACGTCGTCCACGATATTTTCAAATTCGTCCAGGAAAAATCCAACAGCGGCGAGGACGGCGAAGCCCCGGGTCTCGTTGGATAAACCTTCATCCTTCAGCGCGCGGCTCGCGCGCTTTTCTTTTTCCAAAATTCTTTTCAGGAGGAATACATGAATTTCGACCTGACCGAAGAACAGAAGATGTGGCAAAAGACCGTCCACGACTTCGTCGAAACCGAGGTCAAACCCAAAGCCCGCGAGGTGGACGAGACCGGCGAGTTCAACTGGGACGCCGTCCGCAAAATGGGGCCGTTGGGGCTGCTGGGACTGATGGTCCCTGAAGAATACGGCGGCGCGAATGTCGGCACGGTCAACATGTCCATCGCTATCGAAGAACTGGCATGGGGATGCGGCAGCACCGCGCTCGCCATCGCCGCGCATAACGAACTCGGCTGTGCCCCCCTCGTCAAATACGGCACGGAAGAGCAAAAACGAAAATTCCTCGCGCGGGTCGTCACCGGCGAAAACGGACTTTCCGCGCTCGCCCTCACCGAACCCGGCGCAGGCTCCGACCTGAAAGGCGGCGTGCGAACCAAAGCCGAAAAAGTCGGGAATGAATGGGTCATCAACGGCTCGAAAATGTGGATTACCAACCCCAGCGTAGCCGACTACATCGTCACCCTCTGCCGCACGGACCCGGCAGGCGGCTCTCACTCCCTCAGCCTCATCATCGTCCCAACAGATACGCCGGGGCTGACGATTCACCCGCCGGAAAAGAAAATGGGACTTCACGGCTCGCAGACTCACGCGCTGACATACGAGGATGTCCGCGTGCCGCTGGATTATCTCCTCGGCGAGGAAGGACGCGGACTCCACGAAGCCCTCGATACCCTCGACGCGGGACGAATCAGCATCGGCTCGCTTTCGGTCGGGTTGGCACAAGCCGCGCTGGAAGAAGCCATTGCCTACGCGAAACAGCGTGAAGCCTTCGGGAAGCCCATCGCCGCACAACAAGCAATTCAATGGATGCTCGCGGACGCCGCGACGGAAATCGAAGCCGCGCGGTTGATGATGCGCCAGGCGGCATGGCTTCACGAACAGGGACGCCCCTACAGCCACAAAGCCGCGATGGGCAAACTCTTCGCCACCGAAATGGCGGAACGAGTTGCCCGAAACGCCATCCAAATTCACGGAGGCTACGGCTATTCGCGCGAATATCCCGTCGAACGCATTTACCGCGACGCCCGCTTGATGACCATCGGCGAAGGCACGAGTGAAATCCAGCGTCTCGTCATCGCGAGGCACCTGCTCAGAAATTAGCCGAGAAAAGCAGGGACAGGAACACCCCTCGAAGAAAAAAAGGGTTGCCTCTTCGCGAGCAACCCTTTTTGTTTTTCAATTAGCGAACTCCATCACGCCATGATGTCCGCAAGGACTCCGGGGATGGCTTCGAGAACATCCCCCGCGAGGACCGACGCCGTTTGCCCGTATGCGTCGGCAGCATAGACGCCTGCCTGCGCGTGAATCCACGCGCCCGCGAGGGCGGCGTCGTACGCGTCCATACCCTGCGCGCGTAACCCTGCGATCAACCCCGCGAGGACATCACCCGTCCCGGCACGCGCCAGCGCCGCGCTCGCGACGGGGATGAGAGTCACGCGTCCATCCGGCGCGGCGACGAGGGTAAAGGCTCCTTTCAGCACCACCACATGCCCCCATTTCTCCGCGTATTCCCGCGCGACCTTTTCCCGATTCTCTTGAATCTCCGAGGTCGAAAGTCCCGTGAGGACGCTCATCTCCCCGGGGTGCGGCGTGAGAATCGCCGGTGCGGGAAGTTTTTCCCACCAGGATTCTATTTTCGCGAGGAGTTTCAGCCCGTCCGCGTCGAAGATGAGAGGAGGCAGCGAGGCGGATTCACCTTCCCCGTCCGAGGAATCGTCGCGGAGAAATCCTATCGAGGCGGGACGTGCCGCGGCTTTCCCCGCCAAAACGGATTCGATGAACTGCCGCGTGGTCTCCTCCAATCCAAATCCGGGACCGATGAGCAGCGCGGTCGCGCGGTTCAGATTTTTCAGCAGCACATCCGCCGCATCCGCCGCGATGACGCCCATCTCGTGAGGGAGAAGAAGCCAAGTGGCTTCGGGGAAATGTCCCGCGAGGGCATCGTGCAGCGGCGCGGGCGTCGCGAGAGTCACCAGCCCCGCGCCCGCGTAGTAGGCGGATTTCCCCGCGAGGAGTGCCGCGCCCGTGTAATTCACCGACCCCGCGACAATCATCGCCGTGCCAAACGTGCCTTTGTGCGCGTCCGCCGGACGTTCGGGAAGCCGCGCCGCGACCATCTCTTCGTCCGCGACGAAATTGCGGATTTTCACCCACGCGGGGGTTTTGTCGGTGACGCCGATATCCACGATGACGATTTGCCCCGCGAGAGAAAACGCGGGGAGGCGCACCAATCCCTTTTTGACGGCTGCCATCGTCGCCGTCACATCCGCCGGGATGACTTGTTCCGCCGCGTCCCCCGTATCGCTATCTACGCCCGAAGGACAATCCACCGCGACGACCAACGGCGGCGATTCGAGGGAGAGAATTGTCTCTTTCGCGACGCGAAGCGCTTCGGCGATTTGCCCTCGCAGCGGAAGGCGAATCCCCGTGCCGAGGAAGCCGTCCAGCACCGCGTCCGCCGATTGAAGAAGAGAGACCAAACGGGCAAACCCCTCGTCCTCGTCCGCGAGGATGATTTCGCCGCCCGCATCGCGCAACCGCTCGACAAGAGGGTCGCCTTCGATGGTTCTGCGGGAAATATACGCGGTCGCGCGCCATCCCTCCGCCGCGAGATGAGAGAGCGCGACGAGCGTGTCGCCGCCGTTGTTTCCGGGACCGGTCAAGCCGACGATTTCGGGGACATCCTTCTGGCTATACGCAAATTCGAGGACGATATCCGCCACGCCGCGTCCCGCGTTTTCCATCAATTCCGCATACGAAACGCCGCCGACGGCATCGGTTTCTTTGTCAATAGTTCGCATTTCTTCTACGGTTACGAGTTTCATCCTTACCACTCCTCTTTCAGAAAATCATTCCGGTATATTCAACGCGCGCCGCGTCTCCTCGGAGGGAAATCCCGTTTCCGCATCCCAGCCGCGCGCGTCATAATAGGCTGCAAGCATCTCCTCGAAGGGGATGAGATAGCCCGCCGCTCCGCCATCTTCCAACGGACGCAAGAGGCGCGCGGGGAGCGCGTCGTTCTCGCGCGTCAATCCCAGCCGCCGATTGATGAGTCGTTTCAAGGTGAAGCCGCGCGCGCCGATGGTCAACAAATCTTCCACTGAAAGATTCATCCCCGTTGCCGCGTTGACCAAGTCGCGCACGGTTTCGGGAGGCACATTGGCAAAATGGCACATCACCAGCGCGTCGTACACCGTCCGCCAGTTTTGATGACGCGCCACATTCGCCGCCTTCTCCGCGCCCGCGTGACGGTCGAAGAACGTCATCCCCAGCGAATCTTCCGCCTGCCCAATATCCACGAAGAAATAATCCGATTTATTGTGGCACGCGCCCCGCGGCGAGGTCGCGTAGACCAACGCCATCCCCGACGCGCCGCGGGGGTCATGGTAGGCGGCTTCCAATCCGTTGACCTGCGCGGCTTCCTCCTCCGCGCCGAAGCGGCGAGCAAACGCCCGCGCGCCCTCCGCGAGAAACGCGCCGATTCCCTCTCGGCGGATGAGTTTCTCCAAAAGAATTTCCGCCGCCTCCGCGTTCCCCCATGTCAACGCGAGACCGTCGGTTTCTTCATCGGTCAGGATTCCTTTTTCGTAAAGCGCGAAAGCCAGCCCAATTGTTCCGCTTGCGCTAATGACATCCATTCCGTACCGGTCACAGCGTTCCCCCAGCCGCGTTGCCAGTTTAGGGTCGGTCAATCCGAGATTCGGGCCAAAGCCTACGAGAGTTTCGTATTCTGGACCTTTTCGCTTGACTCCGTCTCCCAAATCCACCACCCGCCCGCAAGAGATGACGCAGGCATGACAAGCGGTTTTTCCAACCAGAATACTCTCCGCCACACTCGCGCCGGAAATTTTCTCCGAGCCTTCCAAAACGCCCGCGCCGAAATACTTTTTCGGCATCTCGCCCAGATAATCGAAATAATCCGCGCCCCCCGCCGTTCCCAAATCGCGAAGGAGCGCGGTGAGCGGGTCGGATTTCAGCGAAAGGTTGGCTTGGGTACGCAGCGTGCGATAAGAAGCCTCATCCGCAAGGGGGATTTTCCTCGTCCCGCGCAAAGCAATGGCTTTGAGATTCTTCGCGCCCATCACCGCGCCCAGCCCCGCGCGCCCCGCCGTGCGTCCGTGATCGCAAAAAATCCCTGCAAAAGGCAGACGAGATTCACCGGCAGGACCGATTCCCGCGACTCGGACGCCGCGAAGGTTCAGCGCCCGGCGAATCGATTCCTGAATTTCGTAGGTATCCTGCCCCCACAAAGCGGACGCGTCCCGGAGTTCCGCCTTCCCCTCGTGAACCCAGAGATATACCGGCGCCGAGGCTTTTCCCGTAATCCACACCCCATCGTATCCCGTTTTGCGAAGTTCCACACCCCAAAAGCCGCCCGCGTTCGCCTCCGCCCACAATCCCGTTGCAGGAGATTTCCCGCAAACGACGAAACGCCCCACCGAAGGACCCGAAGTCCCCGTCAAAGGGCCCGTCAAAAAGAGAAGCGGCGCATCCGGCGACAACGGGTCGAGGTCGCGCGAAAGGGAATCGTAGAGGATTCGCGCGGCAAGAGAAGAACCGCCAAGGTATTCACGCTCCCATGACGGCGGAATGGAGATGACGTCCGTTTTGCCGGTATCCAGATGAATTTTCAGGATGGGCTGCATGGGTCGCTCAAAGAGTCTCGTCCGTAACTTCGCGAGCGCAGCGGACGAAATCCAGCACAGTCGGGACGCTTCGCATCATCACCGCCATATTGCCCTTGACGCTCAATTTCCGCGTAAGCATGGCTTGCATAGGGTCGAGTTCGCCTTTCAAGATGCGGACGAAATTCCCATACGGGGCTTTGAGGATGAATGCCGGATTTTTGTCGCCGATTTCATCCCACACTTCGGATTTTCGGCATGTGCCATGCCAAAGGTCGAGGTAATAAATAACCTCTTCCTTGAGCGCGCCTTCCGGTTCGATTTGGAAAACGAGGTCGCCTTCCCATTTTTTCGCAATTCGGGCATAGCGCTCATCGGAATTGAGTTTTTCTTCGAGAGATTTGAGCCATTCTGGAGAGGGGAAAATCGCAGCCATTGAAACGCCTCCAAGGGATGTCGTGTGAACGAGGGAAAAAAGAGAAAAAGCGGCGCAAGCGCCGCTTTCGTTGCTAATCCGCTACCGATTTCGTAACCTTCGTGCGGCGTTCAATCCAGTTGACCACGCGCGCGGAGAAGAGAGTCATCACCAGATAGAGGAGCGCAACCATCATCCAGACTTCAATCGGGTTGAAGTGCGCCGCCATGTATTCCCGTCCGCGACGGGTCAGGTCTACCACCGCGACCGCGCTGACGAGGGAGGAATCTTTCAGCAAAGCGATGAACTCGTTGCCCATCGGCGGGAGAATGATGCGAATACTTTGTGGAAGAATGACGAACCGCAACGCCTGTAAGCGCGTCATGCCGAGGCTGAGTGCGGCTTCCATTTGTCCGCGCGGAATGCTTTGAATCCCCGCGCGGTAGATTTCGCTCATATATGCACCATAACAAAAGACCAATCCCAAAACCGCCATTGCAATCGGGTTGGCTTTGTAATGTGCGAGGAAATCCAAATTCATCGAGCGCCCCATACTTTGCAAAATAACGGGAAAAGCATAATACCACCAGATAAGTTGCACGAGCAAAGGGATGCCCCGGACGATTTCCACATAAAAGGTCGTGATTCCGTAAACCACTTTGTTTTTCGAAAGGCGCCCCAAGCCTCCAAAAAGACCGACAATCAAAACCAGCACATAGGCGGAAACCGTAATGCCAAGAGTAACCCAAACACCATCCAGAATAAAGGTAAATAGCGGGCGATACGGATCAGGCTTGAGGAAAACCATCAATGCAGTGATGACGATAATCGTCAAGACCAGCCACCACCATGCATCGGGACGCTGTTCAGAGGGAAGAGGTTGTAAGGGGGATTCTTCTTTTAGTTCCGAAGTATTCGTCATGCTCTCGCCTTTCTCGAAAAGTAAAGAAGGGTGCGAGGCAAAATGCCCCGCACCCTTGAGCTTAAACGAAACTTACTGACCGCCAAGCCATTTGTCGGTCAATTCGTCAATCAAGCCTTCGGCTTTGACTTTGGCAAGTCCGTCGTTCAGTTTCGCCAAGAGATCGGTGTTGGTCTTGCAGACTGCAATTCCGTAGTATTCATCGGTAAAGACTTCCCCAACGGTCTTGAGTTTGTCGGGGTTCTCTCCAACGTAACCCAACGCGAGGGGATTGTCGGCGATAACGGCGTCAATCTGCCCGTTCAGCAAATCTTGGAAAGCGAGACCGACATCGTCATAATTCTTGACCGTCGCGCCTTCGATTTTCTGCGCTTCGATGTCACCAGTCGTTCCGAGTTGAACGCCAACCACCTTGCCCGCGAGGTCATCTTTGCTCTTGATGTCCTCGTTATCCGCCGCAACGGTCACAACCTGACCTGCAGCGAAGTACGGCTCGGTGAAGGAGAAATTCTTCTTGCGTTCTTCGGTAATCGTCATCGCGGAAATCGCCGCGTCATATTGGCACTGCGCCATACCGGCAAGGAGGGAATCCCATGCAACGTTCACATATTCCACTTCCAAGCCTTCTTTTTCGGCGATGGCGTTCATCAGGTCAATATCGAAGCCAACGATTTGCTTTGACTGGTCGTCCACGTTTTCGAAGGGGGGCCAGGTGGCATCCGTCGCAACGCGGATTTTATTCGCGGCAGGTTTCGGGGAGCAGGCAACCGCGACAAGGCTAAGCGCCAAAACAGCAACCAGCACAAACAATAAGGTGCGTTTCATTTTCTTCCTCCTTGAGAAGAATGGTGGGATGAATTCCTTAAAGACAACTTAAGGAAAGGTTTCCATATTATAACGAGAACAAAAGGCATGTCAAGCAGGCTCCAGCATT
>CAZDGZ010000097.1:0-7724 GCA_964505165.1 uncultured Anaerolineaceae bacterium | reverse complement strand
CTCCTCCCCCAATCATGGTAAGATTCATCGCTCTTTCAACTCGTTTACAGGAGATAACCCTATGCGTAAATGGCTTGCTTTCCTCTTTCTCTCCGTCGCACTGCTTCTCCCCGTGACGGCGCACGCTCAACAGGGGATATCCATTGCCCGTCTCAACGTTCAATTATGGCCCGAATACGACCGCCCTTCTATGTTGGCGATATACGATTTTTCCCTCGCGGAGGGAAGCGCGCTCCCCGCGCAAGTCACGATTCGCATCCCGGAAAACGCGGACTTGAACGCGGTCGCGCATCAAGAAGAAGGCTCGCTGGTCAACGTCCCTTACGATACGCCGGTACAAGAAGATGGATGGCTCGTCATCCGTTTCACGGTCACGGATTTTTCCGTATACCGCGTAGAATACTACGCCCCGCTCCAAAAAGACGGAGACTCCCGCTCCTATCTCTTCGAATGGGCTGGGGATTATCCCGTCGAGGTCATGGCGATTCAAGTCCAGCAGCCGCTGACCGGAGATTCTCTCGAAACATCTCCCGCCCTCCCGGACCAGACAGAGGACGAGGCGCATTTGATATACCACGAAGGGACGTTTTCTTCCGTCCCCGCCGGAAAGCGGTTCACCCTTTCGATAACGTATCACAAGAAAGATGACCTACTGAGCGTCTCGACGATGCCCATTCAACCCATCAACGAACCGCAAAACCACCAGCCATTTTCCATTGAAAAAACGCTTCCCTGGGTGTTGGGCATTGTCGGCATCTTGCTCATTCTCGGCGGCGTGGTGTACTACTTCTTCTCAGGAAAAACGCGCACGAGGAAACCTACGTCGAGGCCCCGCCACACGCCCCGTCCAGAAAAAACGGACGATGCTGATGCCCAAGCGATTTACTGTCACCAATGCGGCGCACGCGCGCAGCCCGGCGACAAATTCTGTCGAGTTTGCGGCACTCGCCTGCGAAACGAGTAATCTCGCGGTATAATCTGCGTTGCACAATTCAATCGAACCTTCGGGGCAGGGTGAAATTCCCGATCGGTGGTATAGCCCACGAGCGCGAACGCGCAGGATGCGGTGAAAGTCCGCAGCCGACGGTTACAGTCCGGATAGAAGAAGGTTTCGAGCGTTTTCGACGCGCGTCGAAAAACGTATCTGCGTAATTGCCCCGAAAACGATGTTTTCGGGGCTTTTTGCGGCGATGTCCGTTGCCGCGCGCGCCTTCTCCTGCCCCGAAGAAAAATTCTCTTCGGGGCGTTTTTCGTCCCGCTTTGCGAGGAAAACATGACTTTTGCCCGGAAAATCAATCTCGCGCCGCGAGGTTCTCAACGAGGGTGGCATCAATGGACGGTCCTCCTATCCCTCGGCGTGGCAGTGGCATTGTGGGAATTAGCCGTCCGCTGGACAAGATTACCCGCCTTCATTCTGCCGTCTCCAACGGAGGTCGGGCTGCGATTTCTCCGCGCGTTGAAAGACGGCGCGCTCCTCCGCCATACATGGGTGACGCTCCAAGAGGTCCTCTTAGGGTTGACTACCGGCGTTTTGACCGCAACAGCGCTAGGCTATCTTTTGGCGAAATCTCGCCTCTTCGAGAAACTCCTCGCTCCCTATCTCGTCGCGAGTCAAGCCGTGCCGGTCGTCGCGATTGCTCCGCTGCTGGTCATCTGGTTTGGTCCCGGGATGTTCTCCAAAGTCCTGATTTGCGCGTTGATTGTCTTTTTCCCCGTGCTGGTGAACACCGTTGTAGGCATACGCGCGGTTCCCGAATCGCTCTACGAATTGATGGCATCGCTGCGCGCGTCGCGGGGACAAATTTTACGTTACCTCGAAATCCCCGCCGCGCTGCCGGTTTTCCTCGGAGGACTTCGAATCGGCGCGGCGCTTTCCGTCATCGGCGCGGTCGTCGGGGAGTTGATTGGCGCAGACAGCGGATTAGGCTTCCTCATCAACGTAGGACGCGGGCAATACGATACCGCATTGGTCTTCGTTGCCATTTTCGCCCTCATCGCCCTCGCGCTGGGATTATACGGCGCGGTCGCGTTGATTGAGAATCATTTCCTCCGCTGGCAAAGTTGGCGAAAATAACAACGGCATCTCTTCGAGATTCCGAAACTTTCTTAAGGAGTGTAGTATGTTCAAATCCTCTCGTTTCTTCTTCGTATTGCTGGTTTCCATTTTGGTACTGTCGTTTCTCACGACGGCTTGCGGACAAGCCTCTTCCCCCTCCGACACGCCCAAAACGCTGACACACGTCCAACTGCCAATGGGCTACATTCCCAACATTCAGTACGCGCCGTACTACGTCGCCGCAGAAAAGGGATATTTCCAAGAGGAAGGAATCGAAATCGAATTCGACTATAAATTCGAGACGGACGGCGTCGCGCTGGTCGGCGCGGGAGAACGTCCCTTCGCGGTCGTTTCGGGAGAACAAGTGCCGCTGGCGCGCGCACAAGGATTGCCCATCGTCTACGTCGCGGCATGGTATCAGCAATATCCCATTTCGGTCATCTCCAAAACCGAAGAGGGAATCCAAACACCGGAAGATTTGAAAGGAAAGAAAATCGGACTTCCGGGGCTTTTCGGCGCGAACTATGTAGGGCTGCGCGCGCTTCTCAGCGTCGGCGGATTGACGGAAGACGACGTAACGCTCGATTCCATCGGATTCAATCAGGTAGAGGCATTAGCAAGCGGGCAAGAGGATGCAGTCGTGGTGTATACCGCAAACGAACCGGTACAACTCCGCGCGCAAGGCTATGACCTTAACGAAATCCGCGTGGCAGATTACGTCCAACTTGCATCCAACGGCATCATCACCAACGAAACCCTGCTCGAAACCCAGCCGGACTTCGTGCGCGGGATGGTACGCGCGTTGCTGCGCGGCGTCGCCGACACCATCGCCGACCCCGACGAGGCATACGACATCAGCAAAAAATACGTCGAAAACTTGGACAACGCCGACGAAAACGTTCAAAAAGAAATTCTGAACATTTCCATTGAAATGTGGCGCGCCGACCCCCTCGGATACTCCGACGCGGAGGCGTGGAAAAACATGCAATCCGTCCTGCTGAATATGGGATTGCTGACACAGCCCATCCAAATCGAAAACGCCTTCACCAACGACTTCCTTCCTTAATCTTCACCGACGACAAAGGTCCTTCTGAGCCGCGAAGAATTTTCCCTCTTCAAACGCTCAGAAGGACCCGCTCCGGCGAAAACGCGGAAACGAAACTCGAATTTTTACCTCCGAAAGCCAGGTCTTTTATGCCGCAACCGATTTTGCGCGTTCAATCCATCAGCGTCACTTTTCCCGATTCTCATGGGGGGCTTCAGGCGCTTCGGGATGTTTCCTTCGAAATCTTTCCTCAAGAATTCATTTGCATTGTCGGACCTTCCGGCAGCGGAAAAAGCACCTTGCTGCGCGTTTTGGCGGGACTGCTCAATCCCACGAACGGAAAGGTGAAATTCGTCAAAGAACAACCTCGCATCGGATTCGTTTTTCAGGAATCAAATCTGATGCCCTGGCGCACAGTGATGGAAAACATCCTTCTCCCGCTGGAAGTAGAAGGCGCGCCGCGCGAAAAGGCACGCGCCGCCGCGAAGGAATTGATTTCCCTCGTCGGATTGGAAGGATTCGAGGACAACCTTCCGCGTGATCTCTCCGGCGGCATGGCACAGCGAGCCGCCATCGCCCGCGCCCTCATCCACGACCCCGACTTGCTCCTCCTCGACGAACCCTTCGCCGCCCTCGACGCGCTCACCCGTGAACGCATGTGGACGGAACTTTCCCGAATCTGGCAGGCGCGAAAGAAAACCGTCGTCATGGTAACGCATTCCATCAACGAGGCGCTTTTCCTTGCCGATAGAGTCCTCATGCTCACCGCGCGTCCAGGACGAATCAAATTGGACGTCCCGGTCCCCCTGCCGCGTCCCCGCGCGGAAGAAATCCGCTACACACCCGAATTCGGGAAAATAGCTCGCCGTCTGAAATCCGCCATCGAAGAATAGAAAAATTGCAATTTCGCTTGCTTTTTCAGAAGGAATCTTTATACTATTAACACCTGTTTTCCCCATTTCATTTCCCTAGAGGAGGTTGTATGTCTGCGTACGAATATCCCTTGCTGCTCAAAAATGTACTCGAATCGGGAGTAAACTTCGTCCCCAATCAGAAAATCGTCTATCGAGACGAATTTGAATATACCTACGCCGAGATGTATGACCGAGTGCTGCGACTAGGAGCGGCGTTGCAGCAAATGGGAGTCAAGAAAGGCAGCACGGTAGGAATCATTGAATGGGACAGCCATCGTTATCTTGAGATGTACTTTGGCGTACCGGGCGTTGGCGCAATTATGCACACCATCAACCCCCTGCTTTCTCCATCAGACCTCGTCTACACCATGCTCCACGCGGAAGACGAGGTTTTGATTTTCAATGAGGACTTCCTTCCGCTCATCGAGAAAATCCGTCCGCAATTGGCAACGGTCAAGCACTACATCATCATTGCCAAAGGCGAGACTCCTCCCGAAACCAACATCGCCGAAACCGACTACGAGACCATGCTCAAGAGCGCAGTCCCGCTTCCCGAACTGCCGGATTTCGACGAGAACACACAAGCCACTCTCGCGTACACCACCGGCACTACCGGCAAACCCAAAGGAGTGTATTTCTCTCATCGTCAATTAGTTCTGCACACATTGGTCGAGGCGGCATCCTTTGGCTCATTGACGGATTTCGGCGGCGTGACCAAAAACGATGTCTACATGCCGTTGACTCCGCTCTTCCACGTCCACGCGTGGGGCGTCCCCTATACGATGACCATGCTTGGATTGAAGCAGATATACCCCGGACGGTACGACCCCGAAATGCTCCTCAAACTCATCGTCGGGCATAAAGTCAGCATCAGCCACTGCGTCCCCACCATTCTGCAGATGATTACCTCCGCCCCTGCCGCGAAGAAATTCGATTTGAGCCAGTGGAAAGTCGTCATCGGCGGGGCGCGGCTGCCCAAAGGCTTGGCGAAAACCGCGCGGGACGAACTCGGCATCAAAATCTACGCGGGCTATGGCATGTCCGAAACCGCGCCGCTCCTCACCCTCGCCTTCATCAAACCCACGATGGGCGAACTCACCCCTGACGAAGAACTCGATATCCACATCAAGACAGGGCTTCCGGTTCCGCTCGTCAAACTCCGCGTCGCCACCCCCGACGGCGAAGAAGTCGCGCACGACGGCAAAGAACGCGGCGAAATCCAAGTCCGCACTCCTTGGCTCACGCCCTCCTATTACAAAGAACCCGAAAAAGGCAAAGTCCTCTGGGAGGGTGGATGGCTTCACACCGGCGACGTAGCGAATGTCAATCAAGAAGGCTACATCCAAATCGTAGATAGATTGAAAGACGTCATCAAGAGCGGCGGCGAATGGATTTCCTCCCTCGAACTGGAGAACCTCATCAGCCTCCAAGAGGGCGTCTCGGAAGTCGCCGTCATCGGCGTACCGGATGAAAAATGGGGCGAGCGCCCAATGGCGATTATCGTTCCCAAACCCGATTTCAAAGGCAAACTCACCGGAGACGACATCGTCGAACACTTGAAGAAGTTCGTCGAAGATGGAACAATCATCAAGTGGGCAGTTCCTGAACGATACGAATTCGTAGAAGCAATTCCGAAGACCAGCGTCGGCAAGATTGATAAGAAAGTCCTTCGTTCCGAATACGGCGGCGGTATCTAGGTCTTGGGGGGAACTCCCTTTCCGCTTCGCCCGCCAGTTTTCCCCACTGGCGGGCTTTTTCTATCTCCACGCGGCAAGATTCGTTTTCCCTGTATAATGTAGGATATGCAAGAACGAGCCGACCTCCACCTCTACCCTCTCTATCGTCTTAGCGGACGCGAGATGTCATCGCACCCCGGGCTCCTCGCGCTTACCCCGCCAAGACAATGCGCCCGCGGGAGAGAAAAAGACACCCTTTTACTCCTCCTCACGCTCTCGGGAACTCCCACCGCGACCGCCTCCATACACATCCGTTTATTGGAGCGCGCCGCCCGTGCATTTTACGAAACGCCCGGCTCCCTCACCTTTGCGCTCCGCACTGCCGCCGAAACTCTCAACGAAGAACTTTTGGAACGCAACCTGAAAGCCAGCGGACAAGGCGCGTATCTCGTCGGCTCATTGATTTTGGGCGCGCTGCGAAACACGCAGATATATCTCCTCCAAAGCGGAAATGCCTGTGTCCTCCAATTTGGACGCGGCGGCGTACAACGATTCTTCGACCCGCAGTTCGGAGGGCGCGGGCTGGGCACGGCGCAATCTGCGAAATACTATCTCACCAAATTGACCCTCCAAAAAAGGGATAGACTCCTCTTCTGCGGCGACCTTCCGCCGGAATGGAACGAGCCGCCCCAGACCCTCCGCGTTCCCACCTCGCCGGAAGAGGGATACCGAAAATTAATGGATTCTGCCGAAGGGGACATCAGCGCGGCGCTCGCCTTCGTAGAAATCCCGGGGAACGGCGTTCTCCGCGTCGAATCTCCGCCGCAGATGAAAGCCCCCTCCCCTCTCTCCGCGTATGCGATTCCGCCGGAAAAGCCTCTTCCCTCGAACGAGACCACGCCGCCGACAGAAAAAATTGCCGAAGCGGAATCAGGTTCAATGTCCGAGAGCGAACCGCCGCCGCAAGACCGGACTCCACGTTCTCGACGCGCGGCGCGGACGGCGCTTTCCTTCCTTCTTTTCTGGAAAAATCTTCGACAGCGTTTTCAATCGGGCATACAACGAATTTTGCCGCGCTTTTTACCGCTGGAAAAGGACGAGGTTTTCGCTCTCCCCGCTTGGACGATGATTCTGGTCGCGATAGCCATTCCGCTTTTCGTGGGAACGGCTGCCAGCGTGGTCTATTTCCATTACGGACCAAACCTTCAATATGAAACCTATCTGACGCAGGCGCAGATTGCACGCACCCGCGCTGAGGAGCAAACCGACCCGCTCGCGTCGCGTTCCGCATGGGAGGAGACCCTCTTTTATGTGGAGAAAGCCGAAGCACAGCGGGAAACCGCAGAGACGAAGGCGCTACGCGAAGAAGCGCGGACGCATTTGGACGAATTGCTGGGAATTCAACGAATCATGCTGCGTCCTGCGCTGACGCCGTTCCCGGCAGATGTTTCGATTTCCCGCATGGCTGCCAACGATACGGATTTGTATTTATTGAACGCAGCCGATGGAAGTATTTTACGCGCTTCGTTGGTAAACGGTTCGTATCAGTGGGACGAAAATTTCCTGTGCAAGCCGGGAATTTACGAGGATAATCAAATTTCGGTCGGGCCAATGGTTTCGTTGCTGGTCCTGCCGCGAATCAACGCCATCGGCGCGACCGTGATGGGCATAGACTCGTCGGGGAATTTGCTCTATTGTGCGCCCAACCAAATCCCCAAGGCGATGACGCTGATTCCTCCCGATACGCAATGGAACGCGGTCACCGCGATGGATTTCGGAGATGCGGGCGCGCTCTACATTCTGGACGCGTCGCAGCGCGCGGTATGGGTATATCAAGGAAAGGCAAGCGCCTTTCTCGACCCTCCCGCGTTTTTCTTCCGCAATGAAATTCCCCCTCTGGAAGATGCCATTGACCTCGCCGCGAACGGGGACGATGTGTACATTCTCCATCAAGACGGCCATTTGACGCAATGCACCTACAGCCGCCTGCAAGATGTCCCTACCCGCTGCACGGATCCTGCGCCGATGAGCGA
>CAZDGZ010000096.1:0-7775 GCA_964505165.1 uncultured Anaerolineaceae bacterium | reverse complement strand
CGCCCCCTGCGGGGGCTCGCAATGACATGGGCGGCGTATGCCTCGGCAGGCTCGGCACGGCGTCGAGGGCAAAATTGGGGATGTACACATTCGCGCGCGTGTGTGCCCTCTCCCCCGCCCTGCCTCGATGAACTCGGCAACCGCCGAAAGGGGGGCGTTGGTTTCCTTCCCTACGCTCGGCCTTCCCATTCGGCGGCGAGGCGCTCGAAAAAGGAATCGAGAAAGCGTATCCGCGCTTCGGCGATGGTGCGCGCGGTGTCGGTGTACATGCGGTCGCGGAGGGTGCGAAGTTTGAAGAGGTATTCGTGATATGCCGTGTGGATTTCCCCCTCCGCTTCTGTGCCGGTTTCGATGAATTGTGCCGAGGGCGGCGCATAGAATGGCGCTCCGTGACATGCCGCATACGCGAGCGCACGCGCCGCACCGATTGCGCCTATGGCATCGAGTTTGTCCGCGTCGAAGAGGATTTTCGCCTCCAGCGTTCGCGGCGTTTCGGAGGGGTCTCGAAAGCGATGCGCGCGGATGCAATGCTGCACGGCGGCAATGCGAGAGTCCTCCCAGCCTTCGGCGCGGAGGATTTTCCCCGCGAAGGCTGCCGACGCGTGATGATGAGACTCCCGCGCGGAGGGCGCGCCTTCGGCATCGTGCAGAAGTGCCGCCGCGCGGACGATTTCGATATCCGCGCCTTCGAGGTCGGCAAGGCGTTCTGCCATGCGGTAGACGCGTTCGATGTGTCCGAAGCCGTGAACGGGGTCGTTTTCGGCGTACCAGCGTTTGGCGTCGTTTAGGGAAGGCATTTCAGGAAAAATATCCCAGTGCTAGGCGGAGACGCGTTTCCACGTCGTCGGGTGCGTCTTTCGGGATGGATTGCAAAGCCGTTTGGGCTTCGACGATGCTGTATCCCAGTGCGGTGAGCGCGGCGAGGACCTCGCTGTCTATGTCGTCGAGGGCGGCGGCGCGCGTCAACACGTCTTCGGGGGTCAGTTTGTCTTGAAGCGCGAGGATGATTCGCTGCGCGGTCTTTTTGCCGATGCCGGGGACGCGGCTCAGGATGTCGCTTTCTTCGTTGAACACAGCCCGTTTAATGGAATCAGGTGGAAGGGCGGAGAGCGTTGCGAGCGCTGTCCGAGGTCCGATTCCGCTGACGCTGAGGAGGAGTTGAAAGAGGTCGCGCTCCTCCGCGGATTCGAATCCGTAGAGAGTCAGCGAATCTTCGCGCACGACGAGATGGGTCTGAAGTTGGATGGGCGCGCCGATTCGGAGTCGTTCTTTGAGCGGCGCGGGGACATAGACGCGCAATCCCACGCCGCCGAGGAGGACGACGACGGAATCTTCTTCCAAAGAGGCGATTTCACCGAGAAGCGTGGAAATCATTGGGCGTTCCTTTCGGCAAGTTCATCAAAGCGATGGGTATGCAGCGCGGTGATGGCGACGGCAAGGGCATCGGCGGCGTCGTCGGGCTTGGGGATGGCGTCTAGTCCCAGAAGCATGCGAACCATTTCTTGGACTTGTCGTTTTCCTGCCGAGCCGTAGCCCGCTACCGCCTGTTTGATTTCGTTGGGCGTGTATTCTTGAACGGTCAGCCCGCTTTCCGCGAGGGCAAGGAGGATAACGCCCCGCGCTTGCCCGACGGAGATGGCTGTGGTGACGTTTTTTTGAAAAAACAACTTCTCCACCGCGCATTGCTGCGGCTGATGGAGAAGGAGGATTTCTTTGAGTTGACGGTAGAGCGAGAGTAGCCGCTCTGCAGGAGGCATTCCGGCAGGGGTAAGGAGGACGCCGTAGGCAGGGGTTTCGAGGGTGTCGTCTTCTTTCAGACGAACCAGCCCGTAGCCGGTGGTCGCCGTGCCGGGGTCAATGCCCAGGACGAGGGTCATGCCTCCGCCTCAACGGCTGCGAGCGCGTCCTCCGTCATCTTCAGGTTGGAGTATACGTTTTGCACGTCGTCGAGGTCTTCGAGGTGTTCGATGACTTTCATAACTTGCAGCGTGTCCTGAGTATTGAGTTCGATTTCTTGTTTGGGAATCATGCGAAGTCCTGCTTCTTCAGGCTGGACGTTAGCCGCGCGGAGTTGGTCGCCGATGGATTTGAAGGCAGAGACGGGTCCGATGATTTCGATGGTATCGCCGTCTTCGGTGACATCGTCCGCGCCCGCTTCGACTGCGAGTTCGAAGGCTTTTTCGTAGGAAAGGGCGCTGCTGGGGAAGGCGAAATAGGATACCCTGTCGAATTGCCAACTGACCGCGCCGTTTTCTGCCATGTTGCCGCCAAAACGGCTGAGGGTGTGTCGGATTTCCGCGACTGCGCGGTTGCGGTTGTCGGTGACGCATTCAATCATCAACGCGACGCCATGCGGGGCATAGCCTTCGTACATGATTTCTTCAATCGCGTTGCCTTCTTTGTCTTCGCCCGTGCCGCGTTTGATGGCGCGTTCGATTCTATCTTTGGGCATGTTGTTTGCCCGCGCGCGTTGGACCGCCAGCGCGAGACGGACGTTGGTATCCGGGTCGCCGCCGCCTTCGCGTGCCGCGATAACGATTTCACGCGAGAGACGGGTGAAGAGTTGCCCGCGTTTCGCGTCTGCCGCTCCTTTTTTGCGGCGGATGGTCGCCCAATGTGAATGTCCGGACATACTTGGCTTTCTCCTTTGCTCATTTCATCGAATGAAATGCGGGGGATTTTCAGAGGATGCGCGAAGCGCGTTCGTATTATAACGGTTGGAGATTAATTTGTGAAGAAGCCCACCGCAAGCGCACCGGGACCCGCGTGGACGATGATGGCGGGCGGCAGTGTGTAGAGGGGGATATGCGGAATATCGAGGGATTCTTGGAGGGATTCCGCAAGCGCGCGGGCTTCGTTCTCCGCCGCCGCGTGCATGACGCAGAGATGTCCCTCTTCTCCGCGAGGGGCTTCCGCCTCGATGATTTCGCGGAGGCGGCGGAGCGCGCGTTTCCGCGTTCGTTCGCGTTCATACGGCGCGACGATTCCATCTTCGAGGGTGAGAATCGGCTTGATTTTCAAGAGTTCTCCCGCGAGGGCGCTTGCTTTGCCGATTCTTCCGCCCATTTGCAGGTATTTGAGCGTATCCACGAGAAAATACATGCGCTGCCGGGGAATCATCTCTTGCAGCCGCGAGCGTATCTCTTCTGCATTTGCGCCCTCATCCGCCCATTCTTTTGCGAGAAGCACGAGGGTGGCTAAATTTCCCGCAATCGTGCGCGTATCCAGGATGGTAATTGCCGCGTCGGGGAAGTCGTTTGCCGCAACCGTCGCGGAGCGCACCGTCCCGCTGAGATTCGTGGAAGGGTGAATGCACAACGCCTCTTCGCCTGCTTGAGAAATCTCTTCGTAAATGGGACGGTAGAGCGCGGGCGGCGGCGCGGCGGTTTTGGGTAATTCGGACGCGGCGTGGAGTTTCTCCATGAACGCTGCGGTATCCAGTTCCGTATCGTCTCGGTAAGTCTCTTTTCCGAAGATAACGATTTGCGGAAGGAGATAAATTCCCCGCGCTTTTGCCTCTTCCAAAGAGAGTCCCGATGTGGTGTCGGTGACGATTCGAGTCATTTCATCCTCCTAGATAACCTTTTTCCCTTTTCGGGGCGAAGGCGGCTTTCCCAGCGCCGCGTCGAGGGCTTGACGGAGAGAACGCGCTTCGATGATGTGAAGGTCTTTCGTCCAGGGTTCTCCGCGTCGAATCCGTTTGGGCACGATGGCAGTCTTGAAGCCCAGTTTTGCCGCCTCGCGGAGGCGCAATGCCATTTGAGAGGGCATCCGCAACTCTCCCGCGAGTCCGATTTCACCGATGAGTACCGCGTCCGCGCGGACGGGGACATCGCGCGTCGAGGACGCGATGGCTGCTGCCACGGCCAAATCTGCCGCCGGTTCGTTGATTTTCATTCCGCTGACCACGTTGACGAATACATCTTGTTCCGCAAGGCGGACTCCCGCACGGCGCGTAAGCGTCGCGACGATGAGCAGCAGACGATTGAAATCCACGCCGTTGGGGGTGCGCCGCGCGTTGCCGAAATTCGTTGGGCTGGTAAGTCCCTGAATTTCCACGAGGAGCGGGCGCGTACCTTCCATCGTGACGACAATCGCGGAGCCGGGCGCGTTGACCATCCGCTCTGCAAGGAAGGCTTCGGAGGGGTTGGGCACTTCCGTCAATCCGCGTTCGCGCATCTCGAAAACGCCGACTTCCGCCGTCGCGCCGAAACGATTTTTTACCGAACGAAGCAGCCGGTAGGATTGATAACGGTCTCCCTCGAGATAGAGTACCGTATCCACGATATGCTCCAGCACGCGGGGACCCGCAATCGTCCCTTCTTTGGTCACATGCCCAATGACAAAAACCGAAATGCCGGTCGTCTTGGCAAGTTCACGCAATTGCGAGGCGCATTCCCTCACCTGCGAAACCGAACCGGCGGAAGAACTCAATTCGGAAAGATAGGTCGTTTGGATGGAATCCACGATGAGGAGGGAGGGGCTTACCTCGCGGACGTGGTCGAGGAGGACGCCGAGGTTCGTCTCGGTGACGAGAAAGAGATTCGCGGGAAGTCTGCCTGATTCGCCGCCGTGAAGCCGAACTGCCCTCATGCGGATTTGCCGCTCCGATTCCTCGCCGGAAACGTAGAGAACGCGCTGGCGTTCAGCCATGAGCATTGCCATTTGCAGCATCAGCGTGGATTTGCCGATTCCGGGGTCGCCGCCGATGAGGACAATCGAACCGGGGACGATTCCGCCGCCGAGGACGCGCGAAAACTCGCCGATGGGCAGCGCGATGCGTTCCTCTTCCTCTCCTCCGATTTCGGGAAGCGGTCGCGGAGTCGAGCGTCCGCGCAGTGTGCGTGAGGATGTGGAGGCGGAGGGGGCTTCGACGATTTCCTCCACCATGCTGTTATACGCGCCGCATTGCGGGCATTTTCCCATATAAGTTGCGGATACTCGTCCGCATTCCTGACAGACGTATCGGGTATGCGTTTTTGCCATCTGATTTCCTGAACGAGAAGAGAAAGACGGCGTTTCCGCCGTCTTTGGAGGTTAGGCTGCGGGCGCGGGGAGCAAATCCGGTTCCCGCGTCAACAGAATTTCGCCGTTATCGTCCACGTCTACCAGCACCGAGTCGCCGTCGGAGAATTTGCCGGAAAGGAGCGCATCGGAAAGGGGATCCTCCACGCGCTGCTGGATGACTCGTTTGAGCGGACGCGCGCCCATTTCCGGGTCGTAGCCTTCTTCCGCGAGAAGGGCGAGTGCGGCAGAGGTCGCGTGCAATGAAATGTTGTGTTCTTTCAGCCGGTTGGCGACTTTTTCCAGTTCCAGCGAAACGATTTTTTGAATATCTTCTTTGTTCAACGCGCGGAAGACGACGACGGCATCGAGGCGGTTGATGAATTCGGGACGGAACGCGCGTTTGAGGGTTTCGGTAAGTTTCTTCCGCATTTCTTCGTAGGCGAGTTGTTCTTCTAGGGCTTCGTCGCGTTCCAGATGGAAGCCCAGTGAAGATTGTCGTTTGATTAAATCTGCGCCTACGTTGGAGGTCATCACGATGATGGCATTACGGAAGTCCACTTTGCGCCCGCGCGCATCGGAGAGATGCCCTTCTTCCATAATTTGGAGGAGCATATTGTGAAGTTCGGGGTGCGCTTTTTCCACCTCGTCGAAGACGACGATGGAGTAAGGGCGGCGGCGGAGGGCTTCGGTGAGTTGCCCGGCGTCGTCGTAGCCAATGTAGCCGGGAGGCGCGCCGACGAGGCGGCTGGCGGTGTGGCGTTCCATGAACTCGGACATATCGAGTTGGATGAGCGCGTCTTCGCTGCCGAACATGAACCGCGCGAGGGCTTTGGTCAATTCCGTTTTGCCGACTCCTGTCGGCCCGAGGAACATCAGCGAGCCGATGGGGCGGCGCGGGTCTTTCAGCCCTGCACGGGCGCGCCGTACCGCGCGCGCGATGACGCCGATGGCTTCATTTTGTCCGATAATCTCTTTTTGAAGGTTTTCTTCCATGTGCAAGAGCCGCTCGGATTCTTCCTGGGCTAATTGCATCACAGGAATCCCCGTCCACATCGAGACCATTTCGGCAATATCTTCCGCGCTCACTACTGGGCTTTCCGCTCTATCCCATCCCGTGCGAAGTTTTTCGATTTGCTCTTCGAGTTGGAGTTCCTGTTCGGTAAGCGTCGCGACTTCTTCGTCTTTTCCTTCTTCTTGTGCGAGGGCACGGCTTTCGCGCGTCTGGCGAAGTTTGGCGAAGAGGTCTTTCGCTTGTTTTGCCGCAGGGCTTTTGTACATTCGCACGCGTGAGGCGGCTTCGTCAATCAAATCTATCGCTTTGTCGGGGAGAAAGCGTTCCGTCACATAACGCGAGGAGAGATGCGCGGCGGCTTCGAGTGCATCATCGGAGATGACAAGGTGATGGTGTTCCTCGTAGGCTTTGCGAATCCCTTTGAGGATTTCGATGGTTTCTTCTTCCGAGGGTTCTTCGACGAGGATTGATTGAAAGCGGCGTTCCAATGCGGCATCCGATTCGATGCTTTTGCGGTATTCCTCCATTGTCGTCGCGCCGATGACTTGCAACTCGCCGCGTGAGAGCGCGGGTTTGAGGATGTTCGCCGCATCTACGGAAGAGCCTGCGGAGCCTGCGCCGACAAGCATGTGGACTTCATCAATGAAGAGAATCGCGCCTGATTTTTTCAACTCGTCAATGACGCGTTTGAGCCGCTCTTCAAATTGTCCTCGGTACATCGTTCCCGCGACGAGAGAGCCGACATCCAATTGGAGGACGCGTTTTTTCATCAACGGCGCGGGGACATCGCCTTCCACGATGCGTTGCGCCAGTCCTTCCACGATTGCCGTTTTCCCGACTCCGGGTTCGCCGATGAGGGCGGGGTTGTTTTTTGTGCGTCGTGCCAGAATTTGAATCACGCGCTCGATTTCGTTTTGCCGTCCGATAACGGGGTCGAGTTTTCCTTCTTCCGCGAGGGAGGTCAGGTCAATGGCAAGTTGGTCAATGAGCGGGGTTTTTTGCTTGTCGCGTTTTTCGCGTCGCGGGGCATTGGAGGCTCCGGCAGGCGTGATAGCCGTTGAGCCTTCATCGAGAACGCGCCGCGTTTGTTTGCGGATATGGTCGGGGGTGATTCCCAGCCGCAGCAAGACGCGCATCGCCGCGCCGTTGGTGCGGGAAAGCCCTAAAAGGAGATGTTCCGTTCCGATGTAATGATGTCCCAAGCGACGGGCTTCTTCTATCGCGTATTCGAGAACGGTCTGCGTTTCGGGTGCGAGTTCGATTCGCGTTCCGGGAGAGTCTTCGTACTTGACCACGCGGCGAATCATCTCGCGGACGCGCGCGACATCCAATCCCAGTTCGCGAAGTACGCGTCCTGCGATTCCGCCGTCTTCCAATATCAAGCCAACGAGAAGGTCTTCCGTCCCTATGCGGTGTCGGCGGGCGCGTTCGGCTTCCTGATGCGCCAGACTCAAGACCCGCCGCGCTCGTTGCGTGAAACGTTCCATACCAGACATAAAGTTTTTTAGCCTCCGATTTGATTGTACCAAAAACGAAAGCGGCGTGTATAGGAGGAAGGTTAGAAAGTTAGTTGGGTAGTTGGATAGTTTCGTAGTTTGGTAGTTTCGTAGTTGGGGATGGGTTGGCACATTCCGCGCGGTGGTCGCTGCCCGAGTGCTCCGAAGGAGTGTACCGAGGGCAGCGGGTAAAACCAGCAAGGTTTCTTTCCAGCAAAGATGATGTATGGATTCGCGCGCGCGTGTCCCTCACCCCCGCC
>CAZDGZ010000095.1:0-7956 GCA_964505165.1 uncultured Anaerolineaceae bacterium | reverse complement strand
GAAAATCTCTGCGAGAAATGCCGTCCATGCGTTGTATTGTACTCGAAACCGAGAAAGAATGCTTCTCTTCTCAAACAAAAAAACGCCTCCTCGTTGGAGGAGGCGCGTCTCGATGTCTTCTTATCTACGCTGCGTTCTTTAGAGGAGGGAGCATGCCCTCCAAAATTTTCTCGATTGCCATCGTGTGGCTGCATACCCCGTGCGAATGGTAGAAACTGCAATCGCAGGATAGCACGCCATCTTCCAGTTTGACGACATGAGCATTGTTTTCACCGTCTACGCGTACCGAAAGCGAATCGAAATGAAACCGTTCCCGTTCCTGCGCGTAGCGTTTGGCTTTTTCGATTTTTCCAATCATTCCAGAATCCATTATATGCTCTCCTTTTGCAAGAATAGAAAAAGCACGCGGAAATCTCCGCGCGCTTCGGGGTTTCAGGGGGAAGTCGAAAATACTCGCATAAGACAAAATCCTGCCCTGAGTATATAGCGGAATCGCCGCGAAGTCAAACGATTTTTGTTGCAGGGGTGTTGCGGTTCGCGGGGTGTGCAGAGAAAGAAGACCGGATATGCTGCGGGATTAGTTTTTCATGCCAAACTAGAAGCAAGAGAGACGTTGCGTTGAAAGATTTCATTGCGCCTCCAAAAAACGTCTATTTTCTCACTCGAAAAACATAGAAGAAATTCGTGTTGTAATACTCCTCCTTGGAGGAGATAGGCAATTGATACGACCTCTTCGTCAGCCACAGAGGAAGAGGGATCCACAGCCCTTTCATAAAGCCTTCGACAAATTCAAATCCCTGTTCTTTCATATACGCGATGAATTCCTCGTATCTCCAATTGTTGATGTGTCCGAGATGAGGTCCCTTTTTGTCGTATTTGTAGCAATAATTGTTGGGGATGCTGCAAATCAACACCGCGCCCGGGACCGCGACGCGGTGAATTTCCCGCATGGCTTGATTGATTTCGGGAATATGCTCGAAGGTTTCCGTGGAGACAATCAACGAGGCGACCTCCGAGTCCGCGGGAATATCGGTCGCCGACGCTACGACAAGATTGACCTTCGCGCGTTTTTTCATGGCTCTCAAAATATGGAAATCCGCCACTTCCAAATCCAACGCGTTGTACCACATTTCCCGAGGGAGAACGCGGCTCAAACTCATGTCGCCGCATCCGATTTCCAGAAAAACGCTGTCCTCGCGGAGATATTTCCGAATCAACCTTCCGATTTCTCGCTCGATGAAACCGTCTACGAAAAGGTCGTTTCGCAACTTGATGAGCGGCCATAGCGCGCGTTTCGCCGCCAATGCTGCCGTCGAATTTCGCTTGATGCCGGAGCCTTGATGATACCCATCCGTAATCGTCGGGACATAGGGGATGCGGTAAGGTCCGACGGTTTCGTACGCGTCCGTTTTCCACTCGATTTTGCTCACGAAAAACACTCCTGAAGCCTAAGATATGCCCTGTATTGTACTGCCAATCTTCTTTGCTAGAAATGCAGCAAAAGCCATAGAGAAGAAAGGGATACCGTGATGAGCAACGCGGGGAATCCCTTCTTGAGAAAATACGCATACGAAATCGGATACCCCGCGCGTCCCGCGACGCCGGCGGTCACCATATTCGCGGATGCGCCGACGAGCGAGCCGTTCCCGCCCATTGCCGAGCCGACCGAAAGGCAGTAGTACAGCGCGCCGTTTCCCGCGCCGGGGACGACGCCGCTCAAATAACCAATGATAGGCAGCATCGCGGCGGTAAAGGGGATATTCGCGATGACCGTCGAGAGAAGCGCGCTGACCCAAACGACCGCGAGCATCGCGAGGGTGAGATTCTTGCCAACAAGATTCCCGATTCCCTCCGCGAGAAGCCCGATGATTCCGACCTCCTGAATCGCGCCGACGACGATGAATAGGGACAAGAAGAAAACCAGAGTCGTCCAATCTACCGCTTCAATCATTTCCTCGATATCCGGCAGAATCCAGACGAGGAGCGCGGTCGCGCCGATAATCGCCGTCACTGCGGGGACGAGGTGGATATGTTCCCCCAAGATGAAGAGAACCAACATCCCCGCGCCCACAACGCCGACTTTTCTCAAATGTTCGGGTTCGGTGATTTTCGCCTGGGCTTCCAATTTCTCGAAGAGCGCGCGTGAAAGTCCGCTTTCGCCGGAGGCACGAATTTCTCGCCGATAGACGAATTCGCTATAGGCGATGAGTCCCGCGAGCGAAAGAAGCACGCCCGGAGTCAGATGGATGAGAAAATCGTTGAACGAGATTCCGCCATAAGAACCGATGAGGATATTCGTGGGCGTCCCGACAAGGGTGCTGACACCGACGACATTGGATGCCATCACTTCGGGCATGAGGAGCGCGAGGGGATTGATTCCGAGGGCAATCGCGATTTGCACGGTAATGGGAGTCATCAAAAGCATGGTTGTCACGTTATCCAAAAACGCGGAGACGACGCCCGTGAGAATCATCAAAATCAGCATCAAAAGCCAGGCGCGCCCTCCCGAAAGCCGATAGGCTTGAAATGCCAGCCATTGGAAAATGCCCGTTCTTTCGACAACGGCAATGACAATCATCATGCCCATCACGAGGAAAATGACATTCCAATCAATGTAGCGAAGCGCGCCCGAAAAATCGAAAATATACAATCCCTCGTAAAACGGCTTTCCGAGGTAACTGATAAGGAAAATCAGCGCCGCGCCGACAAGCGCCGCGAGGGTGTTGTGGAGTTTTCCTGTTGCCATCAGGAGGAGGACGAGGAGGAAGATTCCCGCGGAAATCCAGAACGCCGCGTCGATTTTCCTTGCCAGAACCGTTTCGGGGAGACGAACCGATTCTCCGGCGCGGAGCCTCTCGCGGATCGAATCCGAAATCGGCGATTCCGTCTTCTGGAAATGAGGACGTTCGATGACGAGGAGGAGCGGACGCGCCGAGTCCATCTCTGGAACGGGGAGGGCGTAGCCGCCGTCTTCTTGCGTTTCCGCGCTCGCGAGAATCTCTCCCTGCATGCGAATCGAAACCCGCGCTCCCGCGACCGGGCTGCCCTGTGCATCACGGACGATGCCGAAAATCCAGGAGGAGGCTTCCGCATTCCCCGCCTTCGCCGGAGAGAAGAGGGAAAAGAGCAGCGCCGCGCCCAATGCTGCCGAAAATCGGAGGAGGCGGTTCACTCGTTTTCATCCTCCGCGAGGATAACGCGGGCATTCGCCTGCTCTTCGATACGCCGGACGAAGGCGTCCATCGCGTCGCCGTCGAAGGCGTTTTCCTCTCCTTTGGCGTGAGGGCGTCCGACGACGAGGTACTCCGCTTCGACCTCGTGGCAGAGCGCGATGATTTCCTCCTCCACTTTTCCCTGCCGAACAATGCCCTCCGCGTCAACGCCTGCGCTTGCCGCGTTGCTTTGCGCGGCGAGGAGGATGAACTCTCCCATTTGGCGCATTTCCTGAGAGATGATTTGCACGCGGCTGCTGTTGGTATAGGAGAGAAAGTCGAGGTTGACGACATAGAGAAAATACAGCGGCAGGCGCGTCTCCTCCGCGAGACGAATGGCGCGCGCAATGGTCGGCTGACTGGCAGGACCTCCTCGAATGGCGCATACGATTCCGCTCATAGGGATTCTCCTTGTGTAGATTTTTCCGCTTCCCAAATTCGCACGCGCTCGAAGAGCGAAGCGAGAGGGCGCAGGTCTCGCACCGGGACGGCGAGGTTCTTGACGCGCGTTTCGCGGTATTGCAATACGCGGCTTCCTGCGGGAAGGATGGCTGCGCGGCGTCGAAATTCTCCGCGCGTCAGGTAGCCGAGGAAAAGAATCTCCATCCCGTAGAGGTAGATGTTGCTCCACTTCGAGGAGGGAACAAGATAGGTTTCCTGAAGGATGGGACTGTACACCCCGATTCGACGCGCGGGCCGCGTCTCGGGATGAAGATACAAGAGCGTATGAAATTCGCCCCGGACGGCAACGCGCGTTCGCGGCGGTAACTCGATTTTCTCGGAAAGGAAATCGCCCTCCGCATCCTGTCCGCCGAGTTCGAGTGTGAGGGGCATCTCGTCTTCGCTTTTGAGAACGAGTTTCCCTAACGGATGCCACACGCGCGGGCGCGCCCATTTTCGCGGCAAAACGTGAATGAGATGAATTGGATTCCCCGCCTCGAGGGCTTTACGCTGCGCCTCGAGACTTTCGGCGGAAAGCGCAAAGAGGAACGCGAAGAGATAGAGTTCGGAATCGCTGTGCCCCTCGGCGGCGAATTGGTCGGCGGGGACGAGCGCGGCAGCGTCGAGAATCGCTTCGGGGTCGCGCCGCAGACGACGAATCTCTTCCCGTCTCGAGAGGATGAAACTTTTTATGTCACAGCGACGCCCGCCGAGAGAAACATCGTAATTGTCAGGGTCGGTGAAAGGCGTCATCCCCAAGACATCGAAGGGGATTTTGTTTTCGTGTAGATACCGCCGAAAAGCCAGTTCTACCGCGATTCCGCCCGCGATGCGCCGCATTCGTTTTGCCAAAGAGCCGCCCATCCGATTGTAGGTGTAATGCAGCGAGCGGCACGCATACGCAATTCCGCTTTGCGATAAATCGGGCGTGTAGGGGAGGCGGATGAAATCGGAAGCGGAAAGCATCGTTTAGGAATCTTTGGGAGTCTCTTTTCGGAATTGCAGGCAATAATGATGAAAAGTATTGCTCACCCACGCGTTTCCCATGCCGTAAGGCGCGAGGCGCTGGTTATCTTGCAGCCAAATTTTCTCGTCTTTCAGCGTGTAGATTTTTCCGAGTTCGCGCGCTAAATCCCACGCGAGAGGGTAAATCCTTCCGCCTTTCTTGACGTTCTTGACGATGATGGTGAGATACGCGCGTTCCTTAAGCAACGGATTCAGCCCCGCGTAAATCTCGACGAGGGTCGCGAGGAAAGTCTCGTAATCGTGGATGTTCCCTACATCGTTTGGGTCATCGGAATAGACGACATCGAGCGAGGATTCGGCGCGCCGCTTCTTTTGGGTTTCCGCGCCGCGTGCGTGGAGCATATCCCAGTAAGGGGGCGAGGTGATGACGTAATCAATGACGGGAATTTCAAAGGACGCGGCTTCTTTCGCGTCTCCTGTGATGATTTCCGCGCGGAGACCTTCGGCAGAATCGCCGAGGGCGGCGCGTTCTTCTTCGATGATTTGACGGGCGATGTCCGCGTAGGCTGGGTTCAACTCGATTCCCCAGGAATGTCTTCCGCAGCGCAACGCGGCGACAAGCGCGCTGCCTGTCCCTGCCATTGGGTCGAGGATGGTTTGTCCGCGTTTGGTGAAGAATTCGATGAACTCCTGTGCCAGGGTTTCGGGGAATTTCGCGGGGTGCCGCAGCACGCCCTTTTTACGCGGCGGCGGGTTGTGAATAAACCAGGATTTTTGGAATTTGAGCCAGGTTTTGTTATCGAGGTCGTTGAGACGGTTTTTGTAGGTCATGGTTTCATCGTGGAGGTAGGGACAGGGGTTCGGGTGGGTGTGGGGGAAGGTGTGGGGCTGACGTAAGAGACCGAGCGGATTTGCAAATCGGAAAAGGCGATGGTGACTGCCGTATCGCCGCCGGATTTGGCAAAGACGCCTATCGCGCCTTCGGAAAGGGTCGGGTCTACGACGGTAAATTGATACCGCCCGTTGAGGAAAAACCGCATTTCGGGACCTACGGCCCAAACGCCGATGCGCGTTTCTCCGGGAGACCCGGGAGGCGCATCCGCAGAGGGGATGGGAGGCTGAAGCGGGATTCGGCGTCCGTTGCTGATTCTGTCGAGGCGCGCGTCCCCGTTGCAGGAAAGCGCGTATCGGTAGTATGCGCCGCCGTTGGCTCGGAAGAGAATTCCGTAGGAATCGTTGTCTTTGCAAAGGCTCACGCGGGCGGTGATTTCGGCGTAGAAATCGCTCAAGGCAAGTTCGCGGTTCATGCTTACGAGGTAGATTCCCGGTTGAATGGCGAGGGTGATTCGGTTTCGGCTGACGATGGCGCTCGCGTTATCCGATTCGGCGGTGTCCCACGCGTCGGCGGAGGAGAAATCGTCTTCTGCGAGAAGGCGGCGCACTCCCGGGCGGCGGTTGGGCGTTGCGGTGGGCGGCAGCGGGGTGTCCCGTTTTGGGGTTGCGGTGGGCGGAAACCAGAGTACCGTCGCCGAAGGGGAGGGCGAGGCTGTCGAAACGGAATCAGGTATCGGCGTCGCGCGGGGCGGGAGGCAACTGCCGAGCAGGAGTACGCCAATGAGGAGAATCCATCGAAGGGCGCGCGGAATCCAATCCATCTACTCGTTCAGGCGTAACGTTTGCGGATGTTGGGAACGAGGTATTCTTCGAAGGCGCGTTCGACATCATAGGCGGGATGCCAATCCCAGTCGCGGCGCGCGGCGTCGTCGTTCATGTCAATGGGCCATGAATCGATGATGCCTTGCCGTTTGGTGTCGGGTTCGTAGGTGATTTGCGCTTGCGGGAAGTATCGTTTGACGCGCTCGGCGAATTCTTCGGCGGTGAGGCTGAATGCGGTGATGTTGTAGATTCTGCGGGTGAGTGATTCTCGCGGTGCGTTGGCGAGTTGAATGAGGGAGGTCACCGCGTCGGGCATCGCCATAAAGGGGATGGCGCTGTCGGGACGGACGAAGCAGGCGTAGGGTTTGCCTTGTGCGGCGGCGTGGAGCATTTCGGGCCCGTAGTCGCTTGTCCCGCCGCTAGGGACGGTGAACGCGCTGATAAGCCCGGGGAAGCGGACGCAGCGGAAATCGAGCATGACGGGTGTTTTGGCGGCAAGTTGTTTGTAGTGCTGGCTGTAGTAGACGCCGAGGGTTTCGCCGTAGAGTTTGTTGCATCCGTACATGGTGATGGGGTAGTTCCATTCCCATTCTTGAGGGCGAGGGTATTTTGCTTTGTTTTCGAGGGTTTTCATCCCAAAGATGGCGACGGAACTGGGGTAGAGGAATTTCACCGGTTTGCCTTTCCATTCGGATTGGTCTGCGGCGAGTTGGAGGAGGTGCATTGTCCCATCTACGTTGACGCGGTGCGCTGCCATTGGCGTATATTCGGCACGGGTGGAGAGGAGCGCGGCGAGATGGTAAATTACATCGAATTCGTATTCGCTGACAAGCCGGTCGAAGAGGTTCGCATCCAGAATATCGCCGACGACGTGAGTGCTTTTTCCTTCGAGATGTTCGGGAAGCGGACGCACATCGAGCGTAAGCAAAGGGATTTCGCTTTGTTCGGCAAGTTGCTCTACAAGGGCTTGTCCGACTTCCCCGGACGCGCCCGTGATGAGGATGACTTTTTGTCGCATGGATACTCCTTGTCCTGTTTGGGTGCTTTCAAGGTGCAGTTTTTCTTTCGCGGTATTCATTATACACAGAATTCCTTCGCCGGAGGTGCTGGACTCCGGCTGGGTGTTGGGGCTGGGAGTCTCGCGCGGCGCGGATTTGAGCGAAGACGCTGGCGGTGGAGCCGGCGGGCGTCAGGCCAGCGGTGCGCGCCAGGGCCGCGGGAAAAATGCCCCACCACAGCCCGAAGATGATGGTCAGCGCCAGCATCCACTTCAGCCGGGCCGGGGGCAGGAAGTCGCGCGGCGTTTCGGTGGCGGGCTCCGGACCCGATCCGAGTATGGCCGCCACGATCAGCGTCTGGGCCAGCAGCACCAGCACCCAGCCGGGAAAGCCCAGCACGGTGGTGGCCAGTTGCGCCAGATTGAGATTGAGGGGGAATCCGGTGGTGAAAGGGAAGCCCAGCAGGAAGAAGATGGCCAGCCAGCGGAGCCAGTGGGCTTTGGCGGATTCACTCCGGGCGGTGGTCAGCGCCCAGATGATGGCGGCGATGGCCAGGGTCGTCAGGGGGAACAGCGCCCGATACAGCCCCGCCTCCCGCGAAAGCGAAAGCGCCAGCATCACCCAGGTGGCCCGGTTGATGATCACATAGACCCAGGCCCGATCTGCATCCGCCGACATCCAGG
>CAZDGZ010000094.1:0-7962 GCA_964505165.1 uncultured Anaerolineaceae bacterium | reverse complement strand
TTCTCCTTGACAGAAAATTCGAGAGAAGTATAATTGTGACGTTTTATATCCAAATTATAAAAAATCGGGCATTCCCCGTAACGAGGAGCAACTTGTGGTCATCTTAGCCAAAACGAAAGTCAAAGAAGCCATTGAGCGTTTTCCAGAACTGAAAGCAACGCTTATCGGGCTTTCGCCGCGTTTTCGACTTTTGAATAACAACGCGGTATTTACGATGGTCAGCCGTTGGGCAACCTTTGGAGATGTCGCGCGGATGGGAGATCTTTCCATTTGCGAGGTACTTCATAAGGTCAACGCGGCAATCGGCGCGGAAAAAGAATTACTCTCCCGCGCGCCGGACTGCATCAAAGATAGAGAAGAGCGGCACCTCTTCTCGGAGGAACCTCCAGAATGGACGAGAAACATCCACGCGACAATGGACGTCCGAGGACGTGAAGATTTCTTCCTCCCGGAAGTGCTGGAGGCGATTCGCGTCCTGAAAGAGGGCGAAACACTAAAAGTCACCAACGACTTCTACCCGGCGCCGCTCATTGAAATGCTGTACGAAGAAGGATACGAGATTTTCTACGAAGCGCCCTCGTTCCATGAACACATCGTATATGTATTGGGGAAATCCTCCACCTCTTCCCCCGCGTGGGCACCGAAGAAAGAGACCTTCCCGCTACTGGATACCGCCGCATGGGGAAAAGATTTCTTCTCCTCGCTGGTTCGGGAGGCAGAAGCCCTCGCCCCCGGGAACGGATTTTGCATCCTCCTGAAGACGCCGCCGGATCCTATCATCAACACCGTCGAAACCCTCGGCTTCGAATCCCTCACGGAAAAAACGGCAGAGGGCGCGTATAAAGTCTTCTTCTACAAAACGGCCACCCGAATCGAGGGCGCGCCCGCACTCATGCGGAAGGTGCCGCTCGTCATCCAATCCGCGACGCCGGTTGTGTACCCAATCTTAATGCGCATGCTGGAATCCAAACGGCTGATGCGCGCCATCCGCGTAGACGAACTCAAAATTTGGGACAAAACCGAAAAACATCTCGGCTGGATTGTCAACAAAAAAGCCGACATCAGTTTTTCCGCCGTTGCCGCCGTCGCGAAACTCTATCAAAAAGGGTTGGATATCAAAATGACCGCCATCGCGGTATGGGATAATTTCTTCATCCTTACGCGCGGCTTCAAAGCAAAAGATTTTGGCGATTTGCAAGGACGAAAAATCTACCTTCCCCTCATCAAAGCCGCGCCCCCCTACGCAGTGACCACTTTCCTCATGTCCAAATTCGGATACGACCCAAACACCTTCGAATTCGTCTTCGGAAAGCCTTTCGGGCGTCCCGAAGATATCAAGGCGCAACTCCTCAGCGGGGAAGCGGAGGTCGCCCTCCTGCGAGAGCCGGAAGCCAGTTTCACCATCCACGAAGGCGAAGGGATTGTCCACGAGGCAATCGCCTACCGCGATTTGTGGGAAACACTCTTCCCGGGACAAGGAAACCTTCCCAACGCCGGATTGCTTTTCAAAGGAGAAATCCTTCGAAACTACCCGGACCTCGCCGAAATGTTCATGGAAGAGACAAAAGACGCGGCGATATGGGTCAACGAAAACCGCGAAGAATCCGCCCGTATGATTGCCGAGGTGATGAACGTCTCAACGGATGCCGCCGCGCGCTTCTTATCCAGAGCGCATCTGGAGGTCATCCCATCCTCCGAGGTGCTAAATCATGTAATGCACTACATAGACGTATTGAACAAATCCGGCTACGGAGGAAAGCCATTCGGCGAAATTCGCCCCCTGTTCGACTGAAAACAAACCGCTCCTTCCTGCTTTTGGAAAGGAGCGGTTTCCATTTTGCGGTAAAATAGCCTTCGTGAATACCACCCCTGTTTTCTCCATTCAAAACTTGGATTTTTACTACGGCGACTTCCGCGCGCTGAAAAATATCAACATGGATATACAGCCGCGGCAAGTCACCGCGCTCATAGGACCTTCCGGCTGCGGAAAATCCACCTTCCTCCGCTGCCTCAACCGAATGAACGACACCATCCCGAACACGCGCGTGGACGGAAAGATTCTCCTCGACGGAAAAGATATCTACGCCCCCGACGTGGACGTGGCGGCGCTCCGCCAGAGAGTGGGAATGGTTTTCCAAAAACCCAACCCCTTCCCTCAATCCATCTACGATAACGTTGCCTTTGGACCGCGCGTATTGGGATTGCATCTCGACAAATCCTCCCTCGATGCGACTGTCGAGCAGAGTCTACGCGCAGCCGCGCTTTGGGACGAGGTCAAAGACCATCTTCGAGACAATGCGCTGGGGCTTTCCCTCGGTCAACAGCAACGGCTTTGCATCGCGCGGGTCGTCGCCGTGAAACCCGAAATCATCCTCATGGACGAATCCACCTCCGCACTGGATCCGGTCGCAACGCTCCGCATCGAAGAGTTGATTGCGGAACTGAAAAAAGAATACACAATTGTCATCGTAACGCACAGCATGCAGCAAGCCGCGCGCATCTCTGACCAAACAGGATTTTTCTGGCTCGGCGAATTGGTCGAATTTTCTCCGACGAAAGAGATGTTCACGCGCCCGAAAGAAACGCTGACCGAATCCTATCTCACAGGGCGAATGGGCTGAACCGAAACGCGGAGGTTCTCGGCGGCGGGGGCTGAAAAGACAAAATATCTTGCAGGTCTCTCCTGCAAGAGGGGAACGCGCCCAAAGCGGATTCTCTCATCCGCGGCCTTCTCCTACGGGGTATAATTCTCAAAATTTCCGAACAAGGATTTCCCTATGCCTTTCGACTTCGACAAAATCATTGATAGACGTCAGACCAATAGTTTCAAATGGACTTCGTACCCCGAAGATGTGCTCCCCATGTGGGTTGCGGATATGGACTTCGCCGCGCCCGAACCCGTCCTCGACGCGTTGCGCCGCGCGGTCAATCACGGGGTTCTCGGCTATGAATTTCCGCGCCGCCGGTTGAAAGAATCCGTCGCCGCGCGGATGGAACGCCTCTACAACTGGCGCGTAGACCCCGACGCGGTCCTCCCCGTCCCCGGGCTGGTTACCGGATTCAATATCGCGGCGGCGATTGTCTCCTCCGCCGGAGACGGCATCCTCGTCCAGCCGCCGGTTTACTTCCCGTTTCTGAAAGTCCACGAAAACCTAACCCTCGTCCGTCAAGATGCCCCCCTCGTCGCCGTCCGCGAGGAACATACCCTCCACTATGAAGTAGATTTCGATATCTTCGACCACGCTATTCACTCGAACAACGCGAGGACAAAAACCTTCCTCCTCTGCAACCCGCATAATCCCACCGGCGTCGCCTATGACCGCGAAACGCTGGAGCGCATGGCGGAACGATGCCTTCGGGAAGACATCCTCCTTTGCTCCGACGAAATCCACAGCGAACTTCTCCTCGGCGAGACAAAGCACATCCCCATTGCGACTCTCTCGCCGGAGGTCGAAGCAAAAAGCGTCACCCTCGTCGCGGCGAGTAAAACCTTCAACGTCGCGGGGCTTTTCACGGGATTCGCTATCGTCCCAGAAAAAACGCTGCGGGCGCGGTATCAGCACGAAATCGAGAGAATGACCCTGCACGTCAATAGTTTGGGACAAATCGCGGCGGAGGTCGCGTTCTCCGGCGTTTGCGATGACTGGCTCGCCGAAGTCAACGCGTATCTCACCGCGAACCGCGACTATGTCGTGGATTTCGTTCGCAGCGAACTCCCCGGAATCCGCGTCACCGTTCCCCAAGCGACCTACCTCGCCTGGCTCGATTTCGGCGATTGGATGCGCGAACGCGGCATCTCCGAATCGCCTCATGAATTCCTCTTGAAAAACGGAAAAATTGCCCTCAACGACGGCGCGACCTTCGGAACCGGCGGCGAAGGATTCGTCCGCCTGAACTTCGGCTGCCCTCGCGCCCTCCTCGAAGAGGGATTGTCTCGAATCAAACGCGCGGTATCCACGCGATAACCGACGGCTCACTCAAAAGGAGATACTATGCCCAGCGCGGACTTCCTCTTTACCAATGCACTCGTCCTCACAATGGACGAATCTCTCACGCAATACGAACACGGCGCGGTCGCCGTAAAAGGAGAGACCATCGCCGAGGTCGGCGAAGAAGATTCCCTACGGAAAAAATACGCCGACGCCGAAATCATTGACTGCGGCGGAAAAGTCCTTATGCCCGGACTCGTCAACGCGCATACGCACGTCCCGATGACGCTGCTTCGCGGACTTGCGGACGACCTGCGGCTCGATGTCTGGCTGCTTGGCTACATGATGCCCGTCGAGCGCGAATTCGTTTCGCCGGAATTCGTCCGCCTCGGCTCCTCCCTCGCATGTGCGGAACTCATTCGCAGCGGCGTGACCAGTTTCGCCGATATGTATTACTTCGAAGAAAGCGTCGCGGAAGCCACCGCGGAAGCAGGAATGCGCGCGGTCTGTTCGCAAACCGTGTTGAAATTCCCCGCGCCGGACGCCGCCTCTTACGAAGACGCGCTCGCCCGTGCGCGCGACTTCATCCAAAAGTGGAAGGGGCATCCCCTCATCGTCCCCTCCATCGCTCCCCACGCGCCCTACACCTGCACCGATGAAATCCTCCGCGCCAGCGCGGAACTCGCCGCCGAATTCGACGTGCCTCTCCACATCCATCTCTCCGAGACCGCGCTGGAAGTGGAAAATATGCGAAAAGCCGAAGGAATCCCGGTCATCCCCTACGTCAAAGAACAGGGCATTTTCCAAGCGAAAGTCATCGCGGCGCACTGCGTCCACATAGACAGCGGCGAAATGCGGACACTCCGCAATGCGGGCGCGGGCGTCGCGCATAACCCCTCCTCCAACATGAAACTCGCATCGGGATTCGCTCCCGTCGCCGAGATGCTGAAAACCGGAATCAACGTAGGGATTGGGACAGATGGTCCCGCCTCGAACAACGATTTGGACATGTTCGAAGAAATCCGTCTCGCGGCATTCATCGCGAAGGGACACAGCGGCGACCCGACGGCTGTTCCCGCTGTGGACGCGCTGCTCATGGCGACGCGTCTCGGTGCGAACGCGCTTCACATCGGCGACATCACCGGTTCGCTCGAAGCCGGTAAACGCGCCGACCTCATCCTCGTAGATATTTCCCCCGTGCATAATGCGCCGCGCTTCCGCCGCGACCCCAAGAACATCTACGCCCAACTCATCTACGCCGCGAAAGCCTCCGATGTGACCGATGTCATGTGCAACGGAAAATGGCTCATGCGCGAGAGAAACTTGCTCACGGTGGACGAAGCCGCGCTCCTGCAAGAAGCCCAAGGCTACGCGGAGAAAATCGACGCGTTCCTCCTCGCCAGAGAGCAATCGGTTCTCTCCAAACTCATCGCCATCGGCGGCGCAATGGAGGAAGAATCCTTCGAGGTACAGGTCAAAGTCAAACTCTCCGATCCCGCGCCCGTCCTCGCCGCGCTCGAATCCGGGAAACTGGAAATCGTCCGCAAGCGGCATTACCGTGAATACGATACCTACTTCGCATTCGAAGACCCCGCGCAAGGCAGATTGCGCTATCGGGAAGACGAATTCATTGACGAAAACGGCGAAGTCGTCAACGTCCGCGCGCGGCTCACCCTCATCGGGCAAACGCGGGAGGACAAAATCGCGCACGATGTCCTCCTCTCGCGCAGCCGCTACCTCGCGCCCGCGACGAACTCCCTCCGTTTTTACCGCGAATACTTCAAACCGAAATCCGAGGAAAACATCGAAAAAGACCGCCTGCGCTGGCTCGTCAAATTCGAGGGAACGGAATTCTTCGTAAACCTCGACTCGTTCATCAAACCCGAATTGGGACATTTCCTCGAAGTCAAGAGCCGCACCTGGAGCCGTAGAGACGCGCAGCGCAAAGCGAAGAAAGCCCTCCGCCTTTTGACGACCCTCGGCGCGGGCAAACAAGAAACGGTGACACAAGATTACATCGAACTCATCGAAAACGTTTGAAAAGGAGTCCCATGCAAGATTTTCCTCGTAAACTCGCCCGATTTTTTGCTATCGTTTTCGCCGTTCTCTTCGCGCTCAGCCTTCCGGCTGCGACGCTCCTCTACAACGGAGAAAAATACGCGTTCCGAGCGAAAGTGTACAAACAAGCCCTCCTCGAAGAGAACGCTTACGAAACCCTCCCGAAAATCCTCGCGAAAAGCCTCGTCGAGAAAAGCCAAGAATCGGATGAACATTCCTTCGCGGCAGCATTGACCGAAGAGGATTGGGAATTCCTTCTCAACGAATTCCTTCCGCCAACCGAAACGCGAAAAATGGCGGAAGAGGGGATTGACAAAATCTTCCTCTACCTCAACGGGAAGGAGACAGACACCGTTCTCTCCTTGAAACCGCTCAAAGAAAAACTCAACGGGCGCGAAGGCGTGGACGCGGTTTTACGTCTTCTCGCAACGAAACCCGACTGCACCCTCGAAGACATCGAAAAAATCGCGCTTCCGGGTTCCAGTGAACCCGTCATCTGCAACCCGCCGGAGGAGGCGCTTCCGCTTTTCAAACCGGCGTTACATCTCAAACTCCAAGGAATCGCGTCGGAAATTCCCGCTACAATCCCTCTCATCCAAATGAGTCCCGAAGAACTCCTCCGCCTGCGAAACATCCGCTTGATGATGAGGCTCAGCCCGCTACTGCCTATCCTCGCGCTCCTTCTCGCGACTCTCCTCGCGGTCCGCACGCTCAAAGGCTGGCTGCAATGGTGGGGAATTCCCGCATTCATTGGCGGGATTCTCGCGGCGCTGCTCGGCGGGCTGCTCCCGATTTTGTACACCGCCGCTTTCTACACCTCCATCGCCCCCAACATGCCCGAAGAGATTTCCCCGCTCGTCCTCACCGCCACGCTCAACGTCCTGGCATTCCCCGCACATGCGACAATTGTCGCGGGAGGGATTTTCGCCATCACAGGAGGCGCGCTGTGGGCGATTTCTGCTTTTCTTAAGGAAAAACCTTCGGCTCTTCCCAACGAAACGGTATGAATATCGCGGATATCCTGAAACAAGAGGGAACACATTTCAGTTTCGAATTTTTCCCTCCAAAGACACCGCAGGCTTCGGAATCCCTCTTCCAAGCCATCAAGGAACTCGCGCCCATCCGCCCTTCGTTTGTCAGCGTAACGTATGGAGCGGGAGGCTCCGCGCGGGAACTCACGCGTGACCTCGTCGTACGCCTTCAAAAGGAAACCCATCTCACCGTCGTCGCGCATCTGACGACCATCGGCGCGGGAAGAGAGGAGATTCGCCGCATCCTCGAGCATTACGTCGAAAACGGCGTGGAAAACGTGATGGCGCTTCGCGGCGATCCGCCGCGCGGCGAGACAATCGAAACGCCATCGGACGGATTCACACACGCGGCGGATTTAGTCGCGTTCATCAAAAAACACTTCCCCGAACTCGGAATCGGCGTTGCCGGTTTCCCCGAAGGGCATCCTGAAACCCCAAATCGTCTTAAAGAAATCGAGTATCTCAAGGCGAAAGTGGACGCGGGCGCGGATTATATTTGCACGCAACTTTTCTTCGATAACCGAGATTTCTACGATTTCCGCGAGCGCTGTGAAATTGCGGGGATTCGCGTCCCCATTTTGGCGGGAATCATGCCCATCACCTCCCGGCAGGGGTTGTACCGCATCTCCGAACTCGCGTTAGGGGCGCGGGTGCCTGCGAAACTCCTCCGCGCCATCCTCCGCGCGGAAACCGACGACGAGGTGGAGCGCGTGGGCATCCAATGGGCAACGCAACAAGTCTTCGACTTATTCGACAGACAAGTCGCGGGGATTCACTTCTACACCCTCAACCGTTCCCGCCCAACGTTGAAAATTTACCGCGCATTGGGGTTATGAGAACTTTGTAGGAGATTTCCCCGCTCCCCATTTCGGGCGTTCAACAATGCGCCGAGCCTGCCAAGACGAGGGCTAATTGCAGATTGGAGACCGGAGGAGAACTTGGAC
>CAZDGZ010000093.1:0-8010 GCA_964505165.1 uncultured Anaerolineaceae bacterium | reverse complement strand
CAAACTCCCTCACAAAAAATCCGTGTATACTGAATGTGCAAGTTGCTCACGAGACAAGAAAGGAAAAGGAATATGCTCGAGTATTTTCTCAAAACACTCATCAGCGCGGTGGTCGCGTATTTGACGCCAAAAGCCTTAAGTAAACTGGGACATACTCTCGAATCTCGCGAGTTTTCTCGAAAGGGGACTCTCCCGGTACTCCCGTGGCTGCTTGCCGGGGCTATTGGCGGCGCGGCGGGAAGCGCGTTTTCGGCTGCAATGGGGAATCAGGGCGCAATGAATTGGGCGGCTTACGGGGCGGCATTGGGAATCATGCAATGGCTCGTGCTGCGAAATTGGCTGCCTGTCGGCGCGTGGTGGGCACTCGCGAGCGCGTTGGGATGGGCAACCTTCCCCTTCATCCCGAATGTCGGCTCGGCGGTGGTCGGGTTGAGCGTGGGAGTTTTGCAAATCATCGGATTGAAAGCAAACGGCAAAGGGTGGTGGGTCGCGGGAAATCTCGTCGCATGGATTCTGACGGGATTCGCAGCCATCCTCGTCGCATCGCCAATTGGCGCAATCTTCGGTCCCGTGGCGGGATGGCTCATCGGCTGGGGGTTGATTGGATTTTTAGGCTTTCTTCTTCTCCTCTTCCCGCTTTCGAAACTTGACCCTCTTCCAAAGGAGGCGTAACAAAGAGCGGCAATGAACGATTCTTCTCTCCGTCAACGTCTGGAAGAATTGCGCGAGGAGATTCGCGCGCATAATTACCGGTATTACGTTCTCAACGAACCGACGATTAGCGATGAAGCCTACGATTCGCTGATGGCGGAACTCCGCTCGTTGGAAGCGGCGCATCCCGAATGGATTACTCCCGATTCACCGACTCAACGAGTCGGCGCGCCGCCTTCGGAGAAATTCCCGAAGGTGCGGCATCCTGCTCCCATTCTTTCACTGGCAAACGCGTTCGGGGAGGCAGAACTCCGCGCATGGTTCGACCGAATTTGCAAATTGGATTCACGCGCGGCGCGCGCGTCCTTCGTCGTCGAGCCGAAGATAGACGGGCTGACGGTAGTCCTCCATTATCGAAACGGGATATTCGTCCAGGGCGCGACGCGGGGCGACGGGGAAGTCGGCGAGGACATCACCGCGAATCTGCGGACGGTACGCGCGATTCCGCTGCGGATTCCGCTCCACGCGGCGAAACGGAATCAGGAGGAAAGGGCGGACGCGGTTCCCCCCGCGTATCTTGTCGTACGCGGCGAGGTTTTCTTGTCCAAGAAAGATTTCGAGGCGCTGAATCGTCATCGAATCGAAAATGGAGAAAAGCCATATCAAAATCCGAGAAATACGGCAGCAGGATCTCTGCGGCAGTTGAATCCACAGGTGACGGCTTCGCGCCCGTTGAGAATTCTGGTCTATCAAATCGTGGCGCATGAGGGCGGGGAAATTCCCACAACGCAATGGGGGACGTTGGCGTATCTTCGCTCGCTGGGATTTCCGGTTTCGGAGGATGTGCGGCGTTTCGAGCGTTTCGAGGAGGTCGTCCGTTACGCGGTGGGATGGCGCGAGGTGCGCGAGACGCTCCCTTACGAGGCGGACGGGCTTGTCATCAAGATAGATGATTTAGCGCTGGCGGCGGATTTGGGAGTGACCGGGAAAGACCCGCGCGGCGCGATGGCTTTCAAATATCCCGCGCAGGAGGTGACGACGCGGCTGCATGAGATTCGCGTCAACGTAGGGCGAACCGGCGCGCTCACGCCCTACGCTGTGCTGGAGCCGGTGAACATCGGCGGGGTGATGGTAGAACGCGCGACGCTCCATAATTTCGATTTCATCGCGGAGAAGGATATTCGCGAGGGCGATGTAGTCCGCGTGAAACGCGCGGGGGAGGTCATTCCGTATGTGATTGGGCCCGTCATCGAGGCGCGGAGCGGTGCGGAACGTCCCTACAAGCCGCCGACTCGATGCCCTTCCTGCGGACAGCCGGTCGAGCGCGCGGCAGGGGAGGTCGCGTGGTATTGCGTCAACGCGGCGTGTCCGGCGCAGTTGGTTCGCAATGTAGAGCATTTCGTCTCCCGCGGCGCGATGGACATCGAGGGGCTGGGGGAGAAAATCGTCGCACAACTCATCGAAGCGAAGTTGATTGAAGACGCGGCGGATTTGTATTTCCTCACGAAGGACTCTCTTCTTTCACTGGAAGGATTTGCAGAAAAGAAGGCGGAAAATCTTCTCCGCGCGATTGAAGAGTCGAAAACTCGTCCGCTTCATCGGCTGATTACCGCGTTGGGGATTCGCGGAGTCGGCGAGGCGGTCGCTGCCGATTTAGCCCGCGTGTATGGAAGTTTGGAAGCGCTCCGAGCGGCAAGTTTCGAGTCGCTTCAGGAGGTGGAGGGAATCGGTCCGAATGTAGCACGTTCTATCGTGGATTGGTTCGCGCAGCCGCGAAATCAGGCATTGCTGGAAAAACTCACACTCGCGGGGGTACGCGGCGAAAATCCGGATTCGGGTGAAATTTCCGATGCGCCGTTGGCAGGGAAGACCTTTGTTCTCACCGGAACGCTGGAGGGATTCACGCGGCAGGAGGCAAAAGCCTTCATTCAGGCACACGGCGGAAAGGTCGCGGGAAGCGTGAGCAAAAAGACAAATTATCTCGTCGCGGGAGAAAATCCCGGCTCCAAACTCGCGAAGGCGCGTGCGCTGGGCGTCGAGATTATCAACGAAGCGAGGCTCCGCGCGCTCGCAAGAGAAGAATCGTCCTCGTAGCCCGTATAGAGCAGAAAAAAGCCCTCTGTCCTTCCGACAGAGGGCTTTTCGATTCGAGGAGGGGAAGGTTATTTCGCGTAATCTACCGCGCGGGTTTCTCGTATGACGGTCACTTTGATTTGACCGGGGTATTGCATAGTTTCTTCGATTTGCTTCGCGATGTCGCGCGCCAGCCGCGTGGCAGAAAGGTCGTCAATTTCTTCAGGACGGACGATAATTCGGACTTCGCGTCCCGCTTGAATGGCATAGGCTTGATTGACGCCTTTGAAAGAGGATGCAAGTTCTTCCAGCGAGCGGATTCGCTTGATATAGGCTTCCAGGTCCTCGCGACGTGCCCCGGGGCGCGCGCCCGAAATCGCGTCTGCCGCCTCTGCAATGACCGCCTCGACGGATTCTTGGTCTACTTCATGATGATGTGAAGCGATGATGTTGACGACAAGAGGATGCACACCATAACGCCGACAGAATTCCGCGCCAAGCATAGCATGTGTGCCTTCCTGATTGTGATCCATCGCCTTGCCAATGTCGTGCAAGAAACCGCCCATTTTGGCAAATTCGATATTCGCGCCCAGTTCCGCCGCGAGGATTCCCGAAAGTTTGGCGACCTCGACCGCGTGGGCAAGTTGATTCTGTCCATACGAGGTGCGGAATTTCAGCCGCCCCATCATGCGGAGGATTTCGGGATGTAATCCCGTGACGCCCGCGTCGAAGGCGGCTTGCTCGCCTGCCTCGACGATGATTTTTTCCACCGCTTCGGTTTCGTCTTTGACAATTTTCTCGATATGCGCGGGATGGATTCTCCCGTCAATGGTGAGCCGCGTCATCGCGCGAACAGCAATTTCACGCCGCACCGAATCGAAACAGGAGATGGTTACGGCTTCGGGTGTGTCGTCCACGATGACATCTACGCCGGCGGCTTGCTCGAACGCGCGGATGTTCCGCCCGTTCCGTCCGACGATGCGCCCTTTCATGTCATCGTTGGGAAGCGGGACCACCTTCGACGTTACCTCCGCGACATGCTCCGAGGCGACGCGCTGAATGGCATCGGCAATGAGTTTCCGCGCGCGTTTTTCGCCTTCCTCCCGCGCTTCGGCTTCAATCTGCCGGATGATGCGTGCCATATCGCCGCGCGCTTCCTTTTCGGCTTCCGCGAGGAGAAGTTCGCGCGCCTCGTCTTTGGTCATTTGCGAAATTTCCTGAAGTTTCTGGATTTGTTCCGCGTGTTTCCGTTCGATTTCGTTGGCGCGGCGGTCTATCGCGCTTTGGCGTTTGTTCAAGGCTTGTTCGCGTTGTTCGAGACGCTCGAAGCGTTTATCCAGTTCCGCGCGGCGCCGCTGAAGGCGGCTTTCTTCTCGGTTGAGTTCGCTGCGCCGTTTCTTGATTTCCTCTTCGGCTTCGCGTACGGCTTTGAGCGCGTTATCGCGTGCCTGAATTTCAATCAATCGCGCTTGTTCGTTGGCTCCTTGTAAAATCGCATCGGCTTTTTCTTTTTGCCGCTGAAGATTTCGTTCGTTTTGATAGCGGCTAAGCAGATACCCAAACCCCAGTCCAAGAAGCGCCGATAAAATTGCAATGAATAATGCTGCCAGGTTCATGGTTATCCTCGTTCTTCAGAATAGTCCCCGCCGTCATGGGTTTCTTCCCACAATTTGGGGAGAAGCGGGGCGATGATGGAGTATGAAAACCCGCGTCGAGCCAGAAAATCGCCAAGTTTCTTGCGGAAACTCTGCCAGTCTTTCGAGGCAAGTTTTCGCGCTTTTTTGAGTCCGGCGTCGTAGGCGGCTTTTTCGTCGTCTGCGAGGGCTTCGAGCGCGGTCTGAATCGTTTCGTCCGCGATGCCTTTTCGCCGTAGTTCCATGCGAAGGGCGCGGGCGCTGCGGGGACGAAACGCGTTGCGGTTTTCTATCCACGCGCGGGTAAAAGCCTCGTCGTCGGCGAAGCGGTTTCGTTGGAGACGCGCGAGCGTTTCCTCGATGACGCTTTCGGGATATTCATGCTTTCGCAGGTTTTGTCGTATCTCTGCCAAAGAGCGGGGGCGGTAACTCAAATACAAAAGCGCCTGTTGATAGGCTTTCTCGCGAAGGTCTTCTTCGAGAAGCGAGGCAATTTTCGCCTCGTCGAGTTCTTGCCCGACTTTCAGCCACGCGGCGACAATGCGACTCAATCCGAAGGCAAATTCGCCATCCAGAAAAATGCTGACCCGTTGCGGGTTCTTGCGCTGCGCTTTGATTGCCGTAATTTTTCGCATGTTAAACACAACAGCCGTGACCTTGCGAAAGCCACGACTGCAAGCAATTATATTGAAAAGACCTCGGAAAAAACGCAGGAGGTTAAAGTACGCGAAACCTGACGACTCTCGTCGTCACAGGGCACAAAATGTTGCCGCAGGTCAGGAGGTATTCAGTTGATGGTTCTGACCACATGCACATCGCGAGATAGGGAAGATGCGATTGCATGAATTCCTGCAAGACAGGAAAAGGGGCGTACCCTGAAATTTTCCAAAAGATCCGTTTACAAGTCGTGGCGCCGCTCGGAAAATACTGGCGGCAGAGAATGTCCAGTCAATCGAATTTTCATTATTATACATGAAAAACGCGTTTCATCGGAAAGAGAATGAATGTAAGTTCAAATGACGATGAAACGAGAAATATCGTCGCACCTCTTCGAAATTAGAAAACTATGGTATTTCCCTGACAAAGCCCGAAAACGGGATAAAAGGCAGTATAATTTCACCAGAATATTATGAGCGATTTCATCTCGCAATTGTTCACACTCGTCACAACACCACCGGGGAATTTGATATACCATCTGGTGCTGGCATTTTCCATTGTCAGCGCGCTTCAGGCTGCCTTCGTTCATTGGCGTTCCAGCCGCTTCCCTCAAGTTCGCCGAGCAATTTTAGGACTCTCACTTCTGCTAACGGCGCAAATTCTCCTATTCATCGCCAGCGGGCTGGCATGGCAGGGGATTCTCAACCCCGCGGCGGTGCTGCCTCCGCTCAACCGCGCGGTTACGCTCTTCAGTCTGATATGGATTGGCTGGCTCTGGGCATTCCCTGAACCCAAACGCGCCGCCGACGCGGGGAATATCCTCCTCAGCATCTTCATCCCTACGGCGCTCGCGCTCGACCTCATCTCGTGGGGCGGCATGTCTATCGGAAACGCCTACAATGCCACCCTCCAAGCCACTTTATGGGACGCGGCGGCGTTGGCTTTCCTCGCGATGTTCAGCCTTATCCTTTTCGTGCGCCGCCCAAGCGGATGGGAAAACGGAATCGCATTCCTCGCCCTTTCTTTTGCAGGACATACGCTTTCTCTCCTCCTCAACAACGGCGAAGGGGATTTTTCAGGCGCAGTTCGCATCTTCGCACTCGCCGCGTATCCCATCCTGCTTACCCTGCCGCAGCGATTCCCCATCCCCTCTACAACAACGCGGCGCGCGCCGGTCACCATCAAACGCGCCGAAGGAACAGAGCAGCCCATTCGAGAGCGGCGGCGATACAGCACCGACCCCAAGACCTTCAATACCCTCCTCGCCCTCGCCGCCGAAGTGGACGCGGCGAAAATCAACAAAGCCATCGCACGCGCTATCGCACAGACCATGCTGGCGGATTTGTGCTTTCTCATCTACCTGACCGAAGATAAAAGCCAACTCGTCATCGCCAGCGGCTACGATTTAATCCGAGAAGAAAGCCTCGAAGGCGCGAACCTGAACAAGACCACAATTCCCATGCTCGCGACCTCTCTCCAGCGCGGACGCCCCCTCCGCCTCCCCGCGAGCAGCACCTCGCCCGACCTTCAGGGACTCGGAGAACTGCTAGGGCTGCGAAACCCAGGGCATCTCCTGAGCGTTCCAATCACCTCCGCCGAATCGAAAGAATCTATCGGCGGCGTACTTCTCCTTTCTCCCTACTCCAACCGTCTTTGGAGCGCGGAAGACCAGGCATTCTTGGCAAATATCTCCTCCTCGCTGGTATCCATCATCCAGCGCGGAAAACGCCTCGCCCTCATCAAACAGAAAGAAGAAGAAGCGGAACGTCAAATCGAGGAGATGCGCGCACAGATCGAAGATCTCCGCACACGAAACCAAGAACTCACCGCCGCCCTCGAAGAGGCGAGAGAACAACTCACCCACGCGGGCGCGCCCGCCAAAGAAATAGAAACGCTCCGCGCCACACAAGCCGAACTTCAAACCCAAATCGAAAAACTCCAACGAGAAAACGAAGCCCTTCGCGCGGCGCAAGACATCGCCGGAAAAGCCAAAGACGCGGGCGATATGGACTACATCGAAAAAGAACTCCGCGCCACCCTCGAAGAAGTCGCCCGATTGCAAAATGCCCTCGCAGAAGCCAACATCAAAATCTTGAGTCTGGAACAAGAAAAGAAAGAAGAACGCCCCAGCGAACAAGCCGAAATCATCGCCTCCATTTCTCAAGAACTTCGCCAGCCTATGTCCTCCATCGTCGGCTACACAGATTTACTCCTCGGCGAATCCGTCGGAATTCTGGGCGCGTTGCAGCGAAAATTCATCGAAAGAATCAAAACCTCCACGGAACGCATCGGCAACCTCATAGATGACCTTATTCAAATCACCACTCTCGAAAGCAATCTCGCCGGACTCAACCCCGAACCGGTGGATTTGAACCTCATCATTGACAACGCCATGACCTACACCAGCAGCCAGATTCGAGAAAAAAACATCTCCCTCAATCTGGAACTGCCCAAAACCCTGCGCCCCATCTACATGGATAGAGACGCCCTCCAACAAATCCTCATTCATCTCCTCCAAAACGCGGGCGCGGCAACCCCCGTAGACGGCGAAATTACCCTTCGCGTGCAAACCCAAAACGAAGAAGGGAAAGAATACATCCTCATCCAAGTCACCGACAGCGGCGGCGGAATCCCCTCCGAGGACTTGCCGCGCGTCTTCTCCCGCCTCTACCGCGCCGAAAACGTCCTCATTCAGGGCGTCGGCGATACCGGCGTCGGGCTTTCCATCGCCAAAACCCTCACCGAAGCACAACACGGCAGAATTTGGGTAGAAACCGAAATGGGCAAAGGCTCCACCTTCAGCGTCCTACTGCCCATCATGCCCCCCGAAAACAAACCCAATTCGGAGCACTAACGTGAAGAGCCTTCGGCGCATTGGCTCTGTCCTCTTCTTTGCATTTCTCTCTCTCGGGATTATCGTGGGAAGCGCTGCGCTCGTCTTCGAGGAGGGACACGTCCTCTCGCCGCCGAATCCCACCCCGAACGCGCCGACCGC
>CAZDGZ010000092.1:0-8045 GCA_964505165.1 uncultured Anaerolineaceae bacterium | reverse complement strand
GATTTCTTTCTCCCGCTTTTTTCGATAGGATTGGTCGTTCTTTCCTGGGCATTGACCGCGACGCCCGAAACGCGGCGTGCGCCCGAAACGCGCGTCTCTGCCGCGCTCATTCTCCTCCTGATACTCGGAATCGCCGCCACGCGTTACCTTCCCTTCGACATTCTTCCCTCGCGCCCGCCCTCGATAGAACAGAGTCTCCTCCCTCTTGCGGGATTCTCCCTCGCCGCGTGGATCCTTGTCCGCCGCAAAACCGCCGCCTCGCCCCTCCTCCTTTGGACGGGGTTTGGCGTGCTGATTGCCGTTTTTCTCGTCCTCAAAACCCCCGCGCTTTCCCTCGCGGCAAGTCGCCTGTGGCGGCTTTGGCGTGGACAAAATCCTGCACTTGCCGCCGCGACCGATATTCGCTGGCTCGGATATTCCTACCTTGCCTTTCGTCTCCTTCACACCATCCGCGACCGCCAGACTCGCCGTCTCCCGGATGTAACGCTGGGAGAATACGCCGTCTACGCACTCTTCTTCCCTGCCTTCACTGCAGGCCCCATCGAGCGCATCGAGCGCTTTTTGCGGGGATTGCGCGAACCCGCGCGCACGCTTGAAGAAGGCTTCCTCGAAGGCGGGGAACGCGTTGCCGTCGGTTTGTTCAAGAAATTCGTCGTCGCAGATACCCTTGCCATGATTGCCCTCAATCCCCTCAGCGCGGGACAGGTACGGGCGGCGGGCGGCGCGTGGATCTTGCTCTACGCCTACGCTTTCCAGATTTACTTCGATTTCAGCGGATATACCGATATCGCCATTGGACTTGGGGAATGGATGGGAATCGTCCTCCCTGAGAACTTCAAACAACCCTATCGCCAGCCTAACCTGACTCTCTTCTGGAACAACTGGCATATGACCCTCACGCAATGGTTTCGCGCGTATTTCTTCAACCCCTTTGCCCGCGCGTTGCGTTCCCATCGAAAACTGCCGACTTGGACGATGATTCTCCTCTCCCAAATGGCGACAATGCTCTTGATTGGCGCGTGGCACGGCATGACGGGACATTTCCTTCTTTGGGGCGCATGGCACGGGCTGGGTCTCTTCGTGCAGAATCGCTGGTCGGCGTGGGTGAAACCTCGCGTTGCAAACACATCGCCGCGTACCGCGCGCCTCCTTTCACTGGGTGGAATCCTTCTCACTTTCCACTTCGTCGCGCTCGGATGGGTCTGGTTCGCGCTCCCGGCGCCGGAGGCGTGGCAATTCTTCCTGAAACTCGGAGGCATTCGCGGATGAAAATTTCCCCTGCGCGGGTTGTGCTCAAAGCCATCCTCCTTTTCCTTCTCTTCGATATCGCGGTCGCGGCGATTCCGCCGGGCAAAGGCTGCCGAATTTCTATCTACAATCACCTCGTCCCCGGACGGGAAAGACTGCCTTTTGGGGAAAATCCAGACGTATCCTACAACCTCAGCCTTTTCGACCTCGACGCAATGTTCGCCGCCCATGAAATTGATTCCCCGAAACCGCCCTCGGAATTCCGCGTGATTCTCCTCGGCGACTCCTCCATCTGGGGAACCCTTCTCCGCCCGGAAGAGACCCTCGCCGCGCGTCTGAACGCGTTGAATCTCCGCGCCCCCGATGGACGCGCCCTCCGTTTTTATAATGTAGGCTACCCGACCATTTCTCTCACGAAAGACTTGCTTCTCCTTCAAGAGGCGCGGCGCTATTCCCCGGATTTGATTTTGTGGTTCGTCACCCTTGAAGCCTTCCCGAACGATAAGCAATATACCCCTCCGCTGGTTTCGCACAATGCGGCGAGATTGCGCGCCCTCAGCGAAACTTGCGCCCTCGAATATGACGAAAACGACCCCGCGCTCGTGCATCCCGATTTTTGGGCGCGTACCTTTCTCGGACGCCGACGCGCATGGGCGGATTGGTATCGCCTTCAGATGTACGGCATTTTGTGGGGAATTACCGGCGTAGACCAGATGTACCCCGAAACTTACGAGGCGGCGAAAACCGATTTCGATGCAGACCCTTCCTTCCACGATTTGCAGCCGGGCGATTCGCTGCGGGATTCGTTGGCATGGGATGCTCTCCGCGCGGGATTTTGCCTCGCGGGCGATACCCCGATGTGGCTGATAAACGAACCGATTTTGATATCCGATGGCGAAAACAGCGACATCCGCTACGATTATTTCTACCCTCGCTGGGCATACGACTCGTATCGTCAGCGCCTCGCGGAAACAAGTACACAAAACGGCTGGGTTTACGCGGATTTTTGGAATCTCGTTCCGATGGACGAATTCACCAACAGCGCGGTGCATCTGACTCCGAAAGGCGAAACCCTCCTCGCCGACGCGGTGAAAGATTTTCTTTTCGAGCATATTGGGGAACGGTAGAGTTTCCCTCTTCTGCTGCTCCAAATTGACCGCGTTGACCTCCCTTTTCCTTTATGCTATGCTTTAGGCAATGGAATTTCCTTTTTCTACTTTGAGGAGCAGACGATGACTCGTGTGAAAGGGTTGGATGTTTCCTATTGGAACGAACGCGTGGATTGGCGGAAAGTCTATGACGCGGGGTATCGTTTCGTCTACGTCAAGGCGACGGAGGGACAAGCCTACCAAGACCCTACCTTCGCGGCGAATTGGCGCGATGCAAAACAAGCGGGGCTGCTGCGCGGCGCGTATCATTTTTATCATCCCGCGATGGATGCGGAAACGCAAGCGGCGCTTTTCATCCGGCAGGTGCAGGCGACGAAAGATATTGGCGAACTTCCCCCCGCGTTGGATTTGGAAGTGACCGACCAAAAGCCGAATTCTATTCTCCTTGCAGGGGTGAAGATTTGGGTCGAGCGTATCCGAGAAGCCCTCGGTAAAGCGCCGATTCTATATTCCAGTTATTATTTTCTCAAAGACCATGTATCTTTGTACGGCAAACCGCCTTCTTGGGCTTCTGAGTTCTCTGTCTGGATTGCGGATTATGTCTCGTCTTGCGACCTGCCTGCACAGCCTCATCTCCCTCCCGGCTGGACGCGCTGGGCATTTTGGCAATATACCAAAAGCGGCGCTATTCCGGGCATTCGCGGCAAGGTGGATATCAACTGCTTCAACGGGAATTTGGAGGCGCTGCACCGCTTCGCTTCGGGGGATGCCGCGCCCGCGAAATTGGTGCGCTATACAGTGCAGGAAGGCGATACCTTGACAGGTGTCGCGAGCCGTTTTGGCATCAGCCTTGAGTCCCTCGTTGCCGCGAATCCCCATCTTTTGACGCGCGGCATGACGCTGCAAGTTCCCGCCGCTGCTGCCGAGGAGACGGGCGGCGAGTCCTCTGCCGGAACGCCCCCTTCCGAGACGCGGTACACCGTCCGCCCCGGCGATACCCTCGCAGGGATCGCCGCGCGTCACCACACGACCGTCGAAGCCATCGTTGCCGCGAATCACCTTGCAAACCCCGATGTTATCCATGTAGGGCAGGAGTTGGTGATTCCTTCATGAAAAAGATTCGCTTCTTTCTCCTCTTCGTGGTTTTTGCCGTTTTTCTCTCCGCGTGCAACCTTCCGCTTGCCGCGCCGCCTACTTCGACTCCGACGGCGACCTTTTCCCCTTCGCCGACCGCGACGAATACCTTTACTCCCTCGCCGACCGCGACCTTCACCTTTACCCCCTCCCCGACGTGGACGCCGACGATGACGCTCACGCCTAGCATCACGCCGACTCCGACCTTCGCCTTTCCCAGTGTGGTGGTGACGGCGGCACAGGCACATTGCCGATACGGCCCGAATGTCGCCTACCTCCACGCGGCGGATTTATACAAAGGCGATACCGGCACGGTTCGCAGTAAATGGTATCTGAGCAAATGGCTTTTGGTGAAATTCGACAAACTCGATTATTTCTGCTGGGTCGCCCCTTCGGTGGTCGAAGTTACCGGAGATTTGAACACGGTCATCACCCTCACCGAACTCGATTTGCAGCGAATCGGCTCCAATACCTACGGCCCGCCCGATACGGTGACTCTCACGCGCGAAGGCGACAAAGTCACGATTTCTTGGTCGCAGGTTCACATGACCGAAGATAGAGATAGAGGCTACTTCCTCGATTTATTCGTCTGCCAAAACGGGAATTACCTCTGGTATCCGATAGGAATCGAAAACCAATACATCACCAGCGTCACCGTGAAAGATGAAGCGGGATGTAACGCGCCCTCGCAGGGCGTCATCTATTCTGTCGAAAAACATGGATACAGTCAGCCGAAGCCCATCCCCTGGGTACAGCCCTGACCGTTTAGACGAAAGAAATCGAAAATCTCCCCAGAATAAGCAAGAACATCGAGCCGATAAGGCAGACTGAAATGAAAATCAGGGCGGAAAGGACAAGCCGTTGCGCGGGAGTGAGCATGCGGATAGGCCCCAGCCACGCGAACCAATCCCGCTTTTGTTCGGGGACTTCCGTCCCCAGCAAATCTTCTTCTTCCTCCTCGAAAAATGGGGAGGTAGAGGCTTCTTCACGTAGATTATCCAACATAGACATATCACACCTCGCAGCCCAAGTATAACATATTCGACTATCGTACAGGTCTCAGATGGGTTTCTCCGAATCGAAAGATGCGGAGTCGTCCCTCCTCATCGCGGAGACGCAAAGAACCGTCTGCTTCCAGCCCCAGCAGAATCCCTCGTGCCGTTTCGCCTGCGGCGTGGACTTCCGCTTTCGTCCCGCGAAAAGCCAGATTCTCCTCCCAGACGCGTAATACCGCCCCCGTCCCCAGGCGGTTTCGCCACTCCCGAATCGAATCCAGCACCCCGCGAAGCAACGCGGCGCGCGGCGGTGGGCTTCCGTAAATATCCTCGACGCTTACTGCGGGGAATTCGACATGCGACGGGACGGATTCTTTGCGGACGTTGATGCCGATGCCCACGATGACGAAATCCATCTGTGCGCCTGTCCACGCGGTTTCGACGAGGATTCCCGCGGCTTTTCGTCCATCGAGGAGAATGTCGTTGGGCCATTTGATGCGCGCGTCGAGGGCGCAGCAATGCCGGAGCGCCTTGACCAACGCGACCGCGCCAAGCCCCGCGAAGAGCGCGGGGCTGAGGGTTTCGGACCTGCGGGGGCGGAGTATCAGGCTAAACGTCAACGCGGCGCGAGGCGTGGAAAACCATCGGCGTCCATTGCGTCCGCGCCCGCGAGTCTGTTTTTCCGCAAGGACGAGGGAAAAATCCGGCGCGCCCTCGTTTGCCCATTCCCGCGCGGTGTCGTTCGTGGAGGGGAGGGCTTTGTAGAAGCGCACACCGCCGAGGCGGAGTCCTTCGAGCGCGTCGAGGAGGTCGTTTACGGCGGGGGAAGCCATCGCCAGGGGTTGTAAAACTCTCCGTTGAAGCGGATTTCGAAGTGAAGGTGCGCGCCGAAGGAGTTGCCGGTATTTCCGGCGAGTCCAATCAATTGTCCTTTGGCGACGCTTTGACAACGGCTGACGTTAATCTGACTCAGGTGGGCGTAGAGGGTGACGAAGCCGTTGCCGTGGTCAATCATAATCACGTTGCCGTAGCCGTAGTTCCAGCCGCCTTGTGCCATTGTGACCACGCCGCTATCTGCCGCGTAGACTGCGCCGCCTTCGCCGTCCGCGATATCAATGCCCAAATGTCCAGACCAGAAATCGTTGCCCGAAAGATAATGGTTGTCGGCGGGCCACTGGAAGTATCCCGTGCCAATCGCGCCGCCAGCCCCGCACGCATTGCCCGAAATCGCGGCGGTGCCCGATTGTCCGCGTGCGACGACAGGGATGACCCACTGTACCATTTCTCGTTTGCCGCCGGGAATCATCACCCATTCGCCGGGTTTGATTTCGGGGTCGGTCAGGTCGAGATGGTTGCCGGGGAAGGTGAGAATTTCTTCCGGTTTGGCTTTGAATTCGTCGGCGACTTTTTCTAAGGTGTCGCCCTCTTTCCATTCGTAGTAGATTCCGTCTACGGGAGGAATTTTGAGTTCCTGCCCTACCCGGAGGCTGTCGGGTGTATCGTGAAGGATGTCGTAGTTTGCCCAAAGGACGGTTTCGGGTTTGAGTCCGAATTCATTGGCGATGCTGTAAATCGAATCGCCGCGTGCGACGGTGTATTCCGTCACGTCGTAGTTGGGGCGGTCTTCGGGGATGCGAGTCTTGAGCGCGATTTTCCGCTCGATTCCATTCATCGAGGCGGATATGCTCGCGGGGGGAAGCGCGATATTTTCAGGCGCGGCTTCTTGCGGTTTCGCGGTCGGTTCCTCCGAGGGGGCGGAGGCGCGCGCCGAGGTTTGAGTCCACCATAGGGCTGCGCCGAATATCCCGCCGACGAGGAGGAAGGTGATTCCCCAACTGACGAGGGCGAAGCCGTAGGTTTTCCAGAATTTTTTCATGAGTCTTTGGTGAGATTTTCGAGAAATTCCTCGTTGGTTTTGGTCTGCCGTAATCGCTGCAAGATGGCTTCGGTCGCGACGGCTTGATCCATTCCCGCGCCTTGGGGACGCGGTGTAACCATTTGGATGTACATGCGCCGCATGAGCCAGACGCGTTGCAGCAAATCGGGACCGAGGAGAATTTCTTCGCGTCGCGTGGAGGAGCGGTCTATGTCTACGGCGGGGAAGATGCGGCGTTCCTGAAGGCGGCGCGAGAGGTGGAGTTCCATGTTGCCCGTTCCTTTGAATTCTTCGTAGACGACATCGTCGAGGCGGGAACCGGTATCCACGAGGCAGGTGGCGATGATGGTGAGCGAGCCTCCTTCTTCGATGTTTCGCGCTGCGCCGAAGAAGCGTTTGGGCGGGTATAGTGCGGATGGATCCATACCGCCGGAGAGGGTCCTGCCTGAGGGGGTGATGACGAGGTTGTAGGCCCGCGCGAGCCTCGTGATGGAATCCATGAGGATGACGACGTCGCGTCCCACTTCGACGAGGCGTTTGGCGCGTTCAAGCGCGATTTCTGCTGTGCGGACGTGGGAGGTGACGGGTTCGTCGAAAGTCGAGGCGATGACCTCTGCATCTACGGAGCGATCCATATCGGTCACTTCTTCGGGACGTTCACCGATGAGCGCGACCATGAGATGAACATCCGGGTTTTTCTTGGAGATGGAGTTGGCGATTTGTTTGAGAATGGTGGTTTTGCCCGCTTTTGGAGGGGAGACGATAAGCCCGCGCTGTCCGCGTCCAATCGGGGCGATGAGGTTGATGAGGCGGGGCGCGAGTTCGCGCGGGTCGGTTTCAAGGTCGAAGCGCCGGTCGGGGAAAATGGGGGTGAGGGATTCGAAGGTCGGGCGGCGGCGCGCCTCTTCGGGGTCTAGTCCGTTGACGGTTTCGACTTTGAGTAATCCGTAATGCCGCTCGGATTCTCGAGGCGGACGCACATAGCCGATGACCATATCGCCATTGCGGAGTCCGTAGCGGCGAAGTTGAGCCTGGGAGACGTAGATATCTCGGTTGCTCACGCGGTAATTATCCGCGCGGAGGAAGCCAATTCCCTCGCTCATAATTTCGAGGATGCCGCCGCGAATTTCGAGTCCCTCTTTTTCCGCTTCTGCCTGGCGAATGGCAAGCATGAGGCTCTCTTTTTTCATGCGGTTCGCTCGCGGAATGCCGAGGTCTTGCGCGATGGCGCGAAGTTTGCTTAACGGCTCGTTTTCAAGTTCAAGAATTTTCATCATAGTCACTCTGCTTTGAATAAAGGATGGGAATGAAGCGCGCGCGGGACGCGGCAGCCTCGCGGAACGCGAGACGGCGCTTTGCCTTTGCGCCTTTTAGCAAAATACCCTCACAGGGAAGGATGGATTGGGTTTGGGAAATGGGTTATCTTTCAAGTTAGATAGTCGCACTTATCATCCCATGAGCGGGATGAAAGTATAGGTTGTCGCTTGTAAAGCCACCGGGGAACGACTGCATTATAGCACGTTCGGCGGGAGGCGGCAAGAAGAGAAGACTCGGGTTAGTTCGATAGTTTGGTAGTTTCGTAGTTCGGTAGTTTCGTAGTTTGGTAGTTGGATGGGAGGGGTTGGCGCATTTCGCGCGTCCTCCGCTGCCCGAGTGCTCCGAAGGAGTGTACCGAGGGCAGCG
>CAZDGZ010000091.1:0-8397 GCA_964505165.1 uncultured Anaerolineaceae bacterium | reverse complement strand
TCTTGCGTTTCTTCGATATGCGGCGCGAGAAAAAGATGCGCGTTCGGCGCTTCCACGTCTCCATCTACCACCTGAACGGGAAGGTCGGACGCGCGTTCGAGTGCAAGAGCAAGGTTGACGGCAATCGTCGTTTTTCCGGTGCCGCCCTTGCCGCTAGCCACTGCAATAATCATCGTCTGCGTTCTTTCGCGTAGAAGGGAACGCGTTCCCCTCAATTAGTGGTGACGTCCAACGTTTTGCGCGGCGCGAATTTCGGGAAGTTGCCCGGCTTTATATTGCGCCAACACATCACGCACGCTCCCGCCGCGAGCGGAATACATCGTAATTCCCGCCGCCCGCAACGCGTTGAAGGCATTCGGTCCAAAATTCGGGCCAATGGCGACCTGTGCGCCGCTATTCGAAATCACCTGTGCGGCTTGCACGCCCGCGCCGCCGCCCGCGCCCATCCCGGGGTTCGGGAGAGCCGTCCATTCTTCCGTTTCAGAATCTACAATCACAAAATACGCGCTCCGCCCAAAGCGGGGAGCGAAATCTGCATCCAGCGAGTTTCCGCTTGCAGCAATGGCAATCTTCATTTCAGGAACCTCCTCGTTACAAGAAAAAATAGTCTCTCGAAGAGAGCGAGGCTATCATAATAGGTTACAGGGAATTTTTCAAGATTTTTTGCAAAAAAATAAACATTTTTCTTATAGCCCCTTTCTGCGCTGGGGTATAATTTCTTTCCATGAACGACTCATCGAATTCTCGCTCGTTTCGTCCGTTTTTCCTCCCTTCGCTGATTCTCTTTTTTTTCGGCGGAGGAGGGCTGGCGCTTCTCATCACACAAACCCGTCCCACCGCTCCGGCACGATGGGCAGGATACGCGCTCTTCGCGCTCGCGCTCGCGGGAGCCGCGTTGCCCGTCATCTATTTTCTCCATTGGCGATTTCCCGAAACGCCTCCCGCAGAAGACGCGGTGCTTGTTCGGCAAGCATTGAGCGTGAGCGTGTACGGCACACTTCTCCTTTGGCTGCAACAATGGCGCATGGCGACGACGGAAATCGTCTTTCTTCTCGCCATCGGATTCATCGTCATCGAGTGGTTGATTCGCTTCCGCGAACGCAGCCGATGGACTCCCCCGCCGGACGAATCCTCGACACCCCAGGAGACTCCTCCCCATGAAATCTGACCTCGATTCCCTGATGCACGCGCGTGGACTTGACGCGCTTCTCGTCTTCGGCGACGCGCAGCACAACGCCCCTATGTATTACCTAACCGGCGGCGGGCATGTAAACAACGCGATTCTCATCAAGAAACGCGGCGAAGATGCCGTTCTCATCCATAACGATATGGAACGGGAAGAAGCCGCGAAATCCGGGTTGAAAACCCTCCCGTACAGCCGCTACCCGCTGAAGACCTTCCTCGAAGAAACCGAAGGGGATTCCACACTCGCGAGCGCGCGAAGGCTGAAATCCATGCTCCGAGATTGCGGCATCGAAAAAGGGAATGTGGGAATCTATGGACACACGGAATTAAGCACGGCATTCGGGATTCTCTCCGCGCTGCAAAAAGACGCGCCCGAATATACCTTCATCGGCGAACCCGCGTCCGATTCGGTCTTCTTACGCGCGATGGAAACCAAAGACGAATCCGAAGTAGCGCGTATACGCAAAATGGGAGCAATTACGACCGAGGTCGTCGCGCGGACAGCGGAGTTTCTTACCTCGCACAAAACCAACGCGGAAGAAATTCTCATCAAGGAAGATGGCACACCATTGCGAATTGGAGAGGTAAAAGCCAAAATCAATCTCTGGCTCGCAGAACTCGGCGCGGAAAATCCCGAAGGGACGATTTTCGCCCTCGGACGCGACGCGGGAATCCCCCATTCGACAGGAACGCCCACCGATGCGCTTCGGCTGGGAAAAACCATTGTCTTCGATATCTTTCCCTGCGAGGCCGGCGGCGGCTATTTCTACGACTTCACGCGCACTTGGTGCCTGGGCTACGCGCCGGATGCAGAAGCCGCGCTTTACGAAGAAGTCCGCGCGGCATACGAAGACATCGTTTCGCGGCTGGAACCGGATACGCCGTTCAAAACGTATCAACGTATGGTTTGTGAACGCTTCGAAGCCAACGGACACCCCACGCCGCTTCACACCGACGCGCCGACGGAGGGCTACGTCCACAGTCTCGGGCACGGGCTTGGAATCAACATCCACGAACGCCCCTGGGCAGGACTCACCGCCTCGGACGACAATCGCCTCCGCGCGGGAACTGTCTTCACGATTGAACCCGGTTTGTATTATCCCTCGAAAGGCATGGGAGTCCGAATCGAAAACACCTATTGGGCGCGCCCTGACGGGAAATTCGAAATGCTCGCAGATTTTCCCTTCGATTTGGTTCTGAAGATGAAATCATGAATCTCCGCATTTTGGGTATCGAAACATCTTGTGACGAAACCGCCGCCGCAATCGTTCAGGACGGAAGAGAGATTCTCGCCTCGACGGTTGCCTCGCAAATGGACATTCACGCGCGGTTCGGCGGCGTATTCCCCGAAGTTGCCTCGCGGCAACATGTGTTGAGCATCCTCCCCGTCGTCAAAGAGACTCTCGAAAAAGCCCATCTCGCGCTCGATGAAGTAGATGCCATCGCCGTGACACGCGGACCGGGATTGGCGGGGTCTCTCCTCGTCGGCGTCAACGCGGCAAAAGGGCTGGCAATGGGAGCAAATCGCCCGCTCGTGGGGGTAAATCACCTCGAAGGACATCTCTACGCAGCATGGCTGTATTCCTCCGAGGAAACGCCGCCGCCGGAGCCGGAATTCCCTCTCGTTGCGCTGCTCGTTTCAGGCGGGCACACCGAATTGATTTTGATGACCGGACATTTGGAATACCGCCGTCTCGGCGCAACGCTGGACGATGCAGCGGGAGAAGCCTTCGACAAGGTCGCGCGGCTTATCGGGTTATCCTACCCCGGAGGACCTGCCATCCAGAAAGCCGCCGCGAAAGGGGATGCCGCGGCTTTCCGGTTTCCACGCGCGCGCCTCGAGGGGACCTGGAATTTCTCTTTTAGCGGAATCAAGACGGCGGTCTTGCGCGAGGTTCGAAAACTCGAATCGGGGAGTGAAGCCCTGCCGGTCGCGAATCTCGCGGCGAGTTTCCAGGCCGCGGTCGTCGAAGTCCTGTATGAAAAAACGATGCTCGCGGCACGCGAGTTCGCCGCAAAGGAAATCCTCGTCGCGGGAGGGGTTTCGGCAAATACTGCACTGCGCGAGGCATTTCGTTCACAGGAAGAATTTCCCGTCCACATTCCACCGCTCGCGTTCTGCACCGACAACGCGGCAATGATTGCCGCCGCCGGAACGAGACGTTTTCTCGCCGGGCAGCGTGATACGCTGGAGATGGACGTTCTCCCTTCGTGGAAACTTTCGTAAATGCAAACGAGGAAGGCTTCGCTCGTTGGCATTTTCTCCGGGCTGGCAGCAGCGGGGATTTGGGGAGGGGTATACGTCGTCAGCAAAGCGGTCATGGAGCATGTACATCCGTTCACGCTCATCACGGTTCGGATGATATTGGGGATTTTCACGCTCGCGCTGGTCGCGGCGGCGCGGGGCGGAATCCACGTCTCGCGGAAAGTATTCTGGAAACTTTTCGGCGTGGGCTTCGTAGGATACGGCATTTCCATCGGGTTTCAGTTCACCGGCACGCATCTTTCGACGGCGGCAAACGGCTCACTCGTCACCTCGGCGACGCCCGCGTTCGTCCTCTTTTTCGCCGCAATCCTTTTGAGAGAGAAAATCACCCTCCGGCGGCTTCTGGCATTGACGCTGGCTTCCCTAGGGGTACTCGCCGTCATTGACCCGCGTAACGCGTCGTTTTCCTCTTCGCTGTTTTGGGGAAATTTGAGTTTGGTCGCCGCCGCGTTGACATGGGCGCTGTATTCCGTATTGATACGCATGGTGACTCAGGAAACCGATGTGCTGACCGTGAGTCTCGTCACCTTCGGCGGAGGGCTGCCCGTCAGCGTGCCGCTCGCCGTATGGGAAATTTCACGCTACGGGATGCCGGAGATGACCCCCGCCATCTTCTGGGGAATTCTCTTTCTCGGAACGATTTCGACCGCCCTCGCGATGTATCTCTGGAACACCGCGTTCGCGCGGCTGGACGCGGGAGTTGCGTCGTTGACGTTTTTCGCGCAGCCTATCGTCGGCACAGGTCTCAGCGCGTATTTCCTGCACGAGACCATTACACCGCTTTTTCTCATCGGGGGCATTTTGCTCGGCGCGGGATTAATCCTCGCGGCAAGAGAATAAGAGAAGATACGCTTTCTCAAAAAACGACTTCTGCTTGACACAGGTTTCGGCTCATGCTATGATGTAAACGGTTACATGAAACCGCTTACACCCTGGAGTACCCATGACTCAATCCAAAGCCTCTGTCACCATTCGGGACGTCGCCCGCGAAGCGGGAGTTTCCGTCGCCACTGTCAGCCGCTACCTTAACGGAACGGCGCCGGTCTCGGAGGAAGTCGCCCGCAGACTCGACGAAATCATGTCCGAGTTGAATTATGTCCCCCGCGCGGCGGCTCGCAATCTCGCCACCCACAAAACCGAAACCATCGGACTGCTCACCGACATTCGCGGCGATTTCTTCGCTCCCCTTCTCAGCGGAATCGAGAACGCCCTCAGCGAAAACGGCTACGACTTGCTCATCTCCTCCACGCGGCAGCCCAGCCGGCGCCGCGGAAAGAAACTTCCCGTTGGACCGCACAACACGGACGGCATCCTCAGTTTTGCCGACAGTCTGGACGAAAGCCAACTTCGGCACTTTGCAAGAATTGGATTTCCGGTCGTGCTCATCCACCGCACCCCGCCCGAAGGTCTCAACATCCCCTGCGTCACCATCGAGAACAAAGCCGCCTCGCGCGAAATCACGGAACATTTGATTCGCGTCCATCAACGGCGGCGTATCGTCTTTCTCCAAGGGCCCGAAGTACACGAGGATTCACATTGGCGCGAAACCGGCTACCGTCAGGCGCTGAAAGCCAACGGCTTGACGGCAGATCCCGCGCTCCTCTTACGCGGTGATTTCGACAGAGAAGTTGCATACGAAGCGATGAACGCCTTTATCCGCAGCGGTGCGGATTTCGACGCGGTCTTTGCCGCCGACGACGAATCTGCCGTCGGCGCGCTCGCCGCATTGCAGGAAAACGGACTCCGCGTACCGGAGGATGTGTCCCTCGTCGGTTTCGACGACCAGCGCATGTCGCCGTATCTCACGCCCTCGCTGACGACCGTCCACGCGCCGACGGAGGAGGTCGGCCGCCAGGCGGCGCTGCAACTCATCCGTCTCATTCAAACCGGCAAAGCGGAGCCGCTTACCCTGCTCCCGACAAAAATCATTCTTCGCCGCTCTTGCGGTTGTACCCCTGATAGTGGGAGGTGATTGTCCACACAAGATATCGAATTTCTCGTTTTCCCTCAAAAATTCTCTCTATTTTGCTTGAAAGGAGCACTCTCGATGAAATCTAAACTCTGGATACTTCTCACCTTACTGGTCGCCGCGAGCATGATTCTCACCGCATGCGGCGGAAAATCTACGCCTGCCGCGCCCGCTGAATCCGGCGGGGAATCACAGGAATCTTCGGGTGCGAACGAAGCGCCTGCCGCCGAAAACGGGCCCGTCAAAATCACCATCTTCGTGGGATTCGGAACCGGCACCGAACCGGAGCAAATTGACCTCCACAACCAACTCGCGGAAGAATTCAACAGCACGCATGACGACATCCAAATCGAGTTCGTCACCGTCGCCTACGAAGACCATACGACCAAATTCTCCACGATGCTGGCGGGCGGAATGTCTCCCGACATCGTCATGCCGATTGGCGTGATGGGCGTTGCGGAATTTCAGGATGAATGGCTCGACCTGTCTCCCTACATCGAGCGCGACAACTACGACACCAGCGACTTCTACGGTCCCGCGCTGGATTTGCAAAAAGTAGAAGGGAAAATCGTCAGCCTGCCGCTGGGCGTCTACCCCTCCGTCGTCTACTACAACGAAGATATGTTCGACGAGGCAGGATTAGCCTATCCTCCGCACGAATTCGGCACTCCCGATTGGACGTATGAGAAACTCGTGGAAGTCGCACAGCATCTCACCTTCGACTCCAATGGCAACGACGCCACCTCCCCCGATTTCGACGCGGAAGACATCGTACAATGGGGCTGGGACGGCTGGGATTGGCTTCCCTTCCGCGCCATCCCCGCGAAATTCGGCGGCGATTCTATCGGCATGAGCGAAGACTTCAAGACCGCGCAGATGAACTCGCAGCCCTGGGTGGACGCGCTTCAATTCATCAGCGATTCGGTGTGGACATGGCACATTCGCCCCAGCAGCGAAGAAGTAGACGCCGCTCTCGGCGAGATGGACGCGCTGGAAAGCGGCATGGTCGCCATGTGGGAAATTCATAGTTGGATGTCCTACAACTACGACACCTGGTCGGAAGGCTTCAACTGGGACGTCGCGGCGATTCCCGCCGGACCCGACGGAACGATTGTCGCGGAAACCAACGCCGACGGCTTCGTCATCCCCAAAGATTCCGCGCATCCCGACGAAGCATGGGAAGTCGCGAAATGGCTCATGCAGCCCGAAATCATGAAGCGGCTCACCGATAGTTACGGCTGCATCCCCGCCCGCAGATCCCTCTCCGAAAACTGGCTCTCCGAAATGTCCGAAGCCTACCCCAACGTAGATTTCCAGGTCTTCCTCGATGCGATTGACTACATGGACAACCCGAACTACGAAACCTGGATTCCGAATTACGGCAAAGTCTTCGACGCGACGGAAATGGCGATGGAACAAGTGATGACCGGCGAAAACACCGACGTTCAAGCCATCCTCGACGCGCTCAACGAAGAAGTCCAGGGATACTTGGACGAATACTGGGCGCAGCACTAAGCGTTTCCCCTCCCGCGCTCTTCCTCCGAGACCAAAACTCTCGGAGGAAGAGGTTCTTTTTTCGGCGCGAATCCCTTTTCACTCCTAGCGAAAAAACTCATGCCCAAATCTATCTCCCTCAAAAAACGAGAAGCCATCTGGGCGTACATCTTCATCAGTCCCTGGATTATCGGCTTTATCCTTTTTACCGCAGGTCCGATGATCGCCTCGATTGTCCTCTCTTTTACACATTACAACATCCTCGATGCGCCCACCTTCATTGGCTTTACCAATTACGTCAAAATGCTCACCGATGATCCGAAATTCTGGCATTCTCTGCGCGTGACGATGACCTTCGCGTTCATCGCCATTCCGCTGGATTTGATTTTCGGGTTCATGGTCGCGTATCTACTGAATCTCAAAGTCCCCGGGGTGGCATTTTGGCGGACAGCGTATTACCTCCCCTCTGTCATGCCCGGAGTCGCGACCGCGCTCCTGTGGGGGCTGATATTCAATCCGCGCTTCGGGATTCTCAACTGGTTCATCGGCTTGTTCGGGTTCAAAGGTCCCGGGTGGCTCTCCAGCCCGGATTGGGCGCTGCGTGCGCTCATCCTGATGAGTCTCTGGGGAGTCGGCGGAGGAATGATTATCTATCTCGCGGGGCTTCAAGGCATCCCCACATCACTATACGAAGCCGCTCAAATTGACGGCGCGAACAAATGGCAGCAACTTACGAAAATCACGCTGCCGCTCATGTCGCCAGTCATCTTCTACAATCTCGTCACCGGCATTATCGGCACATTTCAATACTTCACCGATGCGTATGTGCTCACGGGCGGCGGCCCCGTAGACTCTACGCTGTTTTACAACCTCTATCTCTACAAACATGCCTTCACCTACCTGAATATGGGATACGCCTCCGCTCTGGCATGGGCGCTCTTTGTCATCGTTCTCATCTTCACGCTCTTGGTCTTCAAGAGTTCGGAATTTTGGGTGTATTACGAAGGCGAAGTCCGACGGTAAAAAGGAGAAATACCCATGACGGTCATCAGCAAAAAACGCAGCGAGACAATAGAAAAAATCGTCAGTTTGATTATCCTGACCATCGGCTTCGTCGCCATCAGCATTCCGCTTTTGTGGATGGTCTCTTCCGCGTTGAAAAGCAAAAACGCGGTCAAAACCTTTCCTCCGCAATGGATTCCGCGCGAAACCGTGAAAGTCGATATCGAGGGGAAAAGCCTCTACCTCTACGACATTCCCGTAGATGGAGAGATGAGACGACTCGCCCTCCTCAAGAAAAACGGCGCCATCGGCGTCTTCGTCAACCCGGAAAACCCGGAAGAACGGTACGAACTCCCCGTCAAGGAGGGAACGCGCGTCACGCAAGTCAAATTCCACTGGGAAAATTTTCGCCTGGCAATGACCACCGTCCCATTCGGACGCTATATTCTCAACACCCTCATCATCGTCGTCTTCGGCACAA
>CAZDGZ010000090.1:0-8534 GCA_964505165.1 uncultured Anaerolineaceae bacterium | reverse complement strand
AACCATTTCCTCACCCGTGCAATCGCGCGGAGAAAACCTTCTCCTAAACCATCAATCTGTTTATGCAGACATTATAGCATATCGCCATAAACGAAAACCCACTAATGACGCTATGTTTTCGCGGCTTCGGCATAGAAACGATGTACCCGGACGCGCGTAAAACCGCGCGTTTTCCAATGGGAAATCCTTTCTTTTGTACAGAGATATTGTACAGCCCTCCTTGACGCCTTCCCCGCTCATGCTAGAATCGGTCTATGATGAGCGAAAAAATTGTTTTCATGGGATCGCCCGCCTTCGCCGTGCCGGTTTTGAAATCTCTTGCAGAACGGTACGAGATTGCGGGCGTTGTGACTCAACCGGATAAACGCAGCGGACGCGGACGGAAAGAGGTCTCGCCGCCGGTCAAACGCCTCGCGCAGGAATTGGGGATTCCGATTCTTCAGCCGAAATCACTGCGAAAGGCGGAGGCTTTCGAGGCGCTTGCGGCGTGGAAACCGGATGTCATCGTGGTTGCCGCGTTCGGGCAGATTCTACGAGCAAATGTCCTTTCTCTCCCTCCTTTCGGGTGCGTCAATGTTCATGGGTCTTTGCTCCCGCGGTGGCGCGGCGCTGCTCCCGCGCAAGCCGCGATTTTAGCAGGAGATTCCGAAACGGGCATTACCATCATGAAGATGGACGAGGGGATTGATACGGGTCCCATTCTCTCACAACGCGCGCTGCCCATTGCTCCAGACGAGACGGCGGAAACGCTGCTGGGGAAGTTATCGTTGTTGGGCGCGTCGTTGTTGATGGATACTTTGCCGCGTTATCTTTCGGGAGACTTGCAGCCGCGTCCCCAGCCGGAAGAGGGCGCGACCTATGCGCCGATGTTGAAGAAAGAAGACGGGAGACTCGATTTCACGCGCGACGCGAAATCGCTGGAACGGCAGGTACGCGCGTATACTCCCTGGCCCGGCGCGTTCTTCGAATTCGACGGGAGAATCCTGAAAGTCCACGCGGCGCGCGCGGCAGAGGGTCATGCTGACGCGGGGGCGCGTCTTGTCGTCGAAAAATATCCCGCTGTCGGGACGGGAGAGGGTCTCCTTATCCTCGAAACCGTGCAGCCTGCGGGGAAAAAGCGCATGGACGGGAAAGCCTTTCTCTCCGGCGCGCGAAATTGGGTATCTTGAGGAGGATTCCATGAAAAAATATGTAGGCGCGATTGATCAAGGGACGACGAGTACCCGCTTCATCCTCTTCAACCATCGAGGGGAGGTGGTCGCCGTTGACCAGAAAGAGCATCGGCAGATTTATCCCAAACCCGGATGGGTGGAGCACGATGCAAAGGAGATTTTGACGCGCACGTGGGAGGTCATCGAGGGCGCGTTGCAGAAAAGCGGGATTACCCCGGAAGAAATTGCCGCTGTCGGCGTGACGAATCAGCGCGAGACGACCATTCTTTGGGATAAAAACACCGGCGAGCCGATTTCTCCGGCTCTTGTGTGGCAGGATACGCGTACTGCCGACCTGATTGCCACACTCTCGAAAGAGGGCGGACAAGACCGATTTCGCGAGAAAACCGGGCTTCCGTTGGCGACGTATTTCTCCGGCCCGAAAATTCGCTGGATTTTAGACCATGTCCCGGATGCGGAGGCGCGCGCCGCACGCGGCGAGATTCTCTTCGGGAATATAGATACCTGGCTCCTGTGGAATCTCACCGGCGTTCATGCGACCGATGTGACCAATGCCTCGCGCACGATGTTGATGAATTTGCACACGCTGGATTGGGATGATTCACTCCTCGAGGCGATAGGGGTTCCGCGCGCAATGTTGCCGGAGATTCGCTCCTCCTCGGAGGTGTACGGAGAAATTAGAGAGGGCGCGTTGAAAGGCATCCCGATTGCGGGTGATTTGGGAGACCAGCAAGCCGCGTTGTTTGGGCAGACCTGCTACGAGGCGGGAGAGGCGAAGAACACTTACGGAACGGGCTGTTTTATGCTCATGAACACGGGAACCGCGCCGGTGCGTTCAGATGCGGGTTTGCTTTCCACGCTTGGATACAAAATCGGCGAAAACGCGGCGGTCTACGCGCTCGAAGGTTCGATTGCCATCGCGGGCGCGTTGGTCCAATGGCTTCGGGATAATTTGGGAATTATCGAATCCTCCTCGGATGTGGAAATGCTCGCAAACACGGTGGAGGATAACGGCGGCATCTACTTCGTCCCCGCGTTCAGCGGATTGTACGCGCCGTATTGGCGGAGCGACGCGCGCGGCGTCATCGCGGGGTTGACGCGCTACGTCAACAAAGGACATTTGGCGCGCGCGGTCCTCGAAGCGACTGCCTACCAAACCCGCGAGGTTTTGGAAGCGATGGAAAAAGATTCTGGCATTTCGCTCAAAGCGCTCAAAGTGGATGGCGGAATGACCGTCAATCATCTTTTGATGCAATTTCAAGCAGATATTCTCGATGTGCCGGTTATTCGTCCCGTTGTCGCGGAAACGACAGCGCTCGGCGCAGCCTACGCGGCAGGGCTGGCGGTCGGCTTTTGGAATGATTTCGGAGAACTCCGTGCCAATTGGGGAGAATCACAGCGATGGACTCCCTCGATGGACGAGTCTACCCGCTCGCGGCTTTACGCCGGATGGAAGAAAGCCGTTACCCGTTCCTTCGATTGGATTGAGAAGCCATGAAAAAGCGGTTTATCTTTTTTCTCTCGCTTTTCTTTGAAACCGCACTGTTTCTTGTTGGATGCGCTTCTCTCTTCTCCGGGAAAGCCGACGAGACGGAGACGTTAATTATTTTCCACGCGGGCAGCCTTACCGTTCCCATTCAGAATCTGACGGAAGCCTTTCAAAAAGAGCATCCGAATATTTTTTTCGAAACAGAGGCGGCAGGGAGTCGTACGACCGCGCGTAAAATCAGCGAACTTGGGAGAGAAGCCGACCTTATGATGTCGGCGGATTACTCTGTTATTGATACGCTATTAGTGCCGGAATATGCTTCGTGGAATATCCATTTTGCGCGTAATGAAATGGTTCTTGTATATACGGATTCCTCTAAATATGCCGACGAAATCAACAGCGAGAACTGGTACGAAATTTTGACGCGAGATGAGGTGGTCTATGGGCATTCGGATCCGAATGCCGACCCTTGTGGTTATCGAACGCTCATGGTATGGCAACTTGCTGAAACTTATTACAATGTCCCGGGCTTGGAGGAACGGCTTTCGACACATTGTCCGCCGAAAAACATACGCCCAAAGGCTGTGGAATTGCTTGCGCTATTGCAATCGGGAGATATGGACTATGCTTTCGAATATCGTTCTGTCGCGATTCAACATCATTTGAATTACGTCGAACTTCCTCCTGAAATCAATTTGGGGTTTCCGCAATATGCGGAAACGTATCAGACCGCCTCTGTTGATATTAGTGGTAGCAACCCTGGAGAAACCGTTGCGAAAGTTGGCGCTCCTATTGTCTATGGATTGACGATACCGCTAAACGCTCCCTCGCCGGATTTGGCAGCACAATTTGTCGCGTTCATTCTCGGCCCAGAGGGACAACGAATACTCGATGAGTCCGGGCAACCACCGATTTCCCCTCCTACATTTACCGGAGAGGGTTTGCCGCAAGTGCTGGACTCTTTTTTTAGTCAATGATGGATGGCAAATAATCCTATGAAATTTCTTTTCGCTGGAATAGGAAGCCTTTTGATTCTTTTTATCGCCTTGCCGCTTGCACAGATTTTTCTGGCATCTCCTCCCTCTCAAATATGGGCGGTATGGCAAGATACGGAGGTCCAACAAGCCATTTTTCTAACCCTCTTTGCCTCGGCGATAGCAACGGTCTTTGCCCTTATTGCTGGTATCCCGTTAGCCTATATCCTTGCTCGCGTTCCCTTTCGCGGGAAACAATGGGTAGAGGCGCTTATTGATTTGCCTGTTGTGGTACCTCATTCGGCGGCAGGAATTGCTTTGCTTATGGTTTTTGGACGGAAAGCCTGGCTCGGAAAAATTTTTGAGATTCTCGGGGTTTCCTTTGTCTCCGCTACACCTGGCATTGTGATTGCGATGCTTTTTGTCAGTTTGTCCTTTCTGGTTAATGCTGCGCGTGATGGATTTCGAAGCGTGGATCCTCGTATGGAGGCTGTCGCACGGACATTGGGTGCTACACCGTGGCAAAGTTTTTGGCGAATCACACTTCCGTTGGCAAAACAAAGCATTTTGTCGGGAACGTTGATGATGTGGGCACGCGGATTGAGCGAATTTGGCGCTGTGGTGATTTTGGCATATCATCCGATGGTCGCACCGGTCCTTGTCTACGAGCGATTCGAATCGTATGGCTTGGATTATGCTCGCCCGGTTGCGGCGCTCATTATTTTTATCTCGCTGGTCGTATTTTTCTTGTTGCGTTACATAAACGGAAAAGAAACGGCATAACCTTTTCGCGCACCTCGCGCGAGCATACGAAAAGAGGCTATATGAATCGGGTAGAAACCCTTGCGCTTCTTAGACAACATGGTGAGATTAGCGTTCTTGTCGTCGGCGCGGGAATCAACGGAATCGGTGTGTTTCGTGATTTGGCGCTTAACGGCGTGGATGTCCTCCTCATAGATAAGGGCGATTTCTGTTCCGGCGCATCGGCGGCATCGTCGCACATGGCGCATGGCGGGATTCGCTATTTGGAAAACGGAGAATTTCGTCTCGTCCGCGAAGCGGTGCAGGAACGAAACCGGATGATTCAAAACGCGCCGCATCTCGTCCGACCGTTGCCGACGACGATTCCTATTTTCCGCATTTTTTCGGGGCTGCTGAATGCTCCGCTGAAATTCTTCAATCTTCTCGACCGTCCGCGCGAACGCGGCGCGGTGGTCATCAAACTTGGATTGATGCTCTACGATGCCTATGCCGAGAAAAATCGCGTTACCCCTCGTCATCGTTTTCTCGGACGAGAAGAGTCCCTCCGGCGCTGGAAACGGCTGAATCCGGACATCCGCTTTACCGCGACCTACTACGACGGCGCGATTTTGGACCCGGAACGTATGGCGGTGGAAATTTTGCTGGATGCGGAAGCCGAAAATCCCAACGCACGCGCGCTCAACTATGTGAGCCTGATTGGAGGACAAGGAAAACGTGTGACGTTGCGCGATGAATTGACGGGCGAGACTTTCGATGTCACGCCGCGGCTTCTCATCAATGCGGCGGGTCCCTGGATTGATTTTGCGAATCGGGCGCTCGGAATTTCTACCCGTTTCATTGGCGGAACAAAAGGCTCTCATCTGATTTTGAATCATCCCGAACTTCGGGAAGCCATTGGCGACCATGAATTTTTCTTTGAAAATGATGATGGGCGGATAGTCCTTGTCTTTCCGCTTTTCGACAAGGTGCTCATTGGCACATCGGATATCCCGATTGAAAACCCGGATGATGCGCGTTGCGACGACGAAGAAATCGAATACTTCCTTTCGATGCTTCGCCGTGTCTTCCCAGAAATACGCGTCACGCGGGAGCATATCGTCTTCCGGTTTTCGGGCGTGCGTCCGTTGGAGTATGAACCGAACACGCGCGCGGCGGGACAAATCAGCCGAGACCATAGCCTTCGCGTAGTCAATGGGGTGTGGACAGGGCTGGATTTTCCGGTTTATTCTCTCGTCGGTGGAAAATGGACCTCGTACCGCGCGTTCGCGGAGGAGGTCACCGATAAGGCGCTTTCCTTCTTGGGGAAAACGCGTCGAAAAAATACGCGCGCGCTCCCCATTGGCGGGGGAAGAAATTACCCCCAATCGGAAGAGGCGCGCCGCCGATTTGTCGAACGCGTGTGTGCGTGGACAAATCTCCCCGAAACGCGTGTGCGTGTCCTCTTCGAGAGATATGGCACTCTCGCGGAAAATATCGCGATGTTCATCTCGCAGGGGAGGGATGAACCGCTGCGTACCTTGCCGGAATACTCCAAACGGGAACTCGCATATATCGCGCAAAAAGAAAAAGTCGTTCATTTGGATGATTTCCTCTTGCGGCGTTCTCTCCTCGCGATGTTGGGGAGGCTGACCCGCGACAATGTGGAGGAAATCGCGTGGGTGTTGGGCGAGGCGTTGAATTGGACGAGCGAGCGCCGGGAAGAAGAAGTCGAGCGCACGCGCGAAATTTTGAAAGACCGGCACGGCGTCGTGCTTTCCTGACGAGGTTTGTCATCCTGTTTGATGATTCATGTCACTGGCATAAGCGAGGAAAGCGCGCTACACTGAATTCTGTACGGCAACCGCAAACAAGCGTCGTTTTCTCTTTATATATACTCTCTCCTCCCTCTGAGTTGGTCGAACGAAACCCCGCGTGAAACGGGGTTTCGTCGTTTGAAGAGCATTCGAATATCTTCCTCTCCTCGTGTTTTAGGGTATGATTGACATGCAAACACCCCTTCTCAAGGATATTGCATGACTGACAGAAAATACACCAACCGTCGCTATCTGGATGCCCTCGCCGAGCGTGTGTTGATTTACGACGGCGCAATGGGAACCAGTTTGCAAAAACAAAACCTGACCGCCGAGCATTTCGGCGGCGAGCAGTATGTGGGCTGTAATGATTATCTCGTGCTCACATATCCGCAGGCGGTGGAGAAAGTTCACCGCTCTTTTCTCGATGTCGGCGTGGATGTCATCGAGACGGATACTTTCCGCTCCAACCGCATCACCCTGACCGAATACGGTTTGCAGGATAAGGTTCTCGAAATCAATCGTGCTGCCGCGTCGCTGGCGCGTCGCCTCGCGGACGAATATGCCGCGCGCGACGGGACGCCGCGTTTCGTCGCCGGTTCGATGGGCCCGACGGGGAAACTCCCCTCCGCTGACGACCCTGACCTTTCCGATGTCACGTTCGACGAGTTGGCGGATGTCTTCCGAGAGCAAGCCGTCGGGCTGATTCAGGGCGGCGTGGATGTGCTGCTTATCGAAACCTCGCAAGATATTCTCGAAGTCAAAGCCGCGATTCAGGGCATCGAACGCGCCTTCGAGGAGACGGGGGAGTATCTCCCCATCCAGGCGCAAGTCACCCTCGATACCACCGGGCGGATGCTCTTCGGGACGGATATCGCCGCCGCGTTGACCATTCTGGAGGGGATGCCCATTGATGTCATCGGCTTGAACTGCTCCACGGGACCCGAACACATGCGCCAGCCCATTGAGTTTCTGGGGGAACACGCGCCGCTGCCGGTCTCCTGCATCCCCAACGCGGGGCTGCCCCTCAACGTGGACGGCGAAGCCGTTTACCCGCTGGAGCCGGAGCCTTTCGCCGACGCGTTGACGGAATTCATCGAAAGACATCACATCAGCGTCGTGGGCGGATGCTGCGGGACGACTCCCGCGCACCTGAAAGCGCTGGTCGAGCGCGTACACGGGAAACGGCGTCCGCCGCGTCCCGTGCTGGATATTCCGCGTCTCTCCTCCGGTATCCGCGCTTTCACCATGCGGCAGGACCCGCCGCCCCTCCTTATTGGGGAACGCTGCAACGCGCAGGGCAGCCGAAAATTCAAGCGTCTCCTCCTCGCCGAAGATTGGGATGGCATTCTCGAGGTTGCCCGTCAGCAAGTGGATAGCGGCGCGCACGCCTTGGATATTTCCGTCGCCGTCACCGAGCGGCAGGACGAAGCGGAGTTGATGCGTCTCGTCGTCCGAAAACTGATTACGGCGGGGATTGATGTCCCCCTCGTCTTTGACACTACCGACCCCGAAGTGATGGAAGTCGGCTTGAAGACCGCGCCGGGACGCTGCCTTCTCAACTCTACCCATCTCGAAAGCGGACGCGAGAAAGCCGACCGTGTCTTCGCGCTGGCGAAGCAATACAACGCTGCTGTTCTCGTTCTGACGATTGACGAGCAGGGCATGGCGAAGACGGCGGAACGCAAATTGGAAGTGGCGCGCGAACTCTACCGCATCGCGGTGGAAGAACATGGTTTGCACGCGGGCGATTTGGTCTTCGACCCTCTCACCTTCACCCTCGCGACTGGCGAAGCGGAATATCTCAACTCCGCCATCGAAACGCTGGAGGGCATCCGCCGCATCAAAGCGGAACTGCCGGGCGTGTTCACCTCGCTGGGCGTGAGCAACGTCTCGTTTGGGCTGAACAAAGCCGCGCGGCATGTGCTCAACAGCGTTTTTCTCTTCCACGCGGTCAAAGCCGGGCTGGATATGGCGATTGTCAACCCGGCACAAATTACCCCCTACGCCGATATTCCCGAAAACGAGCGTCAACTGGCGGAAGATTTGATTTTCAATCGCCGCGAAGACGCGCTGGCTCAGGTCATCGCATACTTCGAGGGCAAGACCACCTCCGCGGTGCAAGCCGCCGACCCGACGGAAGGGATGAGTTTGGAAGAACGCTTGCATTGGCGTATCGTCCACCGGCAGCCGGGCGCGCTTGGGGATTCCCCCGACATCGAATCCGACGTAGATGCCCTGGTGGAGGCGCTGGCATCCTCTTCCTCTCCTGCCGGGGAGGGGACGGGCAATGCCGCTGTCCACATCCTCAACACCGTCCTCCTCCCCGCAATGAAAGAAGTCGGGG
>CAZDGZ010000089.1:0-8637 GCA_964505165.1 uncultured Anaerolineaceae bacterium | reverse complement strand
ATCTCCGGTGGATTGAAGCGCGTCGAGCGTGTCACCCCGAAAAGGAGGGGTTGGCCCCGCGAGCGCGAGCGCGGCGCGGATGCCGGAAAGAAGGAACAGCCCCATGAGGAGAATTGTCCACGCGGGGCGCGCATGGCGTATCCCCTCCCAATCCATCCGTTGGAAGAGTTGATGGAATCCCCATGCGGAGAGGAGAATCATGGGCAGCGTGATGTGATAAGTGAGCCAGGGCATCCGCTCGCCTGCGTAACTATAGGCGATGACGCTGCTGACGCTCCACCAAAGAAGCATGGGGAAAACGAGGGACGAATCCCGCGCGCCGGGGACATCTGATTCCGCCGCATCGGAGGATTCTGCCGGCGGCGTGTTCTTGCGCTGGCGAAAACCGAGATAGAGGGCAAGGAGCGACCCTAACGCGGGCAAAAACTCGTATATGGGAATTTGGATGAGGATGTAGTAATACCAGGGCTGGCTGCCGCGTTGTACCCCTTGCTGTTCGAGCCAGTAGCCCAACGAGCCGAGAAGTCCCGTTACGAAGCCGCCGCTGTTGGTGAAGAAGGTCGTGTACAGAAGCAGGAAAACGACATGGAAGCCGAGCGCTGCTTTCCACCAGACTTCGAAATTCCACCACAACCCGACGGCGATGGAGATGGCGAACAAAACGGCGAGGATGAGCCCGACTTGCAGGATGTCTTTCTGCGAGAGCGCGCTGACGGTTTCGATGCTTGTCGGGATGCTCCACCCGAGGATTTTGAGAAGGAGCGGCGCAAGTTGCGGCAGGATGAGCGTCATCATGAGCAAAATCAGGTCGAAGGAGCGTTCTTCTCGGATTTTTTGCCAAGTTGCGCCTTTGATGAAGAAGTATCCTGCCGCGAGGAACGCGAGCGCTGCCAGTCCGAATAACGCGGCGGGCGAGAACGATGCCGACGCGGGAGCGGCTTCGTCGAAGGGAGTGCCGCCGGAGGCAGACCACGCGCCGGCGGAGAGCGACGCGGCTTTCTCCTGAACGTGGAGGATAATCCCGGCGAGGGCGAGGATGCCGCCGATGACGCTCGTGGCGACGAATCCTGTCAACGAGGCTGTGTCTTCCCATTTTTCGCGGGTGCGCCGCACGAGAAGGAGTATCCCGAGGAAGAGAAGGGCTTGCGCGGCGTAGATGAACGCGGTTTCTTTCGAGGTGAAGTTGATGACGAGCGCGGCGGTTAGCAGGTAGAGGTGCTGTTTTTTGCCTTCTTCAAGATAGCGGAGGATGGCGTAGACCATGAGCATCCCCGCGAAGGCGCTGTAGGCTTCGTTGCGGACGTATCGCCCGTAGAAGAGAAGATAGGGCGATATGAGCATCATCACGCCCGCGAGGAGCGCGCCCGTTTTGCCGAGGTAGCGCCGCCAGTACCATATCATCCAGATTGTGGCGATGTTGAATATCGCGGCGGGGATTCTCGCCGTGAAGTCGCTGACGCCGAAGAGGAAGTAGGACAACGCGAGGAGGTGAAATTGCAGCGGTCCATGCATCATCGGCGTATGCTGGTAGCCTTGCCCGCGATATAAAAGCCACGAGAAGTAGGTGTGCAGACTTTCATCGTGGCTCATCACGCGCGCGCCGAGGTCGTAAAATCGGCTTATCGCGGCGAGGACGAGAAGAAGTCCGAACAAGAAGATTTCGTTGGTAATGGAGGGGAATGCAGGGTGAACGGGGCGTTCGAGCCAGGATTTCTTTTCCATAGGGTTTTATCGGTTGCGGGTAGGATGAAGTGTGAAGTGGTTATACATCAAAAGAGAAAATGCGGCAAGATGATTAGTTTTCGGATGCGCCGGGTTGGACGGGCGCACTTTGTTTTGCGTCAGAGTTTCGGCTGGCGAGTTGTCCGCAGCCTGCCTGAATTTCGATTCCGCGTCGCATGCGGATGGTGCAGGGGATTCCTTCGGCTTCGAGAATCGCTTTGAATTGGCGCGCGCGGCTGCGGCTTGTGCCGCGTCCCTTGAAGCCTTTTGTCTCGTTGAGAGGGATGGCGTTTACATGGCAGAGAAGTCCGCGCGTTTTTCGCGCGAGAAGGCGCGCTTGTTCCGGCGTGTCGTTGACGCCTTCGATGAGCGCCCATTCGAAGGTGATGCGCCGATGCGTCTTCGAGACGTAGTAGCGGCAGGCTTCGAGAAGTTCGTTGAGGGGATATTTTTTCGCAATGGGCAGCATGGACGCGCGGAGTTCGTCATCTGCCGCGTGGAGGGAGATGGCAAGCCCGACCTGACGCTTTTCATCGGCGAAACGGCGGATTTCCGGTATCAGCCCTACTGTGGAGATGGTGAACCGCCGCGCGCCGAACGCGAAGCCGTCCGGGTCGTTGAGTAAATCTATCGCGGCGAGGGTGTTGTCGTAATTGTGGAAGGGTTCGCCCATGCCCATCACGACGACATTGGTCAGTTTTTCGCCTTCGTCTCGGAGGCGGCGCGCGTAGTAGAGCACTTGCGCGGCGATTTCCCCTCGGCTGAGATTCCGCTTGAATCCCATTTGCCCGGTTGCGCAGAATTTGCATCCCATTGCACAGCCGACCTGAGTCGAGATGCAGAGAGTCCGCCGTCCCTGTCCTTCAGAATCGCTGGACGGTGGATATTTCATCAATACGACTTCGATTTTTTGTCCGTCCCGCAATGCGAAAAGCGTTTTTTCGGTCATGCCGTCTTTGGAGACGAGTTTTGAAACGGGACGAAGCGCGTTGAAGTCGAGGCGTTTGTCTAGTTTTCCGCGTAATGTTTTCGGCAGGGGAGTGAATTCTTCCGGGGTATTCCAGAGGTTGCGATACGCGCCTTCCCAAAGTTGGCGGGCGCGGTATGTGGGTTCGCCCCACGATTTGACAAGGGCGCGGAGTTCGGGAAAGGGGAGGTCATAAAAGAGAGGAGGCATAGCCGAGAAATTGTACCATCTTCGCGGCGCTTGCCTCGCGCGAATCTGTGAGGGCAATTTCTGGTATCATAGAAGAAACCCGCTTCCACATCCTTTGGAGACTTCTCATGAAGAAACGCAGTATACTCATTCTTCTCCTCGTTGGCGCATTTTTCTTGAGCGCCTGTGGCTCCTCTTCGGCGGACGCAACTCCGACCGTTGACGTGAACGCGTTGTACACCGCCGCGGCGGAGACGATGGTCGCGGGGATGACTCAAACCGCGCAAGCCCTCCCTCCGACTCCCGTACCGCCTACGGAAACCCCTCTCCCTCCCGATATCCCGACTCCCGGGCCGACGCCGACGCTTTTCGTTGAATCCTCGCCGACGCCGATACTTTGTGATAATTATTCCTTCGACGCCGCGACAGTGGATGTCAACGTGCCGGACGGGTCGGAAATGTCGCCGGGGCAAGATTTTCTCAAAACGTGGCGAATCAAGAATACCGGCTCCTGCGCGTGGGGTGAGGGATACAAACTCATCTACGCGGGGTACGCCAACCGGATGTCGGGACAGGCTGTGCCATTGCCCGGCGTCGTTGCTCCCGGCGAAGAGGTGGAGGTTTCCGTTCGCTTTAAGGCGCCGCAAGCCGCCGGTGAATATGTCAGCGCGTGGCAAATGGCAAATGCCAAAGGCGTACCGTTCGGAAAACCGCTATATGTGAAAATCGTCGTGCGTTGATGCTCAAGGATCTCATCAAAGCCGAGGCTCGGCGGTTGGGATTTCCGCTTGTCGGCGTGACGACACCGGACGCGCCCGCGATGTATCCCGTGTACGAGGCGTGGCTCGCGGCGGGGCATCATGCGGCGATGCATTATCTCGAAACGGAACGAGCGCGGCGGCGTCGCGCGAATCCCCGGTTGATTCTGCCGGAGGCGCGTTCCATTCTCGTCCTCGCTGCGCCTTATCCGAATCCGCGCTCGGCATCTTCCTCGGATGAATCTTCTCCTCGTGGACGCGTTGCCTCCTACGCGTGGGGCGACGATTATCACGAAGTCCTTCCGAAGCGTATGAAATCGTTGGTCTCTTTTATCGAAGCGGAAGTCGGGCGTTCGATTTCGCATCGAATGTACACTGATACAGGTCCCGTTTTGGAGCGGGAGTTGGCGTCGCGCGCGGGGCTGGGTTGGATTGGCAAAAATGCATGTCTCATTCATCCGCGTTATGGCTCGTATCTCTTTTTGGCGGAAATTTTCATGGATGTGGACTTGGAGCCGGATTCGCCTTTCGAGGAAGACCGCTGTGGGACTTGTACGCGCTGCCTCGACGCGTGCCCCACGCAGGCGATTTTGCCGAATCGGACAGTGGATTCGACCCGCTGTTTGTCGTATTGGACTATCGAGGCGAGAGGTGAAATTCCTGAGGAGATTCGTCCCGCGATGGGCGAATGGGTTTTCGGCTGCGATATTTGTCAGGAAGTCTGCCCCTGGAATCGCGCGCCGTTGGGAGAGCCTTTAGAGGAATTTCTGCCGCGTGCGGGGGTGCCGCGTCCGCTTTTGACGGAGGAGATGTCTCTTTCTCCTCAAGAGTTCAACCGAAAATTCAAGGGAAGCGCGGTCAAGCGGACAAAACGACGCGGTTATTTGCGAAACGTGGCGATTGTGCTGGGGAACCTCGGCGGCGAGTCCGCGCGTCCCGCGCTGCGGCGGGCGCTTCACGATGAAGACCCTTTCGTGCGGGAATCCGCTCAGCGGGCGCTCTCGACGTTGCGCGGCGGCGAAACAGGAGATGCGGAATGAAGCCCCTCCTCCTCGCCACCGGAAACGCTGGGAAACTTCGCGAATTGCGGGCATTGCTTGCTTCGCTGCCGATTCGGCTTCTCTCGCCGCAGGATGTGGGTCTCTCTCTCGTCGTGGAAGAAGATGGCGCGACTTACGCGGAGAACGCGGCGAAGAAAGCCCTCGCTTACGCGTCGGCTTCGGGGATGATGGTTTTGGCGGACGATTCCGGCTTGGAAGTGGATGCCCTCGACGGCGCGCCCGGACTCCATTCCGCGCGATACCACCCTGATGTACACGCGGACGATGCCGCCCGACGCGCGTATCTCCTCGAGAATTTACGCGGGATGCCGCGCCCTTGGACGGCGCGTTTCCGCGCGGTGGTCGCGGTTGCCTCTGCCGGTGCGCCGCCGCTTTTTTTCGAAGGAATCTGCGAAGGCGAAATCATCCCTCTTGAACGCGGTGCCGGAGGCTTCGGATACGACCCGATTTTCTTTCTCCCCGAATTGGGGAAAACCCTCGCGGAACTTTCGATGGAAGAGAAAAACCGTCTTAGTCATCGCGCGCGGGCTGTTCAACGTGCAATCCCGATTTTGCGGCGGCTTCTTGCCGCCTGACCGAGGATATCGTGGAACAAATTCTTGAGAATCTCACGTCTCGCTTGATTCAATTTGAAGATTCCAATCAAGCATTGGAAGAAATGGCGCGTGAGTTTCGAAAACTGGGATTGGAATTTCTTCTCGGTTTGCTGGATGAAAAAGGGGAGCGAATCGTCATTCATTTTTATTCTCTCGATAAAAAATCCGCGTTCACTGCCGAACAGGTGATGCACATTCCGATGGCGGGCGCGTCGTTTCCGATAACAGGACAGTTCTTCTCGAAAATTTTCGAGGAGAAGAAGCCGGTCTATCATGAGGACGCGTTCCCGATTTTTCAGCGTGTTTTTCTGGATGTGCCGACGCGTGTTCTTCAAAGAGCGTTTCGTATGGCGTCGGTTGCTTCCCATGTGCCGATGGTATCGCTTCCTCTTCTCATTTCGGGACGCGTCATTGGCGTTCTTTCGGTTTGGGGAGAAAATTTGGACGAATCCCGTGTCGGCGCGTTGCAGGCGTTGGCGAATCAACTCGCGGCATCCTGGCGTTTGACCTCCCTTGTCGAGGCCCTGGAGCAAAATCGGGAGTTGTATTGTCGTCTCATCGAGAATAACCCTGCCGCGATGTTCATCGTGGGCGAGGAGGATATCCTCTATGCTAACGCGGCGGCGGTGGCGCTGACGGGAGCGCAGAGCAAAGAGGATTTGATTGGTACACCTATCTCGCGTTTCGTCTCGACGGATAGCCTGCGCGCGTCATCGCAGCAGGGTGCAATAGAGGAAACGTTTCGCCGCCTGGACGGGATTCTCCTCCATGTCCTCGCGACCGGCGCACCGGTGCAATATGGCGGGCATCTGGCTTTCCAAATGGTTTTGTGGGATATTTCCAAACGCAAGAAGGCAGAGGAAGAAGTCGAACAACAACGTGCGGAGTTCTATGTTCTCTCGAAGATGAGCCGCGAGGTAACGGCGGCGCAAAATTTGGAAGAGACTCTCCTGATTGTTTTGCGGTATGCGATTCGCCACACGCGTTCCGATGCCGGCGCGTTCATTCTTGTCGGCGATGGAGAAGAGCCGTATGTCATCGTAGTCACACAGGGCGTGTTGGAGGAGACGCATCGCATGTTGTTAGAGGGCTATCTCCATTACCGCCCGGGTACCCTCTGCGCGGAAATTCTCGAAAATCGGGGAAGCGTTTTACAAGCCTTTGCTGCTGAGAAAGGCGCGTGTCCTTGCGAACCTTTGCTCAAAGAGGGATTTCGCGCGGTTTCGACGATTCCTTTTCGGAAACGCGATACGCTGGTTGGAATTCTCAATCTTTACCGCCGCGAGGAGCGCGCGCTGACGAAAGCGGAAATCCGATTTTTGGAGAAAATCGTCCGTCAGAATGTGTATGCCGTAGAGAATGCCTTTTTGTTGAAGAAACTGGAGCATCTCGCGACGACGGATCCGCTTTCGGGATTGTATAACCGCCGTCAATTGATGGAGTTGGGAGAAAGGGAATTCGAGCGCGCGCGGCGTTATCAAACACCTCTTGTCGTGATGATGCTGGACATTGACCTTTTCAAGACCATCAACGATACCTATGGACACGAATCGGGCGACGCGGTGATTCGCGGCATCGCGGAGATTTTGCGGAAAAATACGCGTGAATTCGATATCGCCGCGCGCTATGGCGGCGAGGAATTCGTCATTCTTTCTCCGGGGACGGATTTGGAGGGAGGAAAGGAGGTCGCGGAGCGGCTGCGGCGCGCGATAGAATCCGCGGCGTTGATTCCGGGCGAGGAGACGGAAACTGTGACCGTGAGTATCGGCGTGACGGCGTTTTCCCGCGAGGTGATGACGCTGGCGGCGCTCATTGCCCGCGCGGATGCTGCGTTGTACGAGGCAAAGTCTGCGGGGCGGAATCGCATTGCCGTCCGTTGAGTTCTTTATCGAATCTTTGCAAAACCTTTACGGAGCATTTTTCTCGTTCTCTTAAGATTAGTTTGGATTTCGGAGAAAGAGTGGAGTTCTTATGCCAAACGCGAAAATTCTTGTCGTAGATGACGAACCCGGGATTTTGAATCTGGTCGTTGCCTATTTGAAGCCGGAAGGCTACGAAGTGTATACCGCGCAGGATGGCGAATCCGCTTTGAAGGCGGCGCGCGCGTTCAAGCCCGATGTTATCGTCCTCGATGTCATGCTTCCGGGGATGGATGGAATCGAGGTGCTGACGCGCCTTCGCCGCGAGTCGGATGTATATGTCATCTTGTTGACCGCGCGCACCGAGGAGACGGATAGAATCGTCGGGCTGACTGTCGGCGCGGATGATTACGTCACGAAGCCCTTTAGCCCGCGTGAGTTGGTCGCGCGCATCAAAGCCGCGTTGCGCCGTCTTCACAAAGGCGCGTCGGAGCGGGATGTCCTTTCGTTTCGTCACCTTCTCATAGACCGCAGCGCGCGCCGCGTCACCGTAGACGGAACTCCGGTGGAACTGACTGCCATCGAGTTCGATTTGCTTTGGGCGCTGGCGGAAAATCATGGACGGGTGCTTTCTCGCGAAGCATTGCTCGAAAAAGTTTGGGGCGCCTCGTATTACGGCGAGATGCGCGTGGTGGATGTGCATTTGGGGCATATCCGCCAAAAACTGGGACGCGAGGGGCTGATTTCCACTGTGCGCGGAATCGGCTATCGTTTCGAGGATGAAATTTTATGAAGACCTACCTTCGCACGCATTTGGGCGCGAAATTATTTCTCTCCTATCTTGCCGTCCTCTTTGTCGGCGGCGCGGTTCTCCTTTTGGCGATGGAACTGGCGATTCCCTCCGCGTTCGAGCGTCATCTTGCAAAAATGCAGGAGCAAGGGGCTGCACAGCCAAAAGGCGCGGCACAGGGCGCGGGGCTTCGTTTCGATGGACGCGATTCTTCTATCCTCCCTGGCGCGCCGCTTTACGAGAGTTTTCGGGATTCTTTTCATGAAGCCCTCGCGTTGTCTGCGGTGGCGGCGCTGGCTGCCGCGTTGACGGTGAGTTTTGTCTTCAGTCGAAAAATCATCACCTCGCTGCGTGAGTTGACGATTGTGAGCCGTTTGATTGCAGATGGACATTACGAAGAGCGGGTCCGCGTCCCCGAGGGGGAAGCGGACGAGTTGGCGCAATTGGCGCGGCGTTTCAATCTCATGGCGGAGCGTCTGGAGGAAGCCGAATCGCTGCGTCAGCGTCTGATTGGCGATGTGACGCATGAACTTCGCACGCCGCTGACGACCATCAAAGGCTCGATGGAGGGCTTGATAGACGGCGTCCTCCCCGCGACGCCGGAGATGTTCGAGCAGATTTATCACGAAGCCGATAGGCTTGCCCGTCTTGTCAATGATTTACAAGAATTGAGCCGCGTGGAGGCAGGCGCGTAT
>CAZDGZ010000088.1:0-8731 GCA_964505165.1 uncultured Anaerolineaceae bacterium | reverse complement strand
ATAAATTCTTGGAAACGTGAAATTTTCAAGAAAACAAAAACCCCACGTTTCCCAAGAAAGTTACGAGAGCCCTATGAAAATTGCGGCAGCGATACTCGTCTGAAGGAAAGAGATAGCAAAAATCACTATCAGCGAAACGATAATGATAAAAAAGGTTAATCCCTTCCCAATATCAAGCGTCTCTCGTATAGCGGAAGATGCTATAACCAATAACCAAAGCCCAAGCGCTACACCAAGAACAGGAATTGGAGATAAAACAGCCGGAATGAAATACGCATAAGCAAGTGCCACTCGCAAATCAGTGAATGTCCCCGCCCCTTTCGCCAAAACTATACCAATAAACCAAGCCAACACAACTAAAATGAAATAGCCAATCATAGTGCCAAAAGCAGACACTATCCCACGAATTATGCTGGCAAGTATCCCGTTTTTCAAGCCCAGCAGAATTGATAAGATAGCATTCCCGCCAAGGAAAATGGCAAAGATTTTCCATGCTTCTGCTGCAAACAGCGCATCTCCTTTGAGTTCTTTATAAAGGGACACATCGTTACGAAAGGCGCGCAAAATACGATCAAACATGACATCATCTCCTTATTGTGAAGAAGCGGTTCCGTAGATCATCCAAACAAACTTCAAGTTAGATTTCTATAACACCTCCTAATTCAAAGTGAGTTGCCCACCAAGAACATGAGCGGCTAATCAGATTTGCAATCCAACATACTTTGATTATAGACAAAATTTAGAATTTGCGCGCCTCTTATCTGCCACAAAGGCAAAGGAAGACCTCATTAAATCAATCTCTTCGAAACAAGAAAAAGTTCACCAACAATATCACCTCCCCAACTGCAACTCCGCCAGTTTCTTTGCCACGATGTCCGCGTGTTTTACCTCGCCGCTTTTGCGTTTGACGCGCACTTTCACCTTCTCCCATTTCGCGGCGATTTTTCCTTCCGGCGAGATGAGGAAGGTCGAGCGGATGACGCCCATCGTTTCTTTGCCGTAATTTTTCTTCAGCCCCCACGCGCCATACGCCTTGTGGACTCGGTGTTCCGGGTCGCTGAGGAGGGAAATGCCCAACTCGTGCTTTTCGATAAAGCGCCGATGCGTCTCCGCACTATCCCGGCTTACGCCAATCACCACCGCGTTCAACTCGGAAAAGGTTTGGAGTCTTTCCGTAAAATCACGCGCTTCCTTCGTGCAGCCGGAGGTATTGTCCTTCGGGTAGAAATACAACACCAGCCATTTCCCCGCGAAATCGCCAAGCGAAACGGGATTCCCGTTTTCGTCCGGCAGAGAAAAAGCCGGGGCGTTGTCGCCGACATTCGGCATCTTCTCCTCCTCCTTTCAAAGTTCGACGGTCGAACCCCGTTTCGGGTAGGAGACATCGAAGCCGCGCGCATCCAAAATCTCTTTGAGCGCGAGCGCGCCTCTGTCCTCCCCGTGTACCAAAAAGACCTTCTTCACACGGTTTTTCACCGCCATTGCGTATTCCACCAGCATATCTTGCCCCGCATGTGCGGAAAGCCCGCCGATGGTCTCCACCTCCGCCCGCCGCGTGAAGGTTTCCCCAAAAATCTTGACGCGTTTTTCCCTATCCGCGAGACGGCGTCCCAGCGTGTAGGGCGCCTGCCATCCCACAATCAAAATCGTGTTGCGCGGGTCCTCGATATTATTGCGAAGATGATGCAAAATCCGTCCCGTTTCAGCCATGCCCGAAGCGGAAATGATAATCATGGGACCTTTTTGCTTGTTGATGGCTTTGGATTCTTCGACGGAATGGGTGTAGGTCAGGGTTTTGAATTCCAGCGCGGGGTGCCGATTTTCACGGATGAAAGCAAGCGTCTCTTCATCGTAACATTCGGGATGCTGCTCGAAGATTTCCGTCGCGTGGACGGCAAGAGGGCTATCCACATAGACCGGAATCGGCGTCAATTCGCCGCGCGCGAGCATCTCATTTAGCGCATAGACGATTTCTTGGGTGCGTCCGACCGCGAAAGAAGGGATAATCACCCGCCCGCCGCGTTCGGTGGTTTTACGGACGACGGCGGAAAACTCCTCCAGCGCGGCTTCGATGCTTCGATGCGGTTTGTCGCCGTAGGTCGATTCCATCATCAGGTAATCCGCGTCGAAAGGAAGCACCGGATCCCGGAGGATGGGCGCGCCGCGGCGTCCAATATCGCCGGAAAACCACAAACGAAAAGTTCTTCCCCGTTCCTCGATATCCAGCACGACCGCCGCCGACCCCAAAATATGCCCCGCGTCATAAAAGCGGGCAACGACCCCCGGAATCGGCTCGAAGGGCGCCTCGTAATCCTGAGGGAGAAAATGGTCTGCGACAAGCGCCGCGTCTTCGAGGGTATACAGCGGCTCTACGGGCGGTTCGCCGCGACGCGCGCGCTTCTTGTTCAAGTATGCCACATCCGATTCCTGAATATGCCCCGAATCTCGCAGCATGATATCCGCCAAATGCGCCGTCGCGTGCGTCGCGTAGATAGCCCCTTCATAGCCATTCTTGACGAGATGCGGGAGGTTGCCGCTATGGTCAATATGCGCGTGCGAAAGAATCACCGCGTCTACGGACGAGGCATCGAAAGGGATATTGCGGTTTCTCTCGTAGGTATCTTTACGCCGTCCCTGAAAGAGTCCACATTCCAGCAAAAGGCGTTTTCCGTTGATTTCAAGCAAGTGCATCGAACCGGTCACGGTCTGTGCTGCGCCATGAAAATGTATAATCATGCTTCCTCCAAAACCTTCAAAATCTCCCGACCGAAACGGCGCAAACGTTCAGGAGAATCTCCGAGGATATTCGCGAGGTCTTCCATCGTGTGCGGCGCGTCTTCCGAGAGCGGGCGCAAAAAACGTTTCGGGAGAATCACGTCCGACTCCACGTCCATTTCCCGCGCCACGCGCTTTCGCCATTGCTTGAGCGCATCCATGCGGCGGATATAGTCGGAAGATGGACGCTGATTCTGCGTCCGCCGGACGAGGGGCGCGCGCTCCCCGCGTTGTACCGCCTCGAGAAAAGCATCCCCGAAGGCGCGAACCTGACGGCGAGAGAATCCCGCTTCTTCGAGTCCGCGCGGCGTATGCGGTGCGGATTCCGCGAGGTTCGCGAGGAGCGAATCGCTCACCACTTTGAACAACGGACGATTCATCTTCTTTGCAATCGCTTCCCGCGCGCGGTAAAGTTCGTTGAGGAGGGTCAACTCTCGCGCGTTCATGCGGCGTTGTTTTCCCACGCGTTCCCAGCGCGGGGCGCGGAGCGAAGGCGTCGGACCGTCCACGCGCGCGACCAGCGAAAAATCATCCTTCGCGAGCGCCCACCGCCCTTTGGCGCGCAATTCCCCTTCCAAAATATCTCGAAGCGGAAGGAGATAATGCGTATCCAGCCGGGCATAATGGAGCATTTCCGGCGGAAGAGGACGCTTCCCCCAATCCGCTTTCTGAAAACGTTTATCCACCTTTACGCCGAATTTCTCGGCGAGGAGTTTATCCAGCCCGACGGCGCGGTATCCCAAAATCCGCGCGGCTTGCATGGTATCGAAAATCCCCGCGAACGAAAAGCCGAAATCTCGTTTCAGGCAAATCAAATCGTATTCCGCCGCGTGAAAAACTTTCTCGATAGAGGGGGAAGAAAAAATCCCCGCGAGGGGAGTCAAATCACGGAGCGCAAGGGGGTCCAGGAGATAATCTTGTTCCGAGGTGGAAAACTGGATGAGGCAGACCTGCTCGCGATATGCGTAAAGGCTGTTGGATTCGGTATCCACCGCGATGCGCGGCTGCGACGCGAGATCCGCCGCGAGCGCGCGCAGCCCTTCGGGCGTATCTATCCAACGAGGCGGGAACGAGAGGGAATTCATTGCATCCATTATACCGCCCGCAGACGTTTTTCCATCACAATCGCGTCGCCGCCGTCTCGATAATACGCGCGCCATAAATCAATCGTCCGGTATCCTTCTTCTTGATAAAGGCGAATCGCGCCGCGATTCGAGGTTCGCACCGAAAGCCGCACCAACGGCGTGGAAAGTTTCGCCTCGCACGCGCGGAGAAGCGCGCGTCCCACACCCCGGCGGCGATACTCCGGGAGAACGCCGACCGTCGCAATCCACGAAACTCCCTGGGAGGGACGCGGGTCTCCCGCGATAAAGCCAATCATCCTCCCCTCGGAGACAGCCTTCAGCCTCGTTACATCGGGGAAGGTGAGAACGGCAACAAGGTCAAAGAGCGACCACGCATCCGCGCCGAAACAGCGATGTTCCAGCAGATGAAGCGCGCGTAAATCTCGAAGCGTAGCGGGAAGAATCGAATAGTCCATGAAACGGACGCCTCCCGCGCGGAGCGGGAGGCGCTATATCACCGCGAGGGAACGCGGATTACTCTTCTTTTCCCTTAACGAAGTTTTCCAGCAAACTGGTAAATTCCATCGGGAAGATATATTTCGTGGAAGGACCCTGCGCCATTGCTTTGAGAGTCTCGAAGTATTGCAGAGTCATCGTCTTTTGGTCTATCTCTTTCGCCGCCTTGAAGATGCGTTCCAGGGCTTGTGCGAACCCTTCGGCGCGGAGAATTTGGGCTTTGCGTTCCCCTTCCGCGCTCAAAATCGCTGCTTGCTTTTGCCCTTCGGCTTTGAGGATGGCGGCTTGTTTCTCGCCCTCGGCGACGTTGATGGCGGCTTCCCGCGTACCGCTGGATTCCGTCACGACGGCTCGGCGGACGCGTTCCGCAGACATCTGGCGGTTCATCGCTTCTTGAACTTCACGCGGCGGGATGATTTCGCGGATTTCCACGTTGGTCACTTTGACGCCCCAGCGTTCCGTCACCTCGTCGAGGCGGGTACGAAGCATCGTGTTGATGTGTTCGCGCTCCGAAAGGACATCATCCAGCGGGATTCCGCCGATGACCGCGCGGAGGGTGGTTGTCGCCATTCCTTGCGCCGCCGATTCGAAATTCCCGACTTGCAGCACCGATTCGGTGGGATCCATCACCTTGTAGTACCACAAGAAATCAATGGAAATCGGCGCGTTGTCCTTCGTAATGGAGGTCTGATGCGGAATTTCTCGTACCTGCTCCCGCAAATCCACTTTGACCGCCCTATCCACGACCGGAATGATGAAGACCAACCCCGGCCCTTTCTCGCCGACACAGCGTCCCAAGCGAAAGACGACCAGCCGTTGATATTCGGGGACAATGCGAATCGCGCTCGCCGCCATCGCCAACGCAATAACAACGATGACGCCGACAAGACATAAAACTGCCTGAGCCATATACGACCTCCTTTAAGGAAACGAAAAAGAATTTCTTTCTTGAAAAACGGAGAGATTACTTCTCCGATTCTTCCAACGGTTCGACCTCGAGGACAAACCCGTCGCGGCGAAGGATTCGGACGCGCGTTCCGGCGGGGATGGGTTTCTCGCTCCGCGCCGACCATAATTCGCTCCGCACCTGCACCGACCCTTCCTCTCCAATGGGGGTTTTCGCCTCGCCCGTCGCGCCAATCAACGCGTCGGGGTCATTCTTCAGCGGCATCCGAAAGGCTTGCATGGATTTTTCGAGGCTAATCCACAAAAATCCCGCCAGCAAAAGGGAGAGGAAAATCGCGAAAAGGGGATGTACCGCCGGCTTCCAGCCTTCGCCTTTGAAGAGATACGAAGAACCGACGACCGCCACGAGGATGGTCACGAAGAGATAGACGCGTCGCCGCAAAAGCGTTTTCTCGCGCAACGCGAGGAGAAACGTCACCGCGCTCAACACAATGAGTCCCAATGCCCAAAAATTCAAAGGCAGGGAATACGCCGCATAGCCCGCAAGGAAAAGCGCAAAAAGCGCGCTCAATTCCAGCAGCCCCGTCCCGGGGACAATGAGCGCGAGGAAAGTCAACAAAATCCCCGCGACAAGGAAAAAATAGGCGACATTCGGGTTGAGCAAAATATCCATCGAGTCTCCAATCTAGAAATGATTATACTATGTCCGTGAGAAATTAAGAAAAAGAGAAAGGAGATTTCCCTGTGAAACGCTTTTGGATAGTCCTCGTATTGCTTCTTGCGGCAGGATGCGCGAATCCGCCGACGCCGACGCAGTCCCCGCGTCCCTCCGTAAACGCGCCGCGAGCGGGAAAAAACGAATACCGAGTCGTCAACCCGTCGAGCGGCGCGGCACTCCTCGTCCAGATTTTCTTCCCCGACACATGGGACGGACACGAACGCCTCCCCGCGCTGATTCTGGTTCCAGGCGGAAACGGCAACTCGGCAACCTTCCTCAAAAAATCCCCCACCGGAGAAAGCAACGTCTCCATGCTCAACGACGCGGGCATCGTCGCCGTCCTCTTCGACCCCGACGGGCGCGGACGCAGCGAGGGCACAGAGGATTACGATGGATTCATCCAGCAAGACGGGCTTGCCGAAATCATCCGCTTTACCGCCGCGCTGGACGGAATCGACTCGGAGCAAATCGGGCTTGCCTCCCGCTCCTACGGAGTCACGATGGCAAGCGGCGTCCTTGCGCGGTATCCCGATTTGCCCATCAAGTTTTTCATAGACTGGGAAGGTCCCGCCGACAGAAACGATACCGGAGGATGCGACGCCGCGCATCTGGGACATTTGAAAAACGTCGCATCGTGCAACGACGAAGATTTTTGGATGCAACGCGAGGCGATAACCTTCATCCCGAACATCCGCGTTCCATACCAGCGAATCCAATCGGCAAAAGACCACGTTCAGCCCGACACGCTCCACGCTCTCGCGATGGTCAACGCGGCAGTGGAAGGCGGCGTCCCCTGGGTGCGGCTTAACGACTACCCGCCCAACCAAACCTACGACCTCGAGAATCCGCCTGCGATGCTCTCCGAACAAGACTCCCGCGACATCTCCGCGCTCATCCTGCGGTACGCACTCGAACGCTTCAGCGCGGAGAAATGAGTACGCGCGGCTTTCCCGCGCGTCCCGATATCGCGCCGAATGTTCAGCGCGATTCCCGTCGTATTCAGCCAACTGTCATGTTTGGGGGGTAAAGTGAAAGCGTAACAGAAGTTAATCGTCGAGGGGACTTCGGACGGCCAGTCCGCCACGTTGTAAAACGTGGGTGTAAATCATTGTGGTGCGTAGGTCTTTGTGACCGAGGAGTTCTTGGACGGTGCGGATATCGTAGCCGCGTTCTAGGAGGTGGGTGGCGAAGGAATGCCGGAAGGTGTGAGGGGTGACGGGTTTGTTTATGCCTGCTTTTTGCGCGGCGGCTCGAACGGCTTTTTGCACGGCCGAGGCGGAGAGGTGGTGACGGCGCGTGATGCCACTGCGAGGGTCTACGGAAAGGCGCGGGGCAGGGAAGACGTACTGCCACGCCCATTCGCGCGAGGCGGATGGGTATTTGCGCTCTAAGGCGTGAGGGAGGTAGACTTCGCCGTATCCTTGAGCGATGTCCTGCTCGTGGATGATGCGCACGGTGATGAGGTGGTTTTTGAGGGGCTGAAGTAGGGTGTTTGGGAGGACGGTGGCGCGGTCTTTGTTTCCTTTGCCGTTGCGAACGATGATTTGGCGGCGTTCGAAATCCAGGTCTTTTACTCGCAAGCGAAGGCATTCCAGCAAGCGGAGTCCGCTACCGTAGAGGATTTGAACGATGAGTTTGTTTGTGCCCGATAGTAGGGCGATGACGCGGTGCGCTTCGTTGGGGGAGAGGACGGTGGGGAGGCGTTTGGGTTTTCGGGCACGGATGTTTTGAATGGGTTCATCGGGGAGGGGTTGTTGTAAGACGTGGCGGTAGAGGAAGAGTATGGCGCTGAGGGCTTGGTTTTGGGTGGAGGATGCGACGTTTTGCTCGATGGCTAGATGGGTGAGAAAGGCTTCAACTTCGGGGATGCCCATTTCTTTGGGGTGGCGTTTGTTGTGGAAAAGGATGAAGCGTCTTACCCATTGGATGTAGGCTTCTTCGGTGCGGATGGCGTAGTGTTGGATGCGAAGGGCTTCGCGCATTTGGTCGAGGAGTTTTTTGGGTTTGGGGCGAGTGTTGTGTGTAGGCATAGCATGTTAACCTTAGCGTCTATTAGTGGATTTTTAAATTGTAGAGATGTGCTATAATGTGCGGGAGGTTGTTTGAGTTGAAATTGTACAAGAAGTGCTGAATGAAATCAAGATGCGTATCACGATGTTTGTCTGCATAAACACCCGGCTTGATGGTTTAGGAGGAGGTTTTCTCCGCGCGATTGCACGGGTGAGGAAATGGTTCGTCTAGAAGGGTTTATTATGCCATGTTCGGTATAAGCCGACGTTAGGTTGCTTTGATGAATGTTCCTTGTGAGAATGTCATGCCTATAAAAAAGATCATCATCAAAAATTTTAAATCCTTGAAAGATGCTGAAATCGAACTTAACCCCCATCTCAATATTATCGTGGGAAACAATGAGACTGGTAAAACCACGTTGTTAGAGGCAATAAATCTTGTTTTGTCAGGGCAAATAAATGGTAGAGGAATTCAATATGAATTGAACCCGTACCACTTCAACGAAGATGTAGTAAATGATTATTTGACAGAGCTGAGAAATGGCCGCCCAAATCCGCCTCCGAGTATTCTGATAGAAGCCTATTTTACGGATGACAAAGACTTGGCAAAGTTTAAGGGAACAAATAATTCTTTGGGAGACAATTGCCCAGGGCTAAAAATGACGATTGAACTCGACGACGAGTCATTTAGTGATGTATATGCGGAATATATAAGTTCGCCAGATCAGATACAAACTCTTCCA
>CAZDGZ010000087.1:0-8761 GCA_964505165.1 uncultured Anaerolineaceae bacterium | reverse complement strand
CCCTACCCCGAAGCCCACCGCGACGCCCATCCCCACCGCGACATTCACGCCATCCCCAACGCCAACCCTCTCCCCCGACGCGTGGATGGACTACCCCATCATCCCCGAAGTCAGCGACACCGCCCGCGAAATCTACCGGCGCGGGCTGGCAATGGGCAACAACCCCCACGCCTTTTCCAAAATCGGCGACTGCCAAAATGTAAACTCCTACTTCCTCGCCGTCTTCGAAGACCCCGAAAAATACACCCTCGGCGAAGAATACGCCTATTTACAAGAAACGATAGACTACTTCGACGGCTCCTTTTCCCGCGAGAGTCTCGCCGTTCAAGGCGGCTTCAACGTCGCCTCGGTACTCTCCCCCTTCCGCGCGGATAAATCCGCCTGCGAACCCAACGAATCCCCGCTCGCGTGCGAACTCCGCCACAACACCCCCTCGTTTGCCATCATCAGCCTCGAACAATGGTGGGAAAAACCTGCGGACGAATACGAAGCCTACATGCGCCAAATCCTCGATTACGTTATCTCGAAAGGCGTCGTCCCCATCCTCGCCACCAAAGCCGACAACTGCGAAGGCGACAACTCCATCAACCGCGCCATCGTCCGCCTCGCCTACGAATACGATATCCCCCTCTGGAACTTCTGGCGCGCCGCGCACCCACTCCCGCATCACGGACTCAGCGAGGACGGCTTCCATCTCACCTTTGCACAAAACCGCTTTGACGACCCTTATTGCATGAAAACCGCCTGGCCTTGGCGCAACCTCACCGCCCTTCAAGCCCTCGACGCCGTAAGACGAGGCGTCGAAGAGACCCCCGAACACTAAAACAGGAGACCTTATGACCGACATCCTCCCATCCCTCAAGAAATTCATCGCCGAAGAAATCCTCCGACAACCCGACCGCGACCTCGCGCCGGACGAACCGCTCATTTCCAGCGGATTGATTGATTCCTTCAGCCTCATGGATCTCGCCCTCTTCGTCGAAGACACCTTCGGCGTCCGAATCGAAGACACCGAACTCAACGCCGAAACATTCGACACCCTCGAAGCCCTCACCGCGCTCATTCGGGAACGTCAATCTTAAATGACCCTCTTCGCCGACATCCTCCGCAACTTCTACGAAACATCACCGGAGCGCATCAGCGTCTATCTGCAATTCGCCGGACGAGAAGATGTGCCCATATCCTACCGCCGCCTCGTCGAAGGAAGCAATGCCTACGCGCAAGCCTACGCAAAAAGCGGCATCCGTCCCGGGGAAGTCGTCGTCGTCATTCTCCAACACAGCGAAGACCTCCTCTACGCATTTTGGGGAGCGACACTGCACGGCGCAATTCCCTCCATCATGCCCTTCCTCACCGAAAAACTCTCCCCCGAACGCTATCGCGCCGACCTCGCCGCGCTGATTTCCGTCACGAAACCGGCAGCGATTGTCACCTATCCCGAATTCGAAGGAACGGTACGCGCCGCGCTTCACAAGGGAGACTCCGTCCGCGCCGTACTCATCTCCGACAACATTCCTCCCGCTTCGCCCCCGGATTTCCGCGTGCTCCCCGGTCTTCAGCGTTCTCCTGAAGACATCGTTCTTCTCCAACATTCCTCCGGCACGACCGGGCTTCAAAAAGGCGTCGCGTTGTCTCACCGCGCAGTCTTCAACCAATTGAATGCTTACGGAAAAGCCATCCAACTCAACCCCGAGAAGGATGTCATCGTCTCATGGCTGCCGCTCTACCACGACATGGGATTGATAGCCAGTTTCCTCCAGCCGATTCTTCAAGGAATCCCGCTGGTGCTCATGTCGCCTTTCGATTGGGTTCGCGCGCCCTACCGCCTCTTCCACGCGGTCAGCCGATACAAAGGCACACTCACATGGATGCCCAACTTTGCCTACCTCTTCTGTGCGCGAAAAATCCGCGACCGGCATCTCGAAGGCGTGGACTTGTCCTCTTGGCGCGCCGTCATCAATTGCTCCGAACCCGTGCGGAGGGAAAGTCATCAAGCCTTTTACGAAAAATTCAGTCCCTACGGGTTGAAGGAAACCGCGCTTCAAACCTCCTATGCAATGGCAGAAAACACCTTCGGCGTCACACAAAGCGACTTATCGCGTCCCCCCGCGCTCGACATCATTGACCGAGACATATTTCTCACGGAGCATCTCGCGCGTCCGCCGAAAGGAGACTCGCCCGCGCTGGTAATGATGTCGTCCGGGCGTCCTATCCCGAACACGCGCGTCCGCGTGCTCGACAAAAACGGCGACGACGCGCCTCCACGCGTCGTCGGGGAAATCGCCATCCAAAGCGATTCGATGCTCACCGGCTACTATAACCGCCCCGACCTAACCGAAAAAGCCTTTATGGACGGATGGTATCTCACCGGAGATTACGGCTATTTCGCAGAGGGAGAACTCTACGTTTCTGGACGAAAGAAAGAAATGATTATCGTCGGCGGGAAGAACATCTACCCGCAAGACATCGAAACCCTCGTCTACGAAGTGCCGGGGATTCATCCGGGGCGCGCGGTCGCATTCGGCGTATACGACGAGAAAAGCGGAACGGAGGAGGTTGTCGTCGTAGCGGAATCAGATATCCCGGAGGAAGAATCCCGCCGCGCGCTCGCAGAAGAGGTCCGGCAGCATGTGACGAAGAACTCCCCCATCGCGCTGCGCCGCGTCCAAATCGTCGAATCGAAATGGATACTCAAGACCTCCAGCGGAAAACCCGCGCGCACCGCAAACCGCGACAAATATCTCGCGGAATTCGGAGACGCGCGGAGAAATTAAGACGGGTTCATCTCATAGCGAGCGCTTACAGAGGGTAAAGCCATCTCTCGATACTACAGCCTCGCAACAATCACCACGAAAAGGGTTTGGGAGTACAATCTCTCTACCTCTTTTCACATGGAGTAATTTTCTATGCCCATTCATTTCGGAACCGACGGCTGGCGTGCCGTCATCTCGGATACATTCACCTTCTCCAACCTTCGTATGGTTACACAAGCCATCGCCGACGCTATCGCCTCGGAACGATGGGATAAATCGGGAAACGGCGACGCGCTCCCCGACCCAAAGAAAGTCGTCATCGGCTACGATACGCGCTTTCTCTCCGACCGATACGCCGGAGAAGCCGCGCGCGTCCTCGCCGCGAATGGATTCACCGTATACCTCGCACAATCCGATGCGCCCACCCCTGCGATTTCGTATGCCATCAAAAATCTCAATGCAGTCGCGGGGCTGATGCTCACCGCCTCGCACAACGCGCCGCGATACAACGGGGTCAAACTCAAAGCCGCGTACGGCGGCTCCGCGCTTCCCGAACAATGCCGCCATGTAGAAGTCTACATCAACGACAACGAAGCCCGCGCACGCGGCCCAAATCTCATGGATTTCCACCGCGCCCGCGACCTCGGATTGATTCGGAAGTTCAACCCCCTTCCCGCGTATTACGAACATCTTCGCACCCTCATTGACTCCGACCTCATCGCTGACGAACCGCAGCGCTTCGTCGTGGATTCGATGTACGGGTCGGGACGCGGCGTCATCAAAGGCTTTTTGCAGGGAACGGGCTGCGAAATCGCCGAAATCCGAAACGAGATGAACCCCGGTTTTGGCGGAATTCATCCCGAACCTATCGGACGCTATCTCACCGCGCTTGCAGGCGCCATCGGCACAGGGATGGGCGATTTCGGGCTTGCGACCGACGGCGATGCAGACAGAATCGGCGCAATGGACGGACGCGGCGTCTTCGTGGATCCGCACAAAATCATGGCGCTCGCGCTGCGGCATCTCGTCGAAACGCGCGGCTGGAGCGGCGCGGTCGTCCGAACCGTCTCCACCACGCGCATGATTGACCGTCTCGCGAAAAAATACGGACTTCCCCTCTACGAAACCCCCGTCGGCTTCAACCACATCGCCGACTACATGATGAGCGAAAACGTCCTCATCGGCGGCGAAGAATCCGGCGGAATCTCCTTCAAGGGGCACATCCCCGAAGGCGACGGAATCCTGATGGGGCTGCTCCTCGTCGAGATTATCGCGGCGGCGAAAAAGCCTCTTCACGCATTGGTCGAAGACCTCCTCCAAGAAGTCGGCCCCGCGCATTACGAGCGGCAGGATATGCGCCTAAAACATCCCGTCGAGAAAAAAGAAATGACGCACCGCCTCGTCCAAGAAGCCCCCGCGAAAATCGGAGAGATATCGGTCGCCGAAGTCAGCGCGCTCGACGGCGCGAAATACATCCTCGAAGATGATTCCTGGCTGCTCATTCGCCCCTCCGGCACAGAACCCGTCCTCCGCGTCTACGCCGAAGGGCGCACACCGGAAACACTCCGAGCGCTGATGACCTTCGGAGAACGCGTCGCACAAACCATCACATAATGAAAACACAAGAATTTCCCCACCCCACCGTCGGCGCGCTCATCTTCAACCCGCGCGGCGAAATGCTCCTCGTCCAAACGCATAAATGGTACGGGAAATACGTCGTCCCCGGCGGGCATGTCGAACTCGGAGAACACATCGCCGAAGCCCTCGTCCGCGAAACCAAAGAAGAGACGGGGCTGGATGTCTACGACGTGGAATTCCTCTGCGTCCAAGAATTTCTCTACGACGAAACCTTCTGGAAATCCATGCACTTCATCTTCTTTGATTTCACCTGCAAAACCGATAGTTTGAATGTGACTCTCAACGAAGAAGCCGAATCGTGGCGATGGGAAACGCCCGAATCCGCCCTCGACCTCCCCTTGGACGACTACACCCGAAACGCGATTCTCGAAGTTCTCTTTCGACAAGGAAAACGGGACGCGCCCGGATGTCTATATGGCGCGCGCCCGGCAATAGAATCTACACGGTAAAGCGAATCCCGCCTACACCACCACCCGCACAGTCGAAGTCCCCTCGACCTTTTCCACCTCGATTCGCGCGGGGAAGGCTTCTTTCAACGCGTCCACATGCGTAATCACCAAAATCTTCGCGAAATCACCGCGAATCTGATTGATGGCTTCGATAAGGCGGCGCTGCCCTAACGCATCTTGCGAGCCGAATCCCTCATCAATGATAAGAGTTTGCAGCCGCGCGCCCTTGCGCCGCGAAAGAATTTCAGACAATGCGAGGCGAATCGCGAAATTCACGCGAAACGCCTCCCCGCCGGAATACGTCTCGTAATCGCGCGCGCCCGCGCTGTCGCTGATTTGAATATCCAGCGTTTCTCTCAAATCCTTTCGCTTTTTATCCTTGTACGCCGTCTGCGTGAGAAAACGGACCGACATCTGCCCATCGCTCAAACGCGCCAGCAATTCATTCGCCTTCGCCTCGATTTCCGGCAGCGCCTGTTCAATCAGCAACGCGGGGACGCCATCTTTCCCGAACGCGCGCTCCAACCGCTGATAACGGGAAATTTGCAACGTGAGCGCCTCGCGCGCTGCGTTGAGTTCCGCCATACGCTTGCGAAGGTCTTTCAAGATATCCACTTTTTGCTGCGCCGCGCCGACTTCTTGATTCAACCGATTTTCTTTTTCGCGCAGGCGAAGCAACGCGGCATACGCGGCATTTTCGTCCGGCGCTTCGGCTTCGGCAGCCGCGAGGGATGCGGCTTCTTTCTCGTACACCGATTCTTGTTCGGCAAACGCCTCTTCTTCCTGAGCGAGGCCCGCGCGAAGATTTTCGATTTCCTCTTCCAAAGGAGTCAACGCCGCGCGCGCCTCCGCAAGTTCTCGATACGCTTTCTCCGAGGCGCGCCCTTTTGCCTCCTCCTGACGAACCGCTTCGTGCGCCTGAGGGTCATAACCGACTTTCGCAATTTCCTCATCCAGCGCGGCGAGGCGCGCCCGCACCTCCGGCGCGTAGGATTCGTTTTCCAACAACGCGGCAACCTCCGCGAGACGATGCGCGCCATCTTCCTCCCAGCGGCGGATATCCACATCCAAGGTTTCAAGACGGACAGATAACTCGGAAAGGGTCCGACTCTCTTTTTCGCGCGTCTGCTCCTCTTTCGCGAGAGTCTTCAACCGCGCGTTCCCCTCCTCCAATGTACGGCGGCGGGAATCCAGCGAGCGAAGGATTTCTTCAACCCGCGAAGCCAGCGCAGCATCCTCCTCACGAAGGGAGGTCAACAAAGCAAGACGCTTTTCCTCGGAAAGAGGCTGCCCGCAAAGAGGACATGCCGCGCCCTCCACCGCGCTCAAAGAGTCGATTCGTTCGCGGAGATGAACGCGGGTCTCCGACAGCCGCGCGGACTCGGATTCGAGCGCGGCAATTTCGCTTCGAAGCGTTTGAAGGGAGGCTTCCAACTCGACTTTCTCCGCAAGCCGCGACTCGATATCTCGAAGGGTCTCTTTCGTCTTTTCCAGCGCGGCTTCCATCTCGTGACGCCGCGCGGCGCGGCGTTCTATTTCCTGAAAATGGGCTAAGAGGGTGCGATGTTCCTGCTCCAGCCGCGCGCGCTCGGCTTGGAGTTCCGCCAAAGGCTCGCGGCGTTTTTCTTCGTATTTTCGATAGAGGAGGGCAATTTCCTCCCAATATGCCAGTTTTTGGCGGGAAGCCTCCCACGCGGCATACGCCGCCTCGATTTCGGAGGCGCGGTCGAGGAGCGCGGCGGTTTTCTTCCGTTTCGCCTCTCTCTCGGCTAATCGGGAACGCTTCTCTTCGAGGGAGGCGCGAGCACGCGTCAACGCCGCGTAAAGCATCCCGACAAGTTCTCTCCGTTTATCGAGTTCGGCGTTCGCACGCTTGATAGCCTCGAGCGCCTCTTCTTGAGATTTTCGCTCCTCTTGCAAACGCGCGAGATCCTTCTTCAATCTCGCCAGCGTTGCCTTTCTCTTGTCGGCTTCCAAAAGTTCCGCGTGGATTTCCGCCATCCGCCCGTCTACTTCGCCCAGATCCTGCTCAACTCGGCGGCGGCGCTCCATCGCGCGGGCGCGGTACACACTCCATTGTTCCAGCCCTAAAATTCCGCTCAACACTTCCTTGCGGCGCGTCGCGTTTTGCTGGGTGAACGTATCCGCTTTTCCCTGCAAAAAGAACGCCGCGTTGACAAAGGTCTCGTAATCCAGACGAAGCGTTTGCTCGATGCGATTTTGCGTCTCTCGGAGGGTTCGCTCCGTCAGCGGACGCCATTCGCCTTCTTCCGTGCGAATCTGAAATTCCAGCACCTTCGCTTTGCCACGCGGCATTGTCCGCTGAACGCGATAGACGTTTCCCTCATATTCGAAGGTAAAGACCACCTCCGCAGCATCAGATTGAAGATTGATGAGAGATTCGTCCCGTTTACGCGCTTGCCCGAAAAGCGCCCAGGTAATCGCGTCGAGAAGAGAAGATTTCCCCGCGCCGTTGTGCCCGGAAATGCAGGCGAGGTCGAAGCCGGAAAAATCCAGCACCGCCTCGTCTCGATAGGAAAGAAAACCGGAAAGTTTGAGTTTCAGAGGAATCATCGTGGGAATTATACCGTGTTCTCAGCGCGGCATTTCTTCTCTCGCTGAGCCGCAAACCGCCCCTCCCCGTTACTTTCCCTCGTCGTAGATTCTTCGGAACTCTTCCAAATAAAAGCGAGCGATATCCGGGTCGTGGATAACCAGCACATTTTCATCGTTGCGAGTCTCCGCGCTGCGCGTGAAATTGTAGGATCCCGTGACGACAATTTGCTCGTCAATGATGAAAACTTTGTGGTGCATCAACCCGTCTTCGTTTCCATCCAAAAGGGCATCAATGCCGTTTTGTAAAAAGATGTCGTATTCCGTACCGATATTGGAATGGGCTTGCTGGGTATCCATGACGCCCGCAACGGTCACGCCGCGTTCCGAGAGGCGCATCAGGGTCTCCGAGAGCGCGTCCGAGGTGAAGGAATACGCCAAAAAGAAGACGTTTTCCTGCGCTTCCTCCAGCAGTGAAACGAGACGGGCTTCCACGCCGTCGTCTGGAGAGAAATAGACTTCGAGGCGCGTGCCGTCCACCGAAAAAACGGGATTCGGCGTCTCGGCGGCAGTATCTTCGCCGAAGAGATTCTCGACGAACATCTCCTCGAATTCTTTTTCGTAATCCTCCGCCGCTTTGACAGAACGAATGCAAATCAAGTTGTTGTTATCTCGATACGCGCCGGAGACCGTGAAATTCATCGAGCCTGTCCAAACTTCCGAGGAATCGATAACGACGAATTTATCGTGCATCAACCCTTCGCGAAAATCCCCGACGATGGGAATCCCCGCTTCGATTAAATCCTGCGGAACGGAGCGGTCGAGGTTATCGCTTTCCATCACGACGCGGACCTTCACCCCGCGCCGATGTGCGCGAATCAATGCGTCGCGGATGCTCCACAAACTCATGCTATACGCGGCGACATCTACGCTCAATTCTGCGTCGTCAATCGCGGCTGCAAGCAAGGAATCGGGGCCGCCGCGTTTCGTCTGAGCGTCGGGGTCGTCCGGGTCCGTGAAATAGAGGGAATACCATGTGCCGCGAATCCCGTATCCCGAAGCGAGAGAGAGCGTCTCCGTTTCGGGAGGAGAGGGAGAACGAGGCGGCAACGTGGAGGGCGGGAGAAGAATCGGCGTCGGCGAAACCGGCGCACAGGAGTAGAGAAAGAGCACGAGGAGGAAAAGGGTATGTTTTTTCGACATGGGTATCTCTGGTTGGGTAGTTCAGTAGTTTGGTAGTTCTGTAGTTTGGTAGTTGGGTAGTCGGGTAGTCTGATAGTCGGATAGTCAGGTAGTCTTGTAGTCGGGGAGGGCTGACAGATTGGGAGTCTTTTCTCCTGCAAAGGAGATGTACACATTCGCGCGCGT
>CAZDGZ010000086.1:0-8776 GCA_964505165.1 uncultured Anaerolineaceae bacterium | reverse complement strand
GAAAAAAACTTGCCTTTTTAATCGTTGCCCTCGATACGTCCCTTCGGGACACTCGGGCAACGGGGATTGCGCGGAATGCGCCAACCCCTCCCATCCAACTACGAAACTACCCCACTACCCAACGACCAAACTAACAGGCGGGAAAAAAGACTTCCAATCTATCAGCCCTCCCCCGACTACAAGACTAGCCAACTATCTGACTACCAGACTATCCAACTACGAAACTAACAAACTACCGAACTACCAAACTATCCATTTGACGCTATAATCCCGGTATGAGACTCATTTTGGCTTTCGACATTGGCGGAACGAATACCCGCGCGGCTGTATTTCGCGCGGGAACGCGTGCGCCGCTGCGCCGCGTCTCCGCACCGACGCGGCGTGGACGGGGATCTTTTCTCGCGGGGCTTTTCGAGTTGGGGGAATCGATTTTGCCGCAAGGCGCGCGCGTGGAGGGGATTGGCGTCGCCGCGCCCGGTCCCTTGGACACGCGTCGAGGGGTGCTTCTCGCCGCGCCGAATCTTCCGGGGCTGGAAAATCTTCCGCTGGGAGAGGCGCTTTCAGAGCGTTTCGGCGGCGCACCGGTTTTCCTTGGCAATGACGCGAATCTCGCGGCGTTGGGGGAATGGCGCTACGGCGCGGCACGCGGGCATCACAATGTGCTGTATCTCACCATCAGCACGGGCATCGGCGGCGGCGTGATTTGCGAAAATCATCTCTTGCAGGGCGAAACGGGAATTGGCGGGGAACTGGGTCATGTGACGGTGCTGCCGGATGGTCCGCTTTGCTCGTGCGGGAAACGCGGACATCTGGAGGCGCTCTCTTCAGGGACGGCTATCGCCGCGTGGACTCGCGCCGCGCTGGAAGGGGGAGCGGAATCCTGTTTGAAGGGAGAAGAGGCTTCTTTAACGGCGGCAAGAGTCGCGGTCGCCGCGCGAAACGGGGACGCGTTGGCGCAGGAAGCCTTTGCCCGCGCGGGACGATATTTGGGCGTCGCGGTGGCAGGTTTCCTTCACATTTTCAATCCTTCGATTCTCGTGTTCGGCGGAGGGGTCTCAAAAAGCGGCGCGCTGCTTTTGAATCCTTTTCGCGAGGCTTTAGGTGAATCGGTTTTCTTTCCGCCGTATCTGGATAATCTGAAGATTGTCACGGCAGCATTGGGAGAGGACGCGGGGTTATTTGGCGCGCAGACGCTGGTACAATTGGCGCGCGAAGATTCTCCGCTTTCCAGATGAGAAGGCGGCAAAACTTTTTCAGGAGTGGAACTATGTCTAAATTACCTGGGCAAAAAGCCCGCGCGTATATCGAACGCGATGCGAAAGTCGTTTCTCCCTCGTATCCCCGCAGCGGTCCGTTGGTCATTGATTACGGAAAAGGGAGCGAAATTTGGGATGTAGACGGCAATCGTTTTCTGGATTTCGCCGCCGGTATCGCTGTTCTGGCGACAGGACACAGCCACCCGAAGGTGGTCAAGGCGATTCAGGAGCAGGCGGAAAAATTCATCCACATTTCTTCGGATTTCTATCACCCCAAGTGGGTCGAGTTGGCGGAAAAACTCAATGAAATTTCGCCTTTCGAAGAAGACGCGATGTCGTTTTTGACGAATTCGGGCGCGGAATCGGTGGAAGCCGCCATCAAGTTGGCACGCAATCACACGGGACGCTCCGGATTCATCGGGTTTACGGGTGCGTTTCATGGACGCACGATGGGCGCGCTGGCGTTTACCGCGAGTAAGCCGGTGTATCGGCAGGGATTTTTCCCGTTGATGAACGGCGTGGTGCATGTGCCCTATCCGAATACTTATCGTCCGATTTTGGAACGCCGTAAAGGGGAGGGGTACGGCGAGCGCGTCGTCCGCTATATCGAGGAAGAGGTCCTGGGGCACATTCTTCCTCCCGATGAAACCGCCGGCATTCTGGTCGAGCCGATTCAGGGCGAGGGGGGCTACGTCGTCCCGCCGCCGGATTTCTTCCCCGCGCTGCGCGAATTATGCGATAAATACGGCATCCTCCTCATCTCGGACGAGGTGCAGGCAGGCATGGGACGCACCGGAAAATGGTGGGCAATCGAGAATTTCGGCGTGGAGCCGGACATCATCACCGCTGCGAAGGGAATTGCTTCGGGTGTGCCGTTTGGCGCGATGATTGCGAAAAAATCGGTGATGACGTGGCCCGTCGGCGCGCACGGAAACACCTACGGCGGAAATCCCCTCGCGTGCGCCGCGTCGCTCGCGACAATTGACCTCATCGAAAACGAGTACATGCAGAATGCGGCAGATGTCGGGGCATTTGCGCTGGATTCTCTGAAAGAGATGATGGAGCGCCAGCCGAATATCGGCGAGGTTCGCGGCATCGGCTTGATGATTGGTGTGGAACTTGTCGAGGATAGAGAATCCAAGACGCCGGCGACCGAACTCCGCGACAAAATCGTGGATTTGGCATTCGAGCGCGGGCTGCTCATCATGGGCTGCGGCAAAAGCGCGCTCCGCATTGCGCCGCCGCTTTGCATCACCCGCGATGAAATGGCGGAAGGGTTACGATTGATAGAAGAATCCCTCGAAGCCGCGTTGTAAATAGACTCCGCTTCTCCCTGAATGAAAAAGCCTCCCGTTCTTGGCATGAGACGGGAGGCTTTCGCAAATTAAAGAGAGTTCTTTACGGGGGAGGAAGGAAATCCCAAGGATTGACCTTGCCATAGCGAGAGGTCATCAACTCGAAATGGAGATGAGGACCGGACGAATGCCCGGTGCTTCCCATCGCGCCGATGACGTCTCCCTGTCCGACGCTCTGCCCGCAGGTGACGTAAATTTGGCTCAAATGTGCGTAGAGCGATTGGAAGCCATTGCCGTGATCAATCATAATCATATTGCCGTAGCCGTAATTATTCCATCCCGCGTACACGATGACGCCCGCGTCGGTAGCGTAGATGTTATCGCCCATCATGCCGGCGAGGTCAATGCCGCGATGATTGGTCTCTGGAGAATAATCGTAGCCGGAAAGATAATGCCTATCGGTGGGATAGACGAAAGTCCCAAACCCGATTGCTCCGCCGCTAACGGGGCCGCACGCGCCGGGTCCGAGGACATTGGCAACCGCCGGATTCTCACGCGTCACACCGACCGGCGCGCTCCAGGAAACGAATTCCCGTTTGCCGCCGGGGATGACGAGCCATGTCCCCGGTTTGATGTTGGGATGGGCGTAATCGCCAATCGTTTCCGGGTCCAGATGATTCCCCTCGAAGTTGACGATGTCTTCCGCCGAAACGCCGTAGAATTTGGCGACTCCGTTCAAGCCATCGCCTTCCTGCCATTCATAATATGCGCCGTCCACCGGAAGAATGTTGAGTTCCTGTCCGGGTTTGAGACTGTGAGGGTCATCGAGGAGGGTATTGTAATTTGCCCACAAAATCGTCTGCGGCTGTAGCCCAAACTTTTCCGCGATGCCGAATACCGTATCTCCCGGCTGGACAACGTATGTGGTCACTTCTTTTCGAGGACGAGTCGGGATGGTGGTGTGAAGCAAGGCAAAACGCGGGATTCCACCCTCTTGCCACAGGGAGGCGGTTTCCAACGAGGGCATCGAGACCGAGGGAGTCGGCGTCGGCGCTGCTGCCATCACATCCTGCACGCCGCCAACGGGCGTTTCCGGCATATAGCGGTAAAAATGACGGAAGAGCAGCAAAACCCCCGCGATAAGCAAAATAGAGAGGAGATTCGTCCCCACGCGCAAAACGGATTCGCCCAGTCCAAGTTGGAGCAGGGTATCCATCCAGTTGGCGATGAGATTCGCGTTGTCGGCGGGGGACTCCTCTGCCCGCTCTTTTCCCGCCGCGTGGGAGAATTCGTCCGAATAACGTTCTTCTTTCATTTCGTTCACAATCGCATCATATCACGGGCAAAGAGGGGCGTCAACGTCCCGAAAAACGGAAATTTGACGAATCTAGGCTTGTGCGCGGCAGGTTTCGCAAGGGCAAAGTGCGCGGAGATAATGCCAGCGGTAAATTCCGTAATCGTGCCCATCCTCCCAAACCAGCGCGATACCATACGTCCCCGTCGGCTCGACTCTGACGAGGTGGGTCGCGGGAGAATCTTCCAAATGCGTGTCGAAAACAACCGGGTCGGGGTCAGGGCCCATTTTCTCGTGCCCTCCTCGACATTCAGCACAGGGACAAGCCGCTCGCAATAATTCGAAAGGATAGACGCTTTTGTGTCCATCTCCCCAAAGGATGGTCAATTCTTTTTTCTTTTTGTCTACGGTAATGTTGGTCGGCGTTTCACGTTGCATGAAATTCACGCTCCTTCAAAATCGGAATAGAATGGCAAACTAATCGGGCGGCGAAACCGGTTCGAGGAAATCGGAGGCTGCCCAGCCCGCTCGGTCGCTGTCATAGGGGGTACTTAGATACCACCAGGTATATCCGTCGGCGTCCTGCGGGCCTTCTTGAATTTGGAAAATCTCGGTATCGTAGGCAAGAAATAGCGGCTCTCCTGTCAACCCCGGGGCAGCGCGCAGCCGCAGCCCGTCCCCGCCGGTGCCTGTGATTCGGACATACGCGCCCACCCGAAGGATATTCATCGCGGGGGTGGGATTCATCGTCGGGGCAGGAGGAAAGGTCGGGGTGGGAGGCGGGAGGGGAGTAGAAGTCGGAGCGGGGAGAAGAGTCATCTCAGCCGGGACGAACGCGGAGGCGGAGTCCGTTCCGCTTTTCCCCAAAAGGAGAAAGGTCACGGAGAGGAGAATCCCCGCGACGAGGAACGCGAGAGGAAAGGTCCAAGGGGCAAAATAAGAGAATCGCTTCATGGTTTAGAGGAAATAAAAGGCTAATCCAAGAATAGCGTACACGGCTAGAAGCGCCGCGCCCTCCAGCCACGTTGATTCGCCGTCTGCTGAAACGAGCGCGGAAACGACAACGCCGGTAAGAAGCGCGACGAGTTCGAATTGGTTGAAGACGAGGGTAAGCGGGTTGCCCACCGCGAGGCTAATGAAGACAAGAAGCGGCGCGACGAGAAGGGCAATTTGCAAACTGGAGGAAACGGCGATTTCCACGCTGAGATCCATTTGGTTGCGCGCCGCCATCTGCACCGCGACGAGATGTTCCGCGACGTTGCCAATGATGGGGATGAGAATGATGCCGAGGAAAAATTCGGAAATGCCAAGCCCGGAAACAACCTCCTCGACAACGCCAACGAGGGATTCGCTGAGCCAGATAATCCCGATAGTTGCCAATGCGAGGATAAGGAGCGCCGTCGCCTTGCTCCATCGAGGGAGGGAATCATCCGGCAGGTCATGGGCGAGAGGGCTTTCATCCGCGCGTGCATCGAGCAGCCCCAAAGCGTAAAGCACAATCATAATCACCGCGACGCCTATACTGAGGAATTCCACGCCCTGCGCGTTCGCCGAAGAGATGGAATGGCTGAAAAGCGAAGGAACGACGAGGGCAACCACCGCAAGAACCAGCAAAATCGCGTTTCGGCTGGCAGAACGTCTATCGAAAGTTTGGATGCCATGCCGAACTCCTCCGACGACGATAGAAAACCCCAAAACGAGGAGAAGATTCCCCAAAATCGAGCCGGTGATAGAGGCTTTCACGAGTTCGAGAAGCCCGGCATTCACCGCCGCAATCGTGATGATGAGTTCCGCCGCATTTCCTAAGGTGGCGTTGAGAAGCGCACCGACACGCGGCGAGGTGTACGAGGCGAGGGCTTCGGTAGATTTTCCTATATAGGAGGCGAGCGGCACAATTCCCAATGCAGCGAACGCGAAAATCCACGCTGCCTGCCACGAGAGAAGTTCGGCGGCAAGCGTGAGAGGGAGCGCCAGAAGGAGAATGGAAAGAGGATCCTTGGAGAAAAAAGACTTCATTGCAAACTTCCTTTAGCGGGAGGAGAAAGCAATTGCCGCGCGCGGGGCGGAAGAAGAATCTTCAACGATTTTCGATGCACGAGGATATGCGCCTCCTTCGTTTCGAGGACGGGTTCGCCATCCATCTGAACCAAATAGGGAGAATCCGTCTCGATTCGGAGAGACCGAAACGAAACCTGACGGACGTTTTCGGAGGAGACATGCTCCCCGCGCCACAAATCGAACGCGTGACGAAACGCGTCGCTCAACGAATCGCCAAAGAAGAGCCATAAATCGAACACGCCGTCATCGAGATACGCATTCGGCGAAAGGGTCGCCAACCCGCCGAGGTAATGGCGGATATTATTGACGACCGCGAGGAGACAACGCGAATCCTGCTCGATAGGCTCGTCATCCGCCCAAATACGGAGAGAAAGTCCCCGCCAATGGGCGGCGTTCAAAATCGTGGATGCGGCATATTCCGGCACATTGAAAAATTTCTCGAAGCGCATACGCGGCTCCAAATGTCCAACCGTCAACGCATCCAAGCCCAGCCCTGCCCACATGAAAAAAGGATGTCCGTTACAGACGCCCATATCTACCGATTCGACAGGGGAATCGAGCAAAATACGGAGATTCTCCTGAAGCGATTTCCAACGAGCAAGGGAAAAAGGCTGCAACCCGACCTCGCGTCCCCAAACATTGGAGGTTCCCGCGGGGAGGACGCCCAACGCGGTATCGCTTCCCATCAACGCGCCGGCAACCTGCCCCACTGTCCCGTCGCCGCCTGCGGCAAAGACAACCTCGATTCCACGCGCCGCGGCTTCTTTCGCGCTCTCTACAGCATGGTCTCCGCTGCGCGTCTCGATGACTTCGGTTTCCCAGCCGCGTTCGGAAAGAAGTTGTCGAACCGAGGGGATAAACGGGCGAATGGGAAATCTCCCTGCCGCTGGATTGTATAAAAGGAGGGCTTTTGGCATAGCCCGATTATAAACGACAATTGGAAGGCGATGAAAATCCGCCTAGCCAGAGGATTTCTCTCCGATGACGAGAGCGGCGGCGGTATCGCGGGTATGGGTGAGGCTCACCCGCCATGTGCGAAGCCCCATCTCCGAAGCGAGACGCTCGGCAGCCCCATGCAGATGAAGAATCGGCGCGCCCGCGTCATCATTGAGAATTTCGATATCCGTCCACGAGATTTCTCCGATTCCACATCCCAACGCCTTGGCAACGGCTTCTTTCGCCGCGAAGCGCGCGGCAAGGGAATCCACACGTCCCGCGCAATACTCGATTTCGCGGGGAGTGTAGATGCGGCGCAAAAATCGCCCGCCGTGCCGGGCAAGCGCGGCGCGAATACGGGCGATTTCGATAATATCCAATCCAAGATTCATACGAAATCAGGAGCCTGCCGTTGCAATGGCAAGCGCATCGGGGTGAATATATCTCCGCGCGGCGGCGAGGACCTCCTCACGCGTCACCGCCTGAACGAGCGCGGGGTAACGGCGATAATAATCCAATCCGAGGTCGTAGCGTTCGATGTTGAGAAGCGCGCCCGCGACGCCGGCGTTGGACTCCAGCGAGAGCGGCAGCCGCCCGATGAAATTCGTCTGGCTGTCGCGTAATTCTTCCTCGCTGACGCCCTCTTCGATGAAGCGGCGAAGTTCCTCTTCGACAATCGCGATGGCTTTATCCACATTCGCGGGATTGACTCCCGCACTGATATACCACGCGCCAGGACCGATTCCCGCGCTCAAACTGGAATAGGCATAATACGCCAGCCCGGAGCGTTCGCGTACCGCGTCGCCGATTCTCCCCATCAAGCCGAACTGCCCCAAAATGGAATTTCCCAGCGATGCCGCCATGAAGGTCTCGTCGCGGCGCTTGGGACCGAGTACCCCCATCACGATGTCGGTTTGGGATTTTCCTTCGATGGGATGATGTTTTCGGATGGTCTCCTTCAACGGGGAAAGCGGAGGAAGTTCGGGAGGGGAAATCTGGTCGGCGTTTTCCCAATCTCCGAGGACGCGTTGCACCTGAGCGAGGATTTCTTCAGGTTCGACCGCGCCGACGATGACGAGAACCATGCCGCGCGGTCCATACTGTTTGCGATGGAACGCAACGATGTCCTCGCGGGTGATGCGCTGCACCGTTTCAGGGAAACCATCTTCCGGGCGCGCGTAGGGATGGTCTCGGAAGAGAATCCGGTCGAAGAGCAGGGAAGCCATGTCGCCCGTATCTTGCGCGCGGATGGCAAGTCCCGCGAGGAGTTGTGCGCGGAGCCTCTCGATTTGGGAATCGGGGAAGGTCGGCTGGCGGAGCGTTTCTGCAAGGATGTCGAGGAGGAGGGGAATATCTTCCGCGAGCGCGCGTCCCTGAAAACCGACGGTGTGAGTATGCGCGCTGAATCCGAGTGACGCGCCGACAGATTCAAGGGCATTGAAAATTGCCTGAAAGTCGCGGGTGCGCGAGCCGCGCATGAGCGCGGAGGCTGTGAAATCTGCCAAGCCGAGTTTTTCATCGGGGTCGAAGAGCGATCCCGCGTGAAGATACCCGCTAACGACAACCGAGGGGCTGTTGAAATTCGCGCGGGTAAGAAGCGTGATTCCGTTGGGGAGAACGACGCGGGCAGTATCATCGGGTCCGGGGAAAGTGTTTGTCATGCCGCGCCTCCGTTGTTTCGAGGGAGATACACGCCGACCACGCGGTGCTTCCGTTGCAGCCATTGACGAGCAACACGGTTCACGTCTTTCGGCGTGACGGCAGAGAGGGTATCCAAATAGGTGAGAAACCAATCGTATTCCGCGAACATTTCGGAATAGCCCATCCAGAACGCCTGATTGGTAATGCTTTCGCTTCCATAAGCAAAAAGCGCTCGCGCTTGTTTGACGGCGCGGGCAATTTCCTCTTCGGAAATCTCCTCTTCCAATACGCGAGCG
>CAZDGZ010000085.1:0-8778 GCA_964505165.1 uncultured Anaerolineaceae bacterium | reverse complement strand
GAACATTTCTTGCATGATTTCCTCGTCTACACGGTAGGGGCCGCCAAAGGAGCCGTCGCCATAGACTTCGCGGGTCGTTTCCGCGTCGAGTACCGCGCTGGGGACGTAGGGGGGCGCTTTCGGGGTTTCCGGCAGGTCGCTCACAATCGTGAAGGGGAAGGCTTCCAGCCAGTTCGCGTGTGCGGGTTTGAGTTCGTGCGCAACTGCTATTGCCTCGATGCTGTGCGAGGTCCACCAGTCGTACCATTGGATTTGCAATGCTGGCAGGGTGTTCAGGACTTCGTTCAACCGCGTTCGCGCTGCTGTGTTGCCTCCATGTCCGTTGACGATGAGGATGCGGCGAAATCCCTGAGAATACGCGGAACGGACGAGGTCTTCTATCGCGTCGAGGAAGGTGCTCACGCGCAAACTGAGGGTGCCGGGGTACGCGAGGAAGTAGGGAGAAACGCCAAAATTCAGCGGCGGCGCGACCAAGACGCCTGTCTGCCGGGAGGCGGCATCCGCCAGGGCGAGGGGGATTTTGATGTCGCTCAAGAGGCTCAAGTATCCATGCTGTTCGCAAGAACCGACGACCAACATCAGGCGGTCTTCTTGTTCGAGGTAGGATTCGATGTCCATCCAGTTCAGTTCGTCGTAACGCATTTCACTCTCCTGCTTTGGTGGATTCGCGTTTGGCGCGGGGGGAACGGGATTCGGTTTTTTGGACCGAATCCGTTGTTTTGACGGAATCAGGCGGAGGGGTCAGGAGCGATTCGACGCGCTCGCATCCGGCGCCGTTTAGTTTTCGACAGGCATCCGCCCAGATTTTGCCATGCACGATTCGGAAATCCAGAAAAACATGACGCTGATATGCTCCCAGCGAGACGAATAATCCGTTTTCCGCGAGGTCTTTGCAGGAGCGGATGTATTCCAGCCCCGAAACCAAATCTCGGAAAAGGACGTAGTCTTCTTCTCCATCGGGGAGGGCGAGTCCATCTGCGAGGGTGTGCCGGGAAAGGTATTCTTCGCCGCCGGCTTTGACGGCGAAGGAAACGGACATTTTTATCCATCCGCTGGTTTCGGAGTATTTGTTGTGGTAGACGATGAGCGCGCGGTCTTCGCCTAGACGATTGGAATAGGCAAAGACATCTTCGATAACTCGCCCGTCCGCATCGAAGAAATGGTAGAAGTAGAAATTTTCTACATCGGCGAAGAGGGCGCGTCGGCGAAGGAGCGGGAAAATGGTCTTTTCGTGATAGGCAATGAATCCTTCGTCCGGCGTCTCGTCTTGATAGGCTCGGCGGTATTCCATGCCGTATTTTTCTTGAAAACCTTCGATTTGTCCGTGCCCGAACATTGGAAGTCCGGGCATCGTTGCCAAGAGGGTGCAAACGCCGAAGTATTTATCGCCTTTGCCGAATTGTGCGACGGCGGTTTCTTCGTCGGGGTTGTTCATGAAGTTGACGAAGCGTTTGAGAATTTGCGGGTCGAATTCCAGCGTGTTTTTGATGACTTGCCGATAGCCCGCGTTGTCTTCGTCGCGGAGCATGTGCATAAACGCGGAATTGTAGACGCGGTGCATGCCCAGTGTTCGGACGAAGTATCCTTCCATCAGCCAAAAGGCTTCGGCGAGGAGGAGCGTATCGGGCACTTCTTCGGCGACTCTATCTACGACTTCGCGCCAGAATTCTCGCGGCATTCGTTTCTCGAATTCGGCTTTCGAGAGTCCATGTGCCGCGCGGGAGGGAATCGCGCCGCCCGCGCCGGCTTCGGGATACCAAAGTCGTTGGATGTGTTTTTTCGCGAGGGTCATCGCGGCGTCGAAGCGGATGATGGGGAATTGCCTCGCCACGCGCAAAATCGTTTGCAAAACCGCCTCGCGGGTTTCGGGGTTGAGAAAATCAAGTTGTGCGGTATCGTTCCAGGGCATTGAAGTCCCGTCGTTGCCATGATAGATGTAGCGTGTGTCGCCCGTCCAAGTATCCACACGTTTGAAGACAACGGCCGCGTCGCTGTGGTCGTAATAATGGTCTTCGAGATAAATGCTCACGCGGGCGTCGTCGCACAAGTCTTCCCCGTTGAAGGTATACGAGGGGAAGGGCGGCGAATCTACCGAGAGAAACCAATCGGGATGTTCGATAACCCAGCGGGAGTCGATTCCCATGTGATTCGGAACCATATCCGCCGCGAGACGGATTCCCCGCTGCCACGCGCGGGCGCGCAAATCGTCCAACGCGGCTTGCCCGCCCAAATCTTCCGCGATGACGTAATCTTCCAGAGAATACGCGGAGGCTGCCGCGTCGAGATTTCCCATTTTTTGCTTGATTTTTTTGGAGGCTCGGCTTCGCTCCCATAGCCCGATGAGCCACAAGCCGGTGAATCCGCGTCGGGCGAGGATGTCTAACTCCTCATCGGGAATCGCGTCGAGTCTGGAAATTTCACGCTGATACCGTTTCGAAAGTTGGTCCAGCCAAACATAGATATTCCGTGCGAGGAGAACGAGACGCGGCATCCAATCTCTATCGGGGCTGAAGCGTTCTCCGTCCGGATTCTCGTGAAATTCCAGCACAGGAGCGGGACCTTCCGCCCCACCTGTCCCGGCACGATGCGAGGCTTCTTCTCGGAGAAAATCTACTCCTCGGAGCGCGCGCCGGATGAAATCTTCTCCCAAAAACGCGCCCCAATGCTCCACGACATATTGCAATTGTCCTTCCAGCGAGTGCGGCGAAGCAAGAATTGGCGCGCGAAGTGCATCGGGGAAGGGAAGGTTTTCCTCGCCGAAAGGCGGCTTCGTGCGGAGGAACGCGTCCAAGGAGGATAAGGCTTGAGGGTAGACCGTGCTTGTTTTCAGGGGAGTATCATCGAAAAACTCTCGAAGGGTCTCTAATGCGGGGTTGGCATTCGAGAGCGAGAGCAAGAGGATTTCTTCCAGCGCTGTTTCCTTATGCGAGCGCAGCCATTGGCGAAGCGCGCGCTTGTCATGAAGCGCTGCCTGAGGGGGATATTGAGTCGCGAACGCGAGGAGAAGTTGTTCCAGCGCGTCGTCTCCGAGAGAAGCGCGTAATGCCGCGAGCGCATCGCTCATCACGCGCGGAGTCTGCATCTCATATTGCCGGAGCGCAATGTGAAAGGCTTCGAGAAGAAGTCCTAAGGCGTACGTTTCCCCCACAGGAATATAGGTTCCCTTTGTCTCGGAGACGAGGAGGGCGAAACGGCGCGCGGTTTCGTAATCGGAAAAGACCTTCCCCTCTTCGAGCGCAAAGGGGAAATTTTCGATTCCGTATGTTTTTCGGGCTTCTCGTGTGATATGAAATTCAAACACAAAACCATCCTTTAAGAATTTTCTTAAATATACCCGATAAGCGCGTATCCGTCAGTGTGAATTTCGAGTATACTTCTATTTGTACGTTATGCCTACATTGAATACCACTCTCCCCTTTATCATTTGGATGGCAGTCGAGATTGTGTTGTATCTCGGCGTTCTTGTGCTTGTCTTCCAAAAGAAAACGGTCCAAAAACTTCCGCGCCTTCTGTTGGGGCTTTACGCGTTGATGGGCTTTTTCTTTCGGAATACCTATACCTTATGGCACGCGGGGATCTTCCCCGGAATCAATCAAATCGTCGCGGCGCAACTTTCGCAATATGGCATTCTCATTCAAGCGTTTTTGCTTTTGCTTTTGCTCCGCGCCTTTCTCCGTAAAGAAGACAGCGAAGTCTGGATTGGCATCGGCTTGACGTGGATGACGCTCATCGTCCTCATCGAGAATAATGCTTTTGCGCTGCCGGATGTTTTGTGGACGAACGGCACATGGTCCCTGACGTCGAATAATCTGACATTTTGGCTTACGGTCGTCGGATGGGCGGGGTTCATGTTCAACGCGATGTTGACTCTTCGCCTCGCGTACAAAACGACATTTCAACCTTTGCACCGTAACCGCCTGACCTACTGGATCCCCGCGCTTCTCCTCCTCGTTTCGGCGGATACGCTGTATTTCCTCGGCAATGCCGCGTGGGGAGAACCGGCGGCGCTTGCCGGTGCGTATTTTCTTACCTACATTGTCCTGACTCACCATCTCCCCGATGTGCGGCAGATTTTGCGAAATGTGCTGGTGTATGTCATCACCATGCTGCTCATTCTGCTTTTCTATGTCGCGGGCTTCACGTTTACGCAGTATTCGTTTCAGACGGCGCCGGGCTACAATCCTCTTTTCATCGGTGCGGCAATTGCGATTCTTCTCGCAATGACCTTCGCACCGCTTTTCGGCGCGGTCAGCCGACGCGTGGATTCGTGGCTTCATCTCGAAAGACACGATGCGGGACATACCCTTCAGGAATATAGCAACCGAATCAGCAATATCCTCGATATGCAGAGATTGGCTTCCATCGCTGTCGGGCTGATTATGGATGCTATGAACATCCGCCGAGGATTTCTCTTTCTCGTGGACGAGACGAAGGACAAAGACGGCGAACTCGTGTCCTATCGCCTCCGCGCTGTCCGAAGCGAGGGAGAACGTCCTATCCAATTTGGTGTGTTTAGCCCGAAAAGCCCGGTTGTCAAATATCTCTTGCAGGAGCAAAGTCCGCTTTTGCAATATGATATTGATTTGCTTCCCGTCTATCAGGAGATGTCGCCGGACGAACGCGCATGGCTCAACCGCCTCGAAGTGGAGGTTTACGTTCCTATTTTCGCCAAACGAAAGTGGATTGGGCTTTTCGCACTCGGTTCGAAACTTTCGGGAAATCGTTATACCAAAGAAGACCTCGTGACTCTCAGCGTCCTCGCGGGACAAACCGCCGTTGCGTTGGAAAATGCTCGGCTGGTGGAAAATCTCGTCCAACTCAACGCGGAGGTGCGAGAGGCGTATCAGGAACTCAATAAGGCAAAAAGCGATTTGGAACGTTTGGATAGGACGAAATCCGATTTCATCAGCATTGCCTCCCACGAACTTCGCACCCCTCTCACCGTGATGCGCGGATATACAGAGATGCTGCTGGAAAATTCCTCCCTCGATGAGGGGATTTTGCAAATGCTCAAAGGCATTCACGAGGGGACGATTCGTCTCCATGAAATCATGGATAGTATGTTCGACATCGCGCAAATAGACGCGCGTACCCTCGAACTTCACCTTCAGCCGGTGGATCTCGGAGATTTAATTTACGGGGTATGCAGCACTTTATCCAGATCCATTTACGAGCGAAAGCAAACTTTGTCTATCAACCTCCCCGCGTTGCCTACCCTTAAGGCAGACCCCAACACGCTGCGAAAAGTTTTTTACCATCTGGTGACCAATGCCATCAAATTCACACCAAACAACGGACGTATCTCGATTACAGGCAGGGCGATTCCGAAACACCACGAAGAATATCCCGACGGCGGCGTCGAAGTCATCGTCAGCGATACGGGCGTGGGCGTAGATCCGACGTTCAAGGAAATCATCTTTAGTAAGTTTTATCAACCCAGCGAGCAACTTACCCGACATTCGACGGGAAGAACGAAATTCAAAGGTGGCGGTGCGGGCCTCGGGCTTGCGCTTTCGCGCGGTATCGTCGAGGCGCATGGGGGAAAAATCTGGGTCGAGAGTCCGGGCTACGATGAAATTCATTTTCCGGGAAGTGACTTCCACGTCATTTTGCCCATTCGTAAAACGAAAGATGGCGACACGCTTCCGCTAAGCAAGAAACTCGTCGTGCAAATTTAAGAAATTCCCCTAAAAGTGGGATAACGAGGGTTTCTTTAAGATTTAAGGTATAATGCGGCACAATAATCCGCCAAAAGAAACGTAACGATATGACTTCCAAACATCCTGTAGATGCAACCATTTTGATTATCGAAGGGAGACATGCAGAATTCCCCGCTTTTGCCGCCGCGCTGCAAAAGAAAGGATTCGATGTGGAAGTCGTTCCAAGCGGAAGCCGAGCGTTGGGGGAGTTGGAAAATCTTCGCCCGGATTTGGTTGTGGTGAATGCAGCCTCTCTTCGGAGCAGCGGCGTCAGAATTTGCCAATCGCTTCGCAAGGCGGATAAAAATCTTCCCATTATCTTGATTGTTTCGCCGGAGAAAACGCCGCGTAAGAAAACGGCGGCAAATGTTGTGTTGACTCTTCCCTTTACCGCGCAAAAACTCATCAACCGAATCGCGCCTCTTCTCCCCGGAGACGGGAAGCATATCCTCCATGTCGGTCCGATTCGGCTGGATACGGAGCGGCGGCGCGTCCGATGTCTGGGAAAAAGCGCGCGGCTCACGCCGCGCGGCGTGCGGCTTCTTTCTCTCCTCCTCGCGCGTCACGGCGAGGTCATCGAGCGAAAAGAATTATTCCAAACTGTGTGGGAAACCGATTATACGGGGGATACGCGCACGTTGGACGTGCATATTTTCTGGCTGAGAAATGCCATCGAACCTAACCCCAAACAACCGAAATTCTTGAAAACGATTCGCGGCGTAGGCTATCGCCTCGACGTTTAGCCGCGGCCGATTTCTTGCTGGAATTGCTCCCCTTCGATGGTCACCCATCGTATTTTTCCGCGCGGCGCCGTCTCTCGCGGCAATGTCAAAACCTCCGGCGGATGGGAGGAACGCGGCGCACGCCGCGCTTGTGCCGCGCTTCGAAAAATCTCTCCCTCGCCGGAGGGATCCACTTCCCAGTAATCGAGGCTTTCCAAAGCGGATTTCGGGAGGCGAATCGTCCTCCCCTCGAGGGAAAATTCGAGACGGGACTCCTGCAGGGGGAAGGCTGCGGCGGTATCCCGCTCTAGGGTGAAGGGATATGCCGCCTGCGCGGCGACCCGGCTGCGGGTCGTATGAATCGCCCTCCACGAGGCATCCGAGGCGAGGAAATGTCTTCCGAGGCGCGCGGCAACGGCAGGCAGAGTCCCGGATCCGCAGAAGAAATCCGCAACCCAATCTCCCTCACGCGAGGAGGCAAGGAGAATGCGCTCCAGAAGGGCTTCCGGTTTTTGTGTGGGATAGCCGGTTCTCTCCTTGTGGAGACGCGCCACGACGGGGAAATACCACCAATCTTCGGGAACTTTGCCGCGTTTCAAGTTGGGTTTCTTGCCAAATCCCGCTTTCGGCGAAGAGGCAAAGGTCTTGACTGTGTTGGGATGATAGGGTTCTCGAACGGAGTCGGCGTCGAAGTAATAGTCTTTGGTTTTGGTGTAGGCCAAGAGGGTATCGTGTTTTCGATTGAACGCGCTGCGGATGGGCGAGGGCCCGTGATAAACCCACACGATTTCGTTAAGAAGACGGTCTGCGCCGAAAATCTCGTCGAGGAGAACACGGGCATACGCGTTGGCATGCCAATCCAGATGAAGGTAAAGCGTGCCGGAGGGCGCGAGGAGGCGATACATCAGCAGGAGGCGCGGATAGAGGAAATCCAAATACGCGTCGAGGGTATCCCAGGAATCGCCATATCCTTCTGCGAGTTTCCACTCGGAGGGTTTTCGGGAATCTTCGCCGCGGCCGATGCGCGCGCGGTATTTCCGGTTGCTGAAAAACGGAGGGTCTGCGTAAATCAGTTGAAGTTTCCCCTCGTATTCCGGCAGGAGCGCCGCCATGAGGGGGAGGTTGTCGCCGAGAAAGAGGCGGCCTCGCGGCTCGGCGTCAGGGTATCCCGCGCCGCGGGGATAGAGAATCGATTCCACGCGTATTTGCGCGGGCGAGGGCATTCCGGGGGATTTTCCGTTCCATTCGAGTGTGGGCATGGCTATGAATAGAAAACCTTGACGCTTGTGCCGAAGCCGCGTTCGTAGATGGCTTGAGGGTCTTCATATACCGGGCGCGTCCATCGGAAAAGCCATTTGGCATCTTCGTTCCGCATGTTGATACATCCGTGACTCATGGGGACGCCGAAATTGTCGTGCCAGTATGTTCCGTGAAGCGCGTGTCCGGATTCGGTGAAAAAACAAGTCCAGGGGACGCCGGGGAGTTCGTACGCGTTGATGTCCGATGCAAGGCTGCCGTCTCCCATGTGTTTGGAGGGTTTCTTTTCCAGAATTTGGAAATCGCCGTCCGGCGTTTTCGTGCCGATGTCTTGCCCGCGCTTCCCGTAGAGCAGCCCGGAGGAAATTTTCGTCCGCAGGGCAATGTGACCATATTCATAGGCAACGAGAGTCTGCGTCGTTAGGTCTACTTCGATGCGTTTTTCCTCGAAAGGCACATCGGGAGAGAGCGGCGCAAGTTCGGAATCGGGAATTGGACGAAGGTGTTCCGCTCGAACATGATACGGGACAGAAACGAGTTCATCGTAAATCCGGTACCAGGCTTCGCCATCGGGTCCTTCTTCGATGTCGGTAATCCAGTGGGTCGAACTGTAGTAGAGGCGGTAGAGTCGTTTCCATCCGTAGGTTTTGGTAAATCGCATTGCCTGTGTATAGGGGACGGTCACTTCCGCCAATTGGCGTTTTCTATCGCCCATCGAGGTCATCGGCGTATTGTAGAGAATCTGTACTTTTTGAAGATGCGCCCGATGTACATATCCTCCCCACACGCGATACCAAACGGGATTATATTCCGGCGTTTCGGCGATGACTTCCTCGTAGACCGTGAGCAAATCATCCCGTTCCCATTGTCCCGTGATGAGGCTCTCGTCGTCGGGGTCGCGATAAACACTGACAGAGCGAGTCGCCACGCGGACGAGTTGCCTATCTTCGAAAAGCCCAAGCGAAGGAGCAAAGGGAGAAAACGCCAGCGCGCCTAGGGACAGCGCGCTTAACTTGAGAAAATCTCTGCGAGAAATGCCGTCCATGCGTTGTATTGTACTCGAAACCGAGAGAGAATGCGTCTCTTCTCGAATAAAAAAC
>CAZDGZ010000084.1:0-8889 GCA_964505165.1 uncultured Anaerolineaceae bacterium | reverse complement strand
TGGAAGCGCCGAACGCGCATCTTTTTCTCGCGCCGCATATCGAAGAAACGCAAGACGTGGGGATTCAAATCCCCGTTGTAGACGAGGAGAAATGTACCTATTGCGGCGTTTGTGCAGAGGTGTGTCAGTACCACGCCATCGCCGTTTTGGGCGAGAAGGTGCTGGTTTTCCCCGAACTTTGTCACGGATGCGGATCCTGTACCGCGAATTGCCCGGAGCATGCCATTTCGGAAACGCCGCGTGTGATGGGGACTCTCTCTCGCGGCCGCGCGGGGAAGATTTCGTTTGCCAGCGGCGAGTTGAATGTGGGCGAGGCGATGGCGGTTCCGGTGATTCGCCAATTGAAGAAGTGGATTCAGCCCGAAGGGGTGGTCATCATAGATGCGCCTCCCGGCGCGTCCTGTCCGATGGTCGAAGCCGTGCGAACAGCGGATTTTCTCCTCCTTGTCACCGAACCTACGCCTTTTGGTTTCCACGATTTGAAGAGCGCGGTCGAAGTCGCGCGGGAAGTGGAGATTCCCTTTGGTGTGATTATCAATCGCGCGGATATTGGGACGGAGGAAGTCGCCGAGTTCTGCAAGAAAGAAAATATCCCTCTGTTGATGGAAATTCCTCTTGACCGTAGAATCGCGGAGGCGTATTCACGCGGCGTCCCGATGGTGGACGTGCTGCCGGAATACCGCGAGAAATTCCTCGCGCTGTATCGTTCCATTCAGGAGGCGCTCGCATGACGACCCCGATGAAACAAATCGTCCTGCTCAGCGGCAAAGGCGGAACCGGAAAGACGAGCCTCGCCGCAGCCTTCGCGGATTTGGCGAAGAACAAAGTCCTCGCAGATGTGGATGTGGATGCCTCGAATCTGGATTTGACGCTTTCTCCCAAACGATTGGAAGAGCATCGCTTCATGGGCGGGCAAATCGCCGTTATAGACCACGAGGAATGTATCTCTTGTAATGTTTGCGAGGAGGTTTGCCGCTTCGAGGCGATTTCACACGACGACGATGGAAAATACCTCGTGGACGAAATCGCGTGCGATGGCTGCAAAGCCTGTGTGTATGCTTGTCCGGTGAACGCGATTCACATGGAGGAGCAGCACGCGGGGTATTGGTATCGCTCCGAGACGCCTTACGGGATTCTCCTCCACGCGCATTTGCTTCCCGCACAAGAAAATTCCGGTCGTTTGGTGACGCTGGTGAAGCAGGAAGCGCGGCTCTACGCGCTCGACAACGACCTCGACTATTTGATTGTGGATGGACCTCCCGGAATCGGCTGCCCGGTCATTTCGGCAGTTTCGGGTGCAGATTTGGCGGTTTTGGTCGTGGAGCCGACGGTCGCAGGGACGCACGACCTTCAGCGTGTTCTCGAGACGACCGAACATTTCCGCGTCCCCGCTGCTGTGGTGGTAAACAAGGCGGATATCAATCCCGAAAAGACGGCGGAGATTCGAGCGTTTTGCGAGGAGCGAGATATTCCCCTCGCGGGAGAAATTCCTTTCGATACAATCGTGACCGAGGCGATGGTGCGCGGAATTCCGGTGACGCGTTACGCTCCGGATTCGCGCGTCAGTAAAGCGATGCGGAAGATTTGGGCGCGCGTGCAGGATATCGCGCGGCGCGAACCGGAGGCGGCATGAGCGATTCCTTGAAAGACGCGATTCTCGAGAGGCTGAAATCGGTCATTGACCCGGAGACCGGCGCGGATGTGATTCGGATGCGGCTCATCGAGAATCTGACCGTGACCCCGGAGGGCGAGGTGCGGTATACCTTTCGTCCCTCCTCGCCGGTATGTCCCATTGCCGTGACATTGGCGCTGGACATCAAACGCGCGGTCGCGGAAGTCCCCGGTGTGACGCGGCAAGAGATTACCGTCAAAGATTATGTAAACGCCGAGGAATTGACGGAGTATTTGAACGTGATGCCGTAAATTTTTCGGTCGGCGAAAGGCGGTAAGCGATGAAGATAAAAGCGGTTTTCGGGCCTGTCCCCTCGCGTCGTTTGGGACAATCGTTGGGCGTAGACCCAATTCCTTCCAAGACGTGCAATTGGAATTGTGTTTATTGCCAATTGGGACGCACCGCGCCGATGACGAATCTTCGGAAAGATTATCTTCCGGCGGAGGACATCGTGGCGCAAGTGCGCGAGGCGGTGGATTCGCATCGGGAGGGCGAAATTGATTGGATTACCTTCGTCGGCTCCGGCGAACCGACGTTGCACGCGCATTTGGGGAGGATGATTCGCGAAATCAAGGCGTTTACGAAAATCCCCGTTGCGGTGATTACGAACGGGAGTTTGCTTTATTTGCCGGAGGTTCGCGAGGAACTTCTTGCCGCCGACGCGGTGATGCCGACTCTCGACGCGGGGAATGCAGCGCTGTATCGTAAAATCAATCGTCCGATGGGAGAATTGACCTTCGAGCGGCTGGTTTCGGGATTGGAAACCTTCCGAAAGATGTATACGGGACGCTTCTTGCCGGAGGTGATGCTGATACGCGGCGTAAACGATTCGGAGGAGGCGCTGCGGGAACTTGCGGAAATTTTCCGGCGTCTTCAGCCGGATTCCGTTCATGTCAATTTGCCCACGCGTCCGCCTGCGGAACCCTGGGTGCAGCCTCCTGACGAGGAGGCGATTCTCCGCGCCGCGGCAATCCTCGGCGACGTGGCGGAGGTGGTGCATCCGGTGGACGGCATTTTCGACCTTTCGGGCTACGAAAATGTGGCGGATGCTATCGTGGGCATTGTGACGCGTCACCCGATGCGGGAAGATACCCTCCTTCGGACGCTGAAGCGTTGGAAACGGGAGGAGGTCGGGGCGGCGTTGAATGCTTTGGAAGCGGATGGAAGGCTGCGGGTCGTAGAGCGCTACGGAGTCCGCTTTTGGAGCGTGGTCACGGCTCGATATGCGGAATAATTTTGGGGAGGGCGACGACTCCCTCTCATCCTATTCGAAATAATAAAGGAGATGAACAATGTCTGATGTAACCCTTGAGAAAATCCAAGAAGCCGTCAACAAAGTGGAACATCCTGAAATCGCCTTGCCTTTGGTGGAATTGGGAATGGTGCGCGATGTGGAGTATCACGAAGAAGATGGCACGGTTTCCCTGACGATGGTGCTGCCGATGCTGGGAATCCCCGAGGCGGTGCGAAATTACATGGCGAATAGTTTGTACGAAGCCATCAAAGCCGTCGGCGCGGAGTTGAAGAAGGTGAAACTCGTCGAGATGACCGACGCGGAACGGCAGGCGTTCTTCCAGAAGGAACATGCCCATTGGAGGGGATAAGATGAATACCATCAAAACAGGGTTCGGGTGGATGGACGCGTTGATGCCGGAGGGACTGCCGATTGATTCGGCGACTCTTATCACGGGTCCCGGAGGCTCTGGGAAGCCGTTGATTGGCGATACGATTACCTCCGCATGGCTGCGCGCGGGGGGAAGCGTGATTTTCATGTCGCTGCAATATCCAAGCCCGGATTTCGTGTATACCAGCATCGAGAAGGTGGCGAATTTGAATCTGGATGATTACCGCGACCATATCGCGTTTATCGCGCTCGATGCCTCCCTTGAGGGGATGACGCCTGTCGAGGGACGCCGTTTTCGCGCGAATGTGGTCAAGCCCGAAATTTGGGATGCGGCGCTCGCGCGCGCGGCGGAGATGGTCGAGGGAGGAGGTCCCGGCATTTTGGTTTTCGCTTCGGCAATCAACCTCCTGCTCTTCTCGCCGACTTATGGCGAGGCGATTTTAGCCAAAATCAAAGAGACGATGACTACTCGTAAGCCGGGCTGGACCTATCTCTTTTCGGCGAGTACGACAGCGAAGAAAGAAGAAATCGCGGAACTCGAGGCAATTGCCGACAATCTCTTTTTCTCCTGGAGCGAAAAAGAGCCGTTTCGTTTGTATATGAAAATCGTGCGGATGAAGGATGTTCCCTTCGACGGGAAAGAAATTCAGGTGCCGATTCCGCCGAATGCGCTTTCGCAGGTGAAAGAAATCGCGGAGCATAGCCGAAAGCGCGTGATTCCGCAAATTTCGCAGTTGTGAGCGGGACGGAGTTAAATTCAAAAGGCTGGCATTTCTTTTGCCAGCCTTTTTTGTTTGCCGGGGTTATTCTTGCGGATGCGCTTCTTTGTGCTGCCGCACCAGTTCGCGCCGCAATATCTTTCCGACGGTGGTCTTCGGCAATTCGTCTCGGAATTCGATATGAGTCGGCACTTTGTATTTCGCGAGACGCTCTTTGCACCACTCCTTGACCTCTTCTTCGGTCATCGTTTCGCCGGGTTTCAGGACGACCCATGCTTTGACGGTTTCGCCTCGGTAGGGGTCAGGGATGCCGGCGACGCCAACTTCCAAGACTTTGGGGTTGGCTTGAATGGCTTCCTCGACTTCGCGGGGCCAGACCTGATAGCCGCCGGGTTTGATGAGTTCTTTCTTGCGGTCTACGATGTAGAAGTAGCCGTCCTCGTCCATGCGGGCGATGTCGCCGGTGAAGAGCCAAACGCCCTCTTCGCCTTCCATCTTGCGGAGCGCGTTGGCGGTTTCGGTGGGCATATTGTGATAGCCCTTCATCACCTGCGGTCCTTTGATGACCAACTCACCGATTTCGCCGAGAGGTACTTCGCTTACGCCGTCATCGAGGCTGATAATCTTGCAGTCCACGTCGGGGAGGGGCATGCCGATGGAGCCGGTTTTGTTCTCTCCCATGAGCGGGTTACAATGTGTCGCGGTAGGCGCTTCGGAAAGTCCGTAGCCTTCGAAGACTTTGCCGCCGGTGAGCGCCTCGAATTTTTCTTTGGTTTCGCGGAGAAGCGGCGCGGAGCCGGAAATGCAGGCTTTGATGGACGAAAGGTCGTATTTTCCGGCGAGGACGTCCGGGTCGTTGTTGATGGCGTTGTAGAGCGTCGGCACGCCTGGGAAGATGGTGGCGTGGTATTTGCTGGCGTTTTCGAGCAAATCTTTCAGGTCGCGGGGGTTGGGAACCATCACCAGCGTTGCGCCGGATGCCATCGCGAAGTTCATCCCGGAGACCATGCCGTATACATGGAAGAGGGGAATCGCCATGAGGACGATTTCCTTGCCTTCTTCCAGATTCGTAATCCACGATTTGGTTTGAAGGCTGTTCGCGACGATGTTTCGATGCAGCGCGACCGCGCCTTTCGAGCGGCCGGTCGTCCCGCCGGTGTACTGGAAGAGACAGGTATCATCGGCGGAAACTTCGATATTCGGGCGGTCGGAGGGCTTGTATTTGGCGAGAAGGTCTTTCATCCAGATATCGCCTTCGCCCAAACCGCCTTCGATTCGGTGTCCGCCTTTTTTCTCGACAGCGAGTGTAAAGAGGAAACGAGTCAGCGGGGGGAGAGTCTCTTTGATGTTCGTAACGATGAGAGTTTTGATGTTCGTGTCGGGCTGGGCTTCTTTGATGACTTTGTAGAAATTGCTCATCACGAACATCACTTCAATCCCCGCGTCTTTGGCTTGATGCGCGATTTCGGGGGGAGTGTAAAGCGGATTGGACGCAACGACTACGCCGCCGGCTTTGAGAATGGCAAAATATGCCATGACGAATTGGGGCGTGTTGGGCATGAAGATGCCGACCCGGTCCCCTTTCTTGACTCCCAAATCCGCGAGCGCGCCCGCGAGCGCGTCGGTGATTTCATTCATTTCCTTGTAGGTGATGACCGCGCCTTTGAAAATGGTACAGGCTCTGTCCGGGTATTTCTTTGCGGATTCTTCCAGAAAATGAAACAGGGGAACGGACGGGTAATCAATGTGATGCGGCACGCCTTCGTCGTAATGGGCTAACCAGGGACGTTCCATAGGGTAACTCCTCCTCAGGTTGTGGGTTAATACTTTTTCACTTCAAGCGTATTTAGAGTATATACATGAAAAAATAAAAAGTCAATCGCAAAAATTTTTTCGCGGTTGGCTGTTATAAAGCCGGGGCAGGTCTCAGGCTTCCCTCTGCACGACGCGCCCTGGGCTTGGACGAGATGCCATCGGAAATTCCCTCTTGTCAGCCCCCTATCCCTCGACTATACTTCCCTCAGGACTTATCTATCTCTGCGGAAAGGCTTACAGACGCCATTTCTCCGCGGCTATCTGAGAATTTGGAGCGCAAATGGCAAAACAACGAATCGTCATCGTAGACGATCATGAAGTGGTCAGAATTGGGTTGAAAGCCCTTATCGAACGACATCCTAATTTCGAAGTCGTGGGGGAAGCAGGCTCCGCGCACGAAGCCATCGAAGAAGTTGCTGCGCTGAGACCTAACGTGGTCATCATGGATATTCGACTGCCGGGCACCTCCGGGATTGACGCGTGCGAAGAAATCGTCAAGCGCTATCCCGATACGAAAGTGTTGATGCTCACCTCCTACGCGGAAGACGAAATGCTCTTTTCCGCGATTCGCGCAGGGGCATCGGGCTATGTTCTCAAACAAATCGGGAGTGATGACCTTATCAAAGCCCTCAATGCTGTCAGCAGCGGCGAAGCCCTCCTCGACCCGGCAGTGACCCAGCGCGTTTTCCAGGAAGTGCGCCGCGCGGTCAAAGAAGAAGAGGCTGCCGCGTTCGCGAGTTTGAGCCAGCAGGAAAAGCACGTTCTTCTCCTCGTTTCCGAAGGTAAGACGAATCGGGAAATTGCCAAAGCCCTCTTTTTGGGAGAAGGAACGGTGAGAAATTATGTGAGCAGTATCCTCTCGAAACTTGGAGTCAACAACCGCGCCGAAGCCGCCGCCTACGCGGTGGAGCATAATTTGCGAGAATATATCAATAGTTAATCCACGCGGGTTTGCCGGAATTTTTCGGTTATTGCCATAAAAAAAGAGGTCGTCTTCTCGAAGACGACCTCTTTTTCGTTTGGGGAGATGCGCGGATTTACTCGACGGGCTCCGCTTCGCTTACTTTTTCGAATTGCGAGTTATACAGCATTGCATAGAAGCCGCCTTTTTCGAGCAGCGAGTCGTGCGTGCCTTGCTCTACGATGTTCCCGTCGCGCATGACGAGAATCAAATCCGCGTTCTGGATGGTCGAGAGACGGTGCGCGATGATGAAACTTGTTCGTCCTTTCATCAACTCGTCCATCGCGCGCTGAATCAGGATTTCGGTATGCGTATCCACCGAGGAGGTTGCCTCGTCCAGAATGAGCATGGCCGGGTCGGCGAGAATGGCGCGGGCGATGGTCAGCAATTGTTTCTGTCCCTGTGAGATGTTCGTCGCCTCCTCGTTTAGGACGAAGCGATACCCCTCCGGCAGCGTGCGGATGAAGTGGTCTACATGCGCGGCTTTCGCTGCCGCGATAACCTCCTCTTCCGTCGCGTCCGCGCGTCCGTAGCGGATATTGTCGAGCAAAGTCCCGTTGAAGAGCCAGGTATCTTGCAGTACCATGCCGAAGAGTTTCCGCAACTCGTGACGGGAAAATTCTTTCACGTTATGCCCGTCAATGAGAATCTCGCCTTCATCCACATCGTAGAAGCGCATGAGAAGTTTGACCATCGTCGTTTTCCCCGCGCCCGTCGGTCCGACGATGGCGACTTTTTGTCCGGGTTCGATGGATGCGGAAAATCCTTTGATGACGGGTTTCCCGGGGCGATAACTAAAGTGGACGTTTCGGAATTCCACGCGTCCCTGCGCCTTTTCCAGATGGACAGGTGATTCCGTTTCTTCGGGCTCTTCTTCCGAAGCGAGAAATTCGAAAACGCGTTCCGCTGCCGCGACCGTTCCTTGCAGCACGTTGGAGATATTTGCCAGTTGGGTGATGGGCTGCGTAAACGAGCGGACATATTGGATAAAGGCTTGGATGTCGCCGACGGTAATCAACTCGCGAATTGCCAGCCAGCCGCCTAGAATGACAACGACGACATAGCCGAGATTGCCAATTAGGCGCATGGTGGGCATCATAATGCCGGAGAAGAATTGCGCCTTCCATGCTGCGCCGTAAAGGGTGTTGTTGTAGTCATCGAAGCGCGCGATGCTTTTCTCTTCGCCGTTGAAGGCTTTGACGATGAGATGCGCGCCGAAAGTCTCTTCCACATGCCCGTTTACATGACCGAGATAATCTTGCTGCTGGCTGAAGAATTTCTGGGATTGTTTGATGATGAGCATGACCACGAACATCGAGACTGGCACAATCAGCAATGCCACGAGAGTCATCTGCCAACTGATGGTCAGCATCATCACGAGGACACCCAGCACAGTCGCAAGGGAGGTGAGAATTTGCGTCAGGCTTTGGTTGAGAGTCTGGCTGATGGTATCCACGTCGTTGGTCAGCAGCGACAGAACTTCGCCGTAGGTCGTACCGTCGAAGTAGCGGAAGGGCATGCGGTTGATTTTCTCCATGACATCTTTGCGGAGTTGGTACGTCACCTGCATGGCGACGTCGGTCATCAACCAGCCTCCCGCATAGTTCAGAACGGAGGAGAAGATATACAAACCCAACGCGAGGAGCAAAATCCGAGCGATGACATCGAAGGGGACTTCGCCCGTTCCGGCGAATTGTGCCATGACGCCGTTGAATAATTCGGTGGTCGCGTTGCCCAAAATTTTCGGACCGACAATCGAGAAGACTGTCGAACCGATTGCCAGTGCGAAGACAATCAAAATCGTGACTTTGTAGGGGTTCAAATAGGTGACGAGTTTTCGCAGCGCACCTTTGAAATCTCGGGGCTTTTCCACCGGTCCGCTGGGCATGCCGTGCCCGCGTCCCATCACGCGGCGTGGAGTCAAGACCTTCCCTTGGGGTTTCGGAGATTGTTTCGTCTGAGCGGGTCCAGTCATGCGAGCGCCTCCTGTTTCAATTGTGAAAGTGCAATGGAGCGGTATACCTCGCAGGTTTTCATCAATTCTCTGTGCGTCCCTTCGCAGATGACGCGCCCCTCATCGAGAACCAGGATTTTATCT
>CAZDGZ010000083.1:0-8930 GCA_964505165.1 uncultured Anaerolineaceae bacterium | reverse complement strand
CTTGCTTTAACTGATGCAACTCCAGAAGTTCCCGGAATATCAAAATAGTTTGTATCCCCGTGCCGGATGGCGATACCGGAACGAACATGGTCCTGACCATGCAATCCGCCTATGATGAAATCAGCAACTTGGGACACCGCGAAGTCGGGAAGATGGCTTCGGCGGTTTCGCAAGGCGCGTTGATGGGCGCGCGCGGGAACTCCGGCGTTATCCTCTCGCAAATTTGGCGCGGGATTGCCCGCGCGCTGCAAGACGAGGAAGTAATTACGGCGAAAAATCTCGTCCGCGCGTTCGCGGAAGCGCGGGATACCGCGTATAAAGGCGTCGTCCGTCCCGTCGAGGGGACGATTCTCACCGTTGCGAAGGATATGGCCGCCGCCGCCGAATCCGCCCTCGAAGAAGAGAAAGATCCCATCTTCATCTTGGAAAAAGTCGTCGAGGCGGCTGCGGAATCCGTCGAGAGAACGCCCGAACTTCTGCCCGTTCTCAAACAGGCGGGCGTGGTCGATTCCGGCGGAAAAGGGCTTTTCTTCATCTTCGAGGGAATGCTCCGCTTCATTTACGGAGAGCCTCTCGATGAACCTCTTACAACCGTGCAGCCTATCGCGGCGATGAACCTCGAACACACAATGGAAACCATCGAACCCGGGCAAGATTTCGAAGTGGTAGTGGATTTCTACCCTCATAATTCGCTGGATTTGCGAGGCTTCTACGACAAACTGGAAACGATGGGGACCTCCATCCAAGTGGGCGAAGGCGATGGAATGTACCGCATGCACATCCACGTCCCAACCGAGAAACGCTACGAACCGATTGATTATGTGATGAGTTTGGGAACGATTACGAAAGTCGCCATCGAAAACCTGCTCGCGCAAATGGACGAAATCAACCAACGAGCCACAGGCGACCGTCTGGAACTGGCGAACATCGAACCCGGACAAATCGCCGTCGTGACGGTTTCTCCCGGAGCAGGCATTTCGCGCATCTTTGCCAGTTTGGGAGTCGCGGCGATTGTCGAGGGCGGGCAAACGATGAATCCCAGCACGCAGGAAATTCTTTCCGCGTTCGAAAATCTCCCCACCGAGAATATCATCATCCTCCCCAACAACAAAAACATCATCCTCGCCGCGAACGCCGCCCGCGAGGTGACCGTCAAAAACGTGAAGGTAATTCCAACCCGCACCGTCCCGCAAGGCATGGCAGCGATGCTCCTCTTCAATCCTGACGATTCCCTCGAAGACGCCGCGCGAAAAATGACCGACGCCCTCGAAGACGTCAAAACCGGCGAAATTACCACCGCCACGCGTACCGTCGAAATTGACGGCGTCATGGTCGAAACCGGACAAGTCATCGCATTGCTGGACGGGAAACTCGTCCTCTCCGCGTCATCGGTGCAAGAGGCAACATTGGGGCTTCTGGAAAAGGCGGAAACGGAAGAATACGAACTCATCACCTTTTATGTAGGCGCGAACCTCCCCTTTTCGGAAGCCAACCGAATTGCCGACGCGGTACGAGAAAAATATCCCGACCAAGAAGTGGAAGTGCAAAACGGCGGGCAGCCGCATTACCAACTCATTATTTCCATCGAGTAAACACCGCCGATGGGGAATCTGGGCATTCTGACCGACGACAGCGTTTCTTTTCCGGTTTCGACATTTTCGGGAAGAAAACGGGTGCATACCTTCTCGGCGGAGGCAACACGAAGATATTCCCTCCCGCGCGCCGCGTCTTCGCGTACGCGGGAGTTTCTTCTCCAACTTGATAATCTCTGCGAACAGTACACCGACATCCTTGTCCTCGTCAGCGCCGACATTTTCGGAGGGCTGCCCTCTACAACTCGGCGCGCGCTCGAAAAACGGCAGGGATGCGCCGCCTCGGTAGAAATCCTCGATACGCAAACCATTGGAGCCGGCGTAGGCATTCTGGTACAAAAAGCCGCCGCGCTTGCGGAGGCAGGCGCTTCGCTCGCCGAAGCCACGCATCAACTCCGCGCGGCGATACCGAATATATACACCCTCCTTTGTGTCCCGCAAATATCCCTCCTCGCGGAGCGTGGACATCTCGCCCCCTCCCAAGCCCTCGCCGGGAGCATTTTGGGCTTCATCCCTCTCTTCCTTCTGGAAGACAACCATCTCTACCCTATCCGAAAAGCGCGCACATGGCGGCGTCTTCTCGAATCGGTGTTGGAATTCATCGAGGAATTCGACGCGCCGCGCTCCGTCTCGCTCCTCAAATCGCCGGATTTCAACGCCCCTACGAAACTCTCTCTCCGCGCCGCATTGCGAAAACGCGCGCCGACCCTCCCCTTCTACGAATACCCTCCTCCCGCCCTCTTCGCCGACACCTTCGGGGAACGCGCTGTCGGCGTCATTCTCTCAGAGGAACCTCTTTCCTGATGAATCAAATTGCGCTTGTCTCCGACAGCACCGCCGACATTCCGCCTCATCTCGCGGAAAAATACGGAATCGAAATCATCCCTGCCATCATCGTCTTGGGCGAAAAACAATACGAAGATGGAAAAGGCTTGAGCCGAGAAGAATTTTATACGCGCATGCCCTCCATGCGCGTCCCGCCGACGACCGCGTCGCCCTCCGCCGGAACTTTTCAGGCGTGTTACGAACGTCTCTTTCGCGCGGGCGCGACGCACATCCTCTCCATTCACGCCGCATCTACCCTTAGCGGAATCTACAACGCCGCGAGACTCGCGGCGCGCGCCTTCGGAGAACGCGTCCACGTTCTCGACAGCGGACAACTCACACTCGGCATCGGCTTCCAAGTCCTTGCCGCAGCAGAAGCCATCGCCCGCGCCGCGCGCCTCGAAGAAGTCCTCGCCGCCGTCGAAAACATCCAGCAGCGCGTCCGCGTCTTCGCGCTCCTCGATACCCTCGAATACCTCCGCCGAAGCGGACGAGTCTCCTGGGCAAAAGCCATGCTTGGCGGATTTCTCAATCTCAAACCCATGATAGAACTTGCCAAAGGACGCGTCCTCCGACTTGGCGCGGCACGCACCGCGCGGCAGGGGACGGAGCGTCTCCTGGGCTATTTACGCGAGATGGGCACGCTGGAATATCTGGCAGTGCTCCATACCAACGCCGAAGCGCGCGCCCGCCAATTCCTCGAAGAAGCCGCGCCCGCCCTCGAAACGCCGCCCCTCGTCATCAACGTCACAACGGTCATCGGCGCGCATCTTGGACCAAACGGCATAGGCTTCGCGGCAGTGCGGCGCTCGTGATAAAATACCCCCATGCTGCCTTCACTGGAAAAACTTCGTAAATTCTTTCGTCTCGAAGCCGAAAATGGCTATTCCGATACTGCCGTCATTGGGGGGCTGGCGAAAATGCTGGATTTCTGGGAAGCCGATGCTCGAAGAGACGGCATTCCCGAAGACCTCATTCAGGCAATTGCCGGACGTCTTCGCGACTATCGCAGACTGACTCCCGAATCGCGCGAGGAAACCCTCAAAGGAATCTGGAAACGAATCAAATCGCAATATGAAGATGACGCGCCGCGGCGCGCGCGGCGTCAGCCTGATTCCGCGCCAAAAAGGGATTCTGCCCCTCCGCGTCGGAGCGCCGCACGCGTCGAACCCCGCGCTGCCTCCGCCCCCGGCGGCGTGACGAGCAAAACGCCCGCCGCGCTCAACGCCCCTCTCACGGTACTCTCCGGCGTGGGACCCCGTCACGCCAAAACCCTCGAAAAACTAGGACTGTACACCCTCGGCGACATGCTCTACTACTTCCCGCGCCGCTACGATGATTACAGTCAACTCAAACCCATTAAATCCCTGTGGTACGGGGAACAAGTCACGGTCATCGGCGTCGTTCAGTCGGTTTATTCCCGCCCCATTCGCGGCGGAAAAGCGCAACTGGTCGAAGTCATCCTTGAAGACGGAACCGGCGCGCTGCGGCTCTCTTGGTTCAACCAACCTTGGATAGCCAACCGCCTCCACAAAGGCGACGCAATTGCCGTCTCCGGCAAAATTGACCAATACCTCGGCCGCCTGGTGATGAACAACCCCGATTGGGAAGCCGTCGAAGCCGACCATCTCAACACCAACCGAATCGTTCCCGTCTACTCCCTCACCGCGAAAATCACCCAGAAATGGCTGCGCCGTTTGATGAAACAAGTCGTGACCTACTGGGCGCCCCGCGTTGCAGACCCTCTTCCCGAAAGCGTGCGCGAATCCGCATCGCTTCTCCCTCTTGGAGAAGCCATCTTACAAGCGCATTTCCCCGATTCGCAAGAACATCTCCGCGCAGCGAGAAAACGCCTCGCCTTCGATGAAATCTTCTTCCTGCAAATGGGAGTCTTGCGCCAAAAACGCGACTGGCAAGCCGCCGAAGCCCGCGTCTTCGACCCGCCGAAAGATTGGCTGGAAGAACGCATCGCCAAATTACCCTTTACCCTTACCGGCGCACAACGCCGCGCGTTGGAAGAGACCCTCGCGGATTTGAAATCCGGGCACCCGATGACACGTCTCCTTCAAGGCGACGTCGGCTCTGGAAAGACCGTCATCGCGGCGCTGGCGGCTGCCGTCATCGCACGAGAAGGCGCACAAACCGCGATTATGGCTCCCACGAGTATCCTCGCGGAACAGCATTACCGCTCTTTCCTCTCCCTCCTCGCCGAAGAAGAAAATGCCGCCCTCGCGCCGGAAGAAATCCGTCTCCTCGTCGGCGATACCCCGAACGCGGAGAAAGAAGAAATCCGCGCCGCCTTAGCGGAGGGGAAAATCAAACTCCTCGTGGGGACTCATGCGCTCATCGAAGCGCCGGTGCAATTCCAAGATTTACAACTCGTCGTCATTGACGAGCAGCATCGTTTCGGAGTCGAACAACGCGCCGCCCTCCGCTCGAAAGGCGACACCCCGCACCTGCTGGTGATGACCGCGACGCCTATCCCTCGTTCTCTGGCGCTCACGATTTACGGCGACCTAGACCTCTCGGTGATAGACGAAATGCCCGCCGGCAGAAAACCAATCGCCACCTACGTCCTTTCCCCGCGCGAGCGAGAACGCGCCTACACGATGATTCGCGCGCAAATCCGCGACGGACGTCAGGCGTTCATCATCTACCCCCTCATCGAGGAAAGCGAGAAAATCGAATCCCGCGCGGCAGTGGACGATTACAAGACCCTTCAGGAAGAAATCTTCCCCGATTTGAAACTGGGATTGCTGCACGGACGCATGAAGCCCGCCGAAAAAGACTCCGTGATGGCAAAGTTCCGCGATGGAGAGTATCACATCCTCGTCTCGACGACGGTCGTCGAAGTGGGCGTAGATGTGCCGAACGCGACGGTCATGCTCATCGAGGGCGCGAATCGCTTCGGCTTGGCACAACTGCACCAACTACGCGGACGAGTGGGACGCGGCGCGGCGCAATCCTATTGTCTCCTCATCCCGGACCACGAAAACGCGAAAGAAAACGAGCGGCTGCAAGCGATGGCAGAAAGCAATGACGGCTTCGTCCTCGCCGAACGCGATTTGCAGCAACGCGGACCCGGAGAATTTTTGGGCACGCGTCAATCGGGATATGCAACCGGACTTCGCATGGCAAGTTTGAGTGATTTACCCCTCATCGAATCCGCTCGAAAAGAGGCACAAACCCTTTTCGAACGGGATCCGGCTCTCGAAGAGGAAGCACATCAATTACTCGCCGAATCCCTCGAACGATTTTGGGGAGGCGGCAAAGGAGATATTTCCTGATGGTACGCGCCTTATTCCCAGGCACTTTCGACCCTATCCACTATGGACATATTGACATCGCGACCCGCGCGGCGCGTCTCTTCGACGAATTGGTCGTCGCCGTCTATGACCGCCCGCTGAAATCCCTCCTCTTTTCCCCGGAGGAACGAATCGCCCTCGTGCAGCAAGCCTTCGCGGACCATCCGAAAATCCGCGTGACGGGATACAGCGGGTTGACCGTAAACTTCTGCCGAGAAATCGGGGCACAGGTCATCGTGCGCGGGCTTCGCGTGTTTTCCGATTTCGAATTCGAGTTTCGCATCGCGTTGGCAAATCACCGCCTCGCGCCGGATATCGAAAGCATCGCAATCATTACAAATGAGGAACATACCTTCCTCTCCTCCACAACTGTGCGAGAAATCGCCATGCTCGACGGCGATGTATCCAGCATGGTGCCGGAATATGTCGCCGAAGCCTTGAGGAAAAAAATCGGGGATATGGAGCAAAAGCACATTCCCCCTAATGCGCTACGAGATTGATAAAATTAAGTTAGAATAACAATGTCGGATGCCCGTTTCAAGGACGCGCGCCGACGAGTGCATCCACCCTCTTAGGAAACGCATCTCAGCGCCGTATGGCGGAGGAAATTATGGATATCCTGCATTTGATTGACCGCTTGGAAGAATTGTTCAACGAAAGCCGCGCTGTGCCTTTCACCCACAACGTTATCGTGGATGAAGACCGTATGCTCGACATCATTGACGAAATGCGGATTGCGATTCCCGAAGAGGTGAAGAAAGCGCAGCAAGTCCTTACCCAAAAAGAACGTATTCTCGCGCAAGCGCAAGAAGAAGCAAACCGGACGATTGATTTGGCGCGCGAGAAAGCCGAAGAACTGAAACATGAACATACCATCACGCAAGAAGCGCAGCAACTAGCGGAACAAATTCGAGAAGACGCCATCGCGGACGCGGAAAAAATCCGCCGCGACGCGGACGAGTATGCCCTCGAATCGCTGATGCGGGTACAGGGCGAATTGGAACGGCTGCTCAATCAGGTACACAACGGAATCCGCACGTTGGAAGAATCCCGCCGCCCGCCGGCAGAATAATCTTTCCCCTCTGAAAAAAGAGCCTACCCAGCCCGAAGCCGTTGTTCTTTCCAGACATCGGCTTCGTTGTGATATCCCGCCTGCTCCCAAAAACCGAGCCTATCCTCCGTCATAAATTCAAGAGAGCGAAGCCATTTCGCCCCTTTCCAAAAATATGGCGTTTTCAAGTCCTGACGTTCCGGCAGCGCGCCGATAACGCCGCGAAGCGGAAATCCATGTTCGGGCGTGAGCGGCTTTCCGTCGAAATGGGTGGCGAGGAGAAAATTTTCCTGAAGGACAACGTCGAGGGGGAGATTCGCGGTAAATCCATATTCCGCGTGCTGCATCACAAATCGAGCGGAAGGTTTGAGACGGATGAATCCCTCTTCGACGAGATACTTGACGGAAACCCCTTCCCAGAGAGTATCGGCTTTGCTCCATTTCGTCACGCAGTGAATATCCATCTGGATTCGGACGCGCGGGAGACGGGCGAATTCCTCCCACGTCCAACGGCGTTCTTCCTCCACCTCTCCCCATACGCGGAAATCCCATGTCGCCGGGTCGAAAGGCGGGATGGGTCCGTAATGAAGGACGGGAAAACGCCGCGTGAGCGATTGTCCGGGAGGCAGACGCCCGGATTTTTCGAGTCGGGCTTCCGCCTCCCGTCGTTGAGAGATATCGGACATCAAAAGGTATAGGATTCGCCGGGCTTCAGGACGACGGCTTTCGTATCGGTTTCGGCTTCGACTTTTTCCGCCCAGGGCGCGGGATCCTGTGCGATGAGTCCCCAGGTGTTGTAGTGGATGGGGATAACGGCTTTCGGCTTGAGCATCTTGACGGCTCGGAGCGCGTCGTCGGGGCCCATCGTGAAATTATCGCCGATTGGCAGAAGGGCGACATCCAACCCTTCTTCGCCAATCAATGCCATATCGCCGAAGAGACCGGTATCCTGCGCCATGTAGATTTTCTTTCCGTCGTTGGTCGTGAGCAAAAAACCGGCAGGATTGCCGCCATACGATCCATCGGGGAGCGCAGAGCCGTGCAACGCGAGGGTGAGTTTGAGATAGCCAAAGGGATGTTTGTAGCCGCCGCCGATATGCTGCGGATGAACTTTCTCGACGCCCTGCGCGCCGAACCAATTGGCAATCTCGAAATTCGCGATGACAAGTGCGCCCGTCCGCTTCGCAATCGCAACCGTATCGCCGACATGGTCTCCATGCCCGTGACTGACGAGGATGAAATCCGCCTCCACCGCGTCCGCCGTCGTGGATGCAGCGGGGTTGTCGGTGAAATAGGGGTCAATGAGGAGACGGTAGCCGCCGGTTTCGAGTCCGAGGGTGGCATGCCCGTACCAAGTAAGAACGTTGCTCATAAGAATCCTCCTTTGAAGGGATACGGAAGAACGTTTTGTAACGCTTTCTTGAAAAAGAAGGTACGTAACGATTATACAACAACGCCGATACGATAAACGGGAGCGCAACGCGGAGAATCCCCACCGAAAACAAAAAACCTCCTGATGAGGAGGTTTCTGTCGGGGCGGGCGGATTTGAACCGCCGACCTCACGGACCCGAACCGTGCGCTCTAACCGGGCTGAGCCACGCCCCGAACAAGGGGCATTATACTGGTCGTCCGAGGTTTTGGCAAGCAAAACTTCATTCTAGGAGCGCCACAGACACCCTCGCCCCCGCGCCAAAGCGAACTCCCCTCTCCCAAAAATGAGAGATGGGGCGGGGGAGAGGACGCACGCGCGCGCGAATCTATACATCCCCTTTGCGGGAAAGAAGACTCGCCTTTTTATTCGCTGCCCTCGATACACTCCTTCGGGACACTCGGGCAGCGGAGGTCCGCGCGGAATGTGCCAGCCCCTCCCATCCAACTACCCAACTACCAAACTACGAAACTACCAAACTAACAGAGGGCAACGGAGGTCCGCGCGGAATGCGCCAATCCCTCCCAGCCAACTACCCAACTACGAAACTAACAAACTACCAAACTAACAGGCAGGAAAAAAGACCCCCAATCTATCAGCCCTCCCCCGACTACAAGACTAGCCGACTAGCAGACTATCCAACTACCCAACTAACAGATTACCCAACTCCCTCTCCTCCCCCAATCATGGTAAGATTCATCGCTCTTTCAACTCGTTTACAGGAGAT
>CAZDGZ010000082.1:0-9025 GCA_964505165.1 uncultured Anaerolineaceae bacterium | reverse complement strand
TTAGATATAGATACGGAAATATCAACTTATCACAAGCAGTATTTATTAGCGTTGATTGTGGTTGGCATGACCTCTTTGATTACACCCCGTTACTTTTCGTGGAGAACAAGTGTCGTTATGTCGCCCTTTAATGAATTTGTTAGGAAAATTGGCAGGCATTTTCGGTAAAGTGTTTGCTTGCTTCGTGTTAATTCTTCCCTTTTGTTAAACGTAATGGAGTAATGATGAAAGAGATGAAACGAAAAGATTTTTTTGTCTGGATTGTATTGTTGATAGCGTGGTTATCTATGTCTATTGTGCCTTTGCTAATTCCGAAAACCAGTGGTTTACTTGCGGATTACCATGATTTGGTAGTTTATTTTATGCGAGGAAATTGGATAATGGATAATTCACCTATGGTAAGCGAGTATCCCCCAGTTCCAACTTTGTTGTTTGGTGCGAATCGGTTATTAGTATCTATGTTTGATGCGCTACCTCAAAAAGAGTTTTTTGTTGCAATATTTTCGCTGGAAATGATGTTGGTATTATTTTTAGTTTATAAAGTGATGACGCGCTTGATTTCAAATAGTTTATTCGTCATAGCAATAATACTGTTGCCGCCTGTTATCTACTTCACCTATAGCCGTTTTGATATTCTCCCAACTTTTTTTTCTCTTCTGGCGTATTGTTATGTAACCAATAGGAGGTGGGGGTGGGCTGGTTTTTGGTTAGGAGTGGCAACTTTCACAAAATGGTATCCTGTTTTGTTGTTCCCTGGATATTTCTTATATGTAATCTGTCAGGAAAAGGATAGGAAGGCGGCGTGGCAAATGTTGTATGTTTTTTTAGGGACGGGGGCACTGATTGTGCTATTGACGTACATACAAGGTGGGTGGACAGCAATAGTATCGCCTTATGTTTTTCATCTTAATCGTGGGATGGAATATATAGCCTTCCCGAAGTTGATATATACTGGGGCATCGCATTTGGTGCAAAATTTGAAAATGTATTATGTGGTGTTTTTTATACTTCAAGTTTTTATGCCTGTTTTTTTGGTGACTTTTTCCAAGATTGATACAAGAGAAAGGCTAGCATACTACAGTATCGCGGTCCTTAGCATGTTTATAGTTTTCGCACGAATATGGTCTCCACAGTGGTTTTTGTGGTTAATTCCATTTTTGGTGGCGTTAATAAAGGATTGGCGAAGTGTGCTGGGGATAGCGATGTTCAGCAGCATCGTGTTTATAGGTTTTCCTGTGTTGTTTGATGTGTATGGCGCGGATAGTCTTTATTTGGTGGTAGCAGGAGTAGCGTACTACGCTATATTAGCAGGGTTTGTTGTGAGAGCGTTGAGCAAGATGAAGATTTCATTATCTCCGGTATTGTTGGGCTGTTTACGTGCCACCTCGAATTAACTGGTCTTGTATCTGGAGGGCGCTAAAATGCGGGCTTGGAAATATTTGACCATTCTCCCTCAACAACACCAAGCATTCTGAGAATCAAAAAAGGGCGGATGAGGGGAAGCATCCGCCCTTGCCGCGTGGCGCGTTGTTCGTTACCGCGATGGCGCGGCTTCCAGTGTCAGCGTTCCGGTCAAGGTTTTGCCGTTCCGCAGAATTTCGATTTCGATGTCATCGCCGGGACGGTGTCCGACGAGGGCGTTTTGCAGGTCTTCCGCCGTTGCGATGTCTTTCCCGTCCACGCGGACGAGGATATCCCCGCCGATGAGGACGACTTCGCCGTTGATGAGAGTCGGCATATAACTGCCGCGCAGACCGGCTTTGTCGGCGGGGCTGTTTTGGTACACGCGTTGGATGAGCAGCCCTTCTTGGTCTTTGTCCAGATGCATCGCGGAGGCAAGAGAAGGCGTCAGCGGGACGGCTTGAATGCCCATCCACACATGGCTCTCCGTGCTCGCGCCCGTAGACTGTACTCGATTCGGGCGCACACCCAGGGTTACGGAAAGGGAAATTTCCTTCCCGTCGCGGAGCGCGGTGAAGGTCACGGTATCGCCTACATGGGTGTAACGCGCGAGGTAGGCGGTCAAGTCTTCGAAATCCTGAATCGGCTGTCCGTTGATGGCGGTCAAAATATCGCCGCCGATTCGCGCCTCGCGTCCGTTGATTTTCACCGCTTTGGCGCTGCCTTGCAATCCTGCTTTTTCGGCGGGACTGTCCGGCGCGATGTTGATGACGAGAACCCCGTGTTGAGAGCGTTCCAAGCCCATCTGTTCCGCGATGTCGGAGGTGAGGGTCGTTCCGCTCAGCCCAAGCCAAGGATGTTCGTAATAGCCGGTTTCGATGAGTTCGGGGACGACGTTTTTCACGATAATCGAGGGGATGACGAATCCAATCCCTGCGTTCGCGTGACTGGGGGATTCGATTGCGGCCGTCACGCCGACGAGGCGTCCTTCGATATCTACGAGGGGACCGCCGGAATTCCCGGGGTTGATGGACGCGTCGGTCTGGATGATGTCGGGGATGGTGTACGCGCTGCCGGACGAGGAGGCGCTTTGGGCCGGGAGCGTGCGTCCAAGTGCGCTGATGATTCCCGTCGTCATCGTCCCTTGAAGTCCGAAGGGGTTGCCGATGGCGATGACGATTTGTCCCACTTTCGCTTTCGTCGAATCCGCTAGTTCTATCGGAATCAGGGATTCCGTCGAATCGGAAATCTGGACGACGGCGAGATCGCTGTCGGGGTCCGTGCCGATTAGTTTCGCGGAAACCGTTGTCCCGTCCGAGAACGTGACATCAATGGAATCCGCGCCCGCGATGACGTGATTATTCGTCACGATATGCCCTTCGCTGTCCCAGACGAATCCGGAGCCAATCGCCTCTTGACGATATTCGCGGGGCGACTGCTCGAAAGGAAATCCGAAGAAGGGGAAGGGCGAGGATTGTGAGGGCGCGGCGGTCACGGTTTTGGACACATGAATATGCACCACCGAGGGGCTGACTTTCTGATATACCGCCTCGTATGCTTGCTGAAGCGATTCTATATCGAGAGGGGCATCAGCGGGGGGAGGCGGGGATACGGCTTGCGTCGCTTGAGAAGGAACGGAGGTCGCGGTCGGCGCGGCGGAGGGAGCAGCCTGCTCCGTCGAGGGAACCGCGGCAGCGCATCCGCTCAAAAGGAGCGCAAGCGCGAGCAGCGCCGAGGAGAGTACATAGGCAAAATGTCGTTTCATGAGACCAACCTCCTTCCAAAGATTTTTCACACTCAAAAGCCCCGCCCTTTCCTCGGCATAAAAGACGAAGTCGGGGCAGGGCTTTTCGTTTCTTCCAGCCCTGGATGGTAAGACGGAATTGTGAGATTTGTGTTAATTTCGGGTTAGGATTTGGTTAGAATTGAGGGCGTTGCGCTATGGTCAGGGACATTGGGCGAGGTAATCGTCGAGGTTTCGGTTTTTTAGGATGAACGTGAATTCGGACGCGGGGTTTTCCGGGGAGCAGACTTCCCGCAAGAAAGTATCCAAGTCAATCGAATCGGTATATTCGGCGTCGAACACCGCTTTTCCGTCGTGGATGAAGGGGAGGAATGCCTCGCAAAACTCATCTGCGAAACAGTCTTCGACAAGGGCCCAATCGAACTCGGAGAGCAAGTCTTCGACTTGTTCGTCATCGTTTTTCAAGCCGATGGACAGCCCGCGCCGATGGGCTTCTTCGGAAAACCACCGGTTGTAGCGGAGTTGGTCTTCGTAGGTCAACGGGAATCCCGTTTCGTTGGCGTAGCCGTCTATGTTGTCGGGTTCGACGCCGTCGAATCCTTTTTCCGCACATAAATCGAGACGCGCGCGCATGATTGGCGCGAGGAGGTCAATTTGGCGAATGTCCAGCCATTTTTCGCCCTCCCAGCCTTCGTAGTCTTTGCCGATGACCGGTTCGGGAAACATACCTGCATCCTCGCGCCAGTCTTCCCAACTGCCGGCGGAGATGTAGCAGATGACCTTTTTCCCTTCTGCGTGAAGCGCGGCGATGGTGTCTGGGGAGGTGTCGAAGAGGTCCAAATCGTAGATGTCTACGTCCATCGAGAGGTCGGGATTCTCCTCGCTCAACGTCCATTGCAGCGAATCGCCGATTTCAGGAATCCAAATTGGATGTTGAGAGGCGGTCACCGTTGGATGAATTCTCTCTCCCGTTGGCGCGGGCGGGGAGGAAGACGCGGCTGGAGGAGGCATTTTCGTTGCAGGGACGCCTTCGGCGGAACACGCGGAGAGAAGGAAAGCGGGGAGTAGAAACAAACGTGCGAGTTTTGTCTTCATGGAAAAATCTCCTTGTATTTCATTGTAGCAAAGAATTTCTTGCAGGGGTTCGGGGAGGACGAATCCACTATTTTTCCCTCTTTTTTCTTTTCGCCTGTGTGGTATAGTGATAAAAACCCGTCACATTTTTTCGGAGGTTCTAATGAAAACATCCTCTCGCGTTTTTCTTTTGGGGGCGGTTTCGCTTCTCCTTGTCGTGGCATGCGTTCTTCCTACAGGGAGTGGAAATGCCCCTCAAGCGCCTGCTTCCCAGCCGGATGCTAACGCCATCGCGACGATGGTCGCCGCGACGCTCACCGGCGCGCCTCCTGGGGAATCTGCCGCGCCTTCGAATGACGATGCGGTCGCGACGATTGTTGCCGCAACGTTGACCGCCTCCGCGCAAGGCAGCGGGAATCCGCCGCCTCCGCCCTCCGAAACGGAAGCGCCCGCGCCTCCGCAGCCGCAGGCGGGGAATCTCCCGGCAGGGGTTCTCGTTCAAACCCAGCAGGGGGTACTGACCATTTACGACACACAGGGGCAGGCGGTCGTAACCTACAATCTCCCCGGCGTGGACTATCCCATCAACTTCAATCAGGTTGCAGTGGGCGGCCCGATTGGCGCAGGGCAGCCGACTCCGCCGCTCTTTTACGCGGTCTACGATAACGGCGGGGTGATTATGGCGCATAATGGACAGGGCGCAGCGCAATGGGTCGCCGCACCGGATATCATCACACTCGTAGGCGCGACCGCGCAGCCTGTCCTCGCGTATTCTCTCTTCATCACTCCGTCCAGCGGATACGATACGCGCAGCGCGCTCTATTACGGCACGTTGACCAATCCGCCCACGCAGCCGGTGTTGGAGCAAATCAATCGGGACGGCTACGCGATTTATCCCCTCGCCGTCGAAGCCGTGAATGGACAGCCCAAACGAATTTGGTACACGACTCAACTATACGGAATCGGCGATGTAACCTACGCACCCCGGCGAGGGCTTTATACCTACGATTGCGACAGCGGCGCGGAGACTATCGTCTTGCAGCCGACGACTGCTCAAAACGAAGATATTTCGCCCGTCGGCATTTCGGCGGATTTTCAATGGGTCGCCTATACTATTGCGGAAGGTTCTACGCTCTACTGGCAGCCGACGAGCGGTTCTCAAGCCGCGCAATCGGCGGCGGCGACATCGCCCGCGAATTTGGGCGCGGGAGACGCCTCGTTTTCGCCCGACGGCACGCGCATCGTCTGGACGGTCTCGAATCGGGACGAAGTGGGCGGAGAGCCTCAATATCATTCTTATCTTCAAGTTTACGACCCCTCCTCCACATATTCCCAAGACCCCAACGCACAGATTCTCCCGGCGGGAGAAATGCTTTGGATGGCCGCATGGCTGGATAACGAGACTCTCCTTCTTGCATCGTGGACATCCCCCTCGACGATATACAAACTCAATCCCGTCTCCGGTTTGCTCAGCGGGACGATTCCTTCCGCACAGCCCTTTCTCACGGGCGGTTATCTGACATTGGTGTACGCACAACCTTGATGGCGATGAACGTTCCTTCTCCTTCGATTCGTTTTGTCTCGCCGCGCGAGACCGTAGAGGTTCATCTTCCCGATGGACGCGTCCTCTCCGGTCCGCGCGGCGCGCGGGTCGGCGATTTTCTCAAGGTCATCGAAGACAGCCTCGCCGCCCCTCTCGTCGCCGCCGTCATCAACGGAGATTTGCGGGAACTGACCACCCGAATCGAAATGGATGCCTCCGTTGCGCCGGTGACGATGGCGGACGCGGACGGCGTGAGAATCTACCGCCGCTCCCTCACTTTTTTGCTCGAAATTGCCTTCAGCGCGCTCTATCCGCAGGCGAAATTGTCCATTGACCATTCTGTCGCGTCCGGCGGGTATTATTGTCAGGTCTTCGGGCTTCCTGAATTTTCGCCGCGTCACCTTCAAGCCGTCAAAGAAAAAATGGATGCGCTCATCGCGGAGGATTTACCTTTCATCCGGCAGGAAATTCCGCTGGAAGAAGCGGTTGCGCATTTCAAGCAATGGGGACACGAAGACAAAGTGCGGCTTCTCGCGCATCGTAAAAAGGACTATCTCACCCTTTACCGTCTCGGCGAATGGATGGACTATCATCACGGCTACATGGTGCCCTCGACCGGCTATCTCCGCTGGTTCGATTTGAATCCCGCGGAAGGCGGATTCACCCTCCGCTTCCCGCAGCGGAGCAACCCGACCACGCTTCTCCCCCTGCCCGCGTACCCGCGTCTCCTCGCGGCATTTCGCCAATACGGGGATTGGCTGGCGCGGCTGGGAATCGAAAATGTCGGCGCGCTCAACGACGCGATTCGCGCCGGACGCGGCGACGAAATCATCCTCGTTTCCGAGGCGCTCCACGAGCAGCACGTTGCCGACATCGCCGCACAAATCGCGGAACGCATCGAAGAGATTCGCCTCGTTCTGATTGCGGGGCCTTCCTCTTCGGGGAAGACGACCTTTTCCCGCCGTCTCGCGGTACAACTCCTCGCGCTGGGCATTTCGCCGTATCCGCTGGAACTCGACAATTATTTCGTAGACAGGGACAAGACCCCCAAAGACGAAAACGGGCAATACGATTTCGAGGCGCTGGAAACTCTTGACCTTCCGCTTTTGGCGGACCACCTCCGCCGCCTGATTGCCGGAGAGAAAGTCCGTTTGCCAAGATACAACTTCAAGAGAGGGAAGCGGGAAGAAGGCGAGACGATTCAACTCGACCCCGGACAATTGATGATTCTGGAAGGAATCCACGGACTGGACCCGCGCCTGATTCCGCTTGAGATGCGTGCGCGGTCGTTCCGCATTTACGTTTCTGCGCTGACACAACTCAACCTCGACAGGCATAACCGCGTGTCCACGACGGATACGCGGCTCATCCGCCGAATCGTCCGCGATGCGCGGACGCGCGGGTATACCGCCGTGCAGACCATCGCCAACTGGGAATCGGTGCGGCGCGGGGAGAGACGCTATATCTTCCCCTATCAAGACAATGCAGATGTCATGTTCAATTCCGCGCTGGTGTACGAACTTTCCGCCCTCAAGCCTCTTGCAGAGCCGCTTCTTCGTCAAGTTCCCTGCGGCACGCCGGAGTATATCGAAGCCAAACGCCTCCTCGCGTTTTTGGAATGGTTCCTCCCGCTTTCGCCCGACGCCGTGCCGGAAAACTCCATCGTCCGGGAATTTTTGGGCGGCTCGGTGTTGGAGAATTTTACGTTATGGAAGGAACCGCGCCGCTAATCGCGGCTGCGGCAGGTCCACATTTGCCAGAATAGCGGAATCAGCACGATGAGCAGGATGATGACCGCCAGCACGAAGATTCCGTCGGTCGAGCCGATGCGGGTTTGCTCCGCGAGGGCTTCCGTCGGGAGGGGAGAGGGCGCGGGAGTCGGCGTTCCGCCTTGAGCGGGGAGGTGCGGCGTCCCCGCGAACGCCGCGCTCAAAAACGCCGCGAGTAATCCGCCGAAAAAGAGGAGGCGGAATTTCGTCCGCGTGCGAGGGAGGGCTGTATCCGCTTTGTGGGGTGGAGTCATGGAATATCCTTTGTCTGAAATTACGCAATTTTCAACGGGTTGAAATTCGTCTCTCGGTCGAAGTAATCCACGTTTTCCGCTTTCTTCAACGCGTTGACGGCGAGGTACGTCAGCGGGGTTGCGAGCGTTTCATAGGCGACTTTGAAGAGCCACTGAGAGAGAATCATCGTTCCCAGCGCGGCGGCGGGGAGGAGTCCCGCGAACGCGGCGGTGATGAAGACGGCGGAGTCTACGCCTTCGCCTGCAATTGTCGAGAGAATCGTCCGAACCCACAAAAACCGTCCCTGCGTGCGTACTTTGAGTTTTGCGAGGACGAACGCGTTGAGAAATTCTCCGACGAGATAGGCCGCAAACGAGGCGGCGAGAAGGCGCGGCGTGAATCCCAAAATCGCGTCGTAGGCTTGTTGCGCGGCAAGGGGAGAGTCGAAGGCTCCGGCGGTCCAAAACGGCGCGGCGGGGAGGAGTCCGCCTATCCAAATCGCCGCGACCATCAGCAGATTGCAGAAAAAGCCCGTCCAGATGACCTGACGCGCGCGGGCGTATCCGTAGACTTCCGTCAGAATATCCCCGAAGATGTACGCGACGGGGAAGAGGATGACCGCTGCCGGAAGTGTCAATCCGAAAATCGAGATGAGTTTGACCGCGATGATATTCGAGACCAAAAGGGTGGTGACGAAAACCGCCGTCACGAAAGGATACCAGCGGAAGGATCGTTCTGTCATCGCACGGCTTCCTTTGCTTCCGGGGTTTTGACATGCTCCGCTTCGACGGTGATGGCGATGCCGCCGCGAATGTTGAAGATGCCGGTTACTTTGCAATAATGCGGGTCGAGAACCGCGACCAAATCATCGAGAATCGTGTTCACGACATGCTCATGGAAGACTCCCTCGTCCCGATAAGACCAGAGATAGAGTTTGTAGGATTTCGATTCGACGATTTTCTCGTCGGGGACGTATTCCACTTTGATGGTCGCGAAATCCGGCTGACCGGTGACGGGACAAAGGCAGGTGAATTCGCTCGTCTCCAGCGTGACGAGGTAATAGCGTCCGGGGGTGCGGTTTGGGAAGGCTTCCAATTTCTTCGAGGGATGAGCGGGGTGTCCTAGAATAGTTAGAGAATCGGTTGGGGTAGACATGAGAGATTCCTTTGATACACGAGGGTGGCGCTGGGAAGGCTTCGCGCCCAGCGGCGGTATTATACCTTTAGTTTGTTAGTTTGGTAGTTGCGTAGTTGGGTAGTT
>CAZDGZ010000081.1:0-9047 GCA_964505165.1 uncultured Anaerolineaceae bacterium | reverse complement strand
AAAAAGAAAAGCCTCGCTGCGACGAAAAGCAGCAAAACGCCAATCAAACGCTGAATTGCCGTTCCGGTTAGATACCGGCTTCCGATGCGTGCGCCGACCCAGCCTCCCAGCGCGGCGGCGAGCAGCCAAAGAATCATTGCAGAAGGAAAGGAAGTTGCCAGCGCGATGCTACCGGAAAACCCCGCGAGAGAATTCGCGAGGATAAACCCCGGTGCAGTGCCGGCGGTTTCTTGCGGAGTCGCCCATCCCGCAAGCATGACCAGCGGCGCCCAAAACACACCGCCGCCGGAGCCAATCAGCCCCGCGACGAATCCGATAACCGCGCCCGAAAGCGCCGCGAGCCAAAACGGAGGCGGCGCGATATCCGCCTTATCTCGTTCGCGCCGGAATATCAACCGAATCGCGGCATACACCAACGCAAGCGCGATGAGCCGGCAATAACGTTTCGAGTCGAGGGAGACCATCCCTCCGACAAACGCCATTGGAGCGGAAAAAAGAATGAAAGGAAGGAGAAGTTTCCACGAAAAATATCCCGCCTGCCGGAAAGTGTACAACACAATCAACGTGACCAAAAAATTCATCGAAAGCGCGGCGGGCTTGATGATTTCCGGCGGAAGCCCTGCCAACGCGAAAATTCCCAAATGCGCGGTCGCTCCTGCATATCCCGCAGAAGAAAAGAGCGCAGTCGTGATAAAAACGGCGAGCGTAACCCACAATGTCAGCATGATGGTTCCTCAAAGCGTATCTCGAATGGGAGTATACTATCACAAAACCGCTTTCAGGAGGAAAGATGACGCTCTTTTGGATTTTCGTCGTATTGGTCGTTCTCTGGATGCTCTTCGACAGATTCGTCGAAAAAATGTATGCCTACGAAATCGTCCCGCACAAGAAAACCCCTGCGGATTTTGGACTCGCGTTCGAAGAAGTCCGAATCCCTACCGTTAAAGGAAAATCTCTTTACGGCTGGTGGATTCCGGCGGATTCGTCCGACGCCCCCGCGTTGATACTCATTCACGGCTGGAGTCGCAACGTCGAGCGGATGCTGCCCTACATTCGGCATCTGCATCCTGCGGGATACAATCTCCTCGCTTTCGACGCGCGGAATCACGGAAGCAGCGACATGGAGCCGCATCCCAACGTCATGTCTTTCGCGGAAGATGTCTGCGCCGCCATTGACTTCGTAGAAAAAGAAAAACCCGACGCGGCGCGTGCGGGCATTGGCATTGTAGGGCTTTCCATTGGCGGCGGCGCGGCGATTGACGCTGCGGCGATGAAACCCGAAGTCCGCGCGGCGGTTACGGTCGGAGCGATTTCTCATCCCATTGCGGTGATGAGTTACCAATTCGAACAACGCGGCGTCCCCTCCTTCATCGCCAATCTTTTCTTCAAATATCTTCAACTTCGGTATCGAATGAACTTCGACGAAATCGCCCCGCTCGCGCACATCTCCAAAGCCAACGCCTCTTTCCTTCTCATTCACGGCGAAAAGGACGAGACAATTCCGCTCGCACAGGGAAAAGCCCTCGCGGCGGCGGGAGACCCCTCGAAAACCGAATTATGGGTGGTGCCGAAAAAAGGTCATAGCGACTGCCATACCCATCCTGAATTCTGGGAGAAAGTGCTGTCGTTTCTCGATACAACGCTTCCTGTTGCGAAATAAAAGAGTGCGTCACATCCAAGCGACTTCTACGCTTCCTTCCGCCTCTTCCTGCGCGCGGAAAAGGGCTTCGTTTGCTTTCTGGATGATGTCATCTAACACCGCGGCTGCCGCGCTGACCTTCGAGACCGTCGCAACCCCCGCGCGCGCGTCTATGTGAAGCACTTCCCCGTCGGGGAGGAGGATGCTCAACGCGCGAATTCCCTCGACAATTCGCTTTGCGATTTTCTCCGCATCTGTCGCGGCAATTCCGGGGAGAACAACCAAGAAGGCATCGTCCGCCCACCGCCCGACGGTATCGTACGGGCGGATTCGTTCTTTGATGGCGTGCCCGACGGCTTGAAGGACCTCGTCTCCCGTCAGGTGTCCGTATTGGCTATTGATTTCACTAAAATGTCTCAAATCCAGCATGATGACGCTGAACGAACTGGAAAGACGGCGGGCACGTTCTAACTCGCCGCGCGTCAATTGGTAGATGGCGTGGCGGTTCATCAAGCCGGTCAAACTATCCACCATCGAGAGGCGCTTCAGTTGCTTCTCTGCATTGGCAAGTTTATCTTCCAGACGCAAAATCCGCTCGCCAATCGCAAGCCGCGCGCCGAGTTCCGAAAGCGATTCGGGACGGGTGATGCAATCATCCGCTCCTGCATATAACCCTTTGACGAAAATATCTTCTTTCCCTTGCTCGACGCGCATCAGCACATACATATATTCAGGCAATTTTCGAATTCTCTCGATGAGATCGTTCGCGTCTTCCACGTCGCAATCCGCGATGATAAAGCGGATATTCTCTTTTTCCAGATGCGCCCATGCGTCATCGGTGTTTGTCGCTACAACGGTTTCGTGTCCCAAACTCGTCAGCATCCCGCGCAGGGAAGTGAGCGTATCCTTGGCATTGTTGACAAGAAGAATTTTCATCGTTTTTTCTCCTTTCGGTTCTCGAATTATACCCGCATTGCCGCCGATAGGTCGTCGGGGATAATGGATTTCTCTCCAGCAGAGCATCTCCCCTTCTCCTGCTCTCAGGCTTTGGTACAATACTCCCCATGATTTCCTCACAATCGTACTTCATCGTCTTTCTCCGTCACGGAGAATCAGAAGGAAACGCAGGCGGCTATGTTCAAGGACAAAGCGATTATCCTCTCACTCAAACCGGACGGCAGCAAGCGAAAGCCCTTGCCCTTCGCTGGAAGGCAGAAGGCGTTTCTTTTGACCTCGCCATCTCCAGTCCTTTGAGCCGCGCCCGCGAAACGGCGGAAATCATCGCCAACTCCCTCGCCATCCCTCTGGAATTCGACCCGATATGGAAGGAACGCCATACCGGGAAAATCTCCGGCATGAGATACGAAGAAGCGGACAAACTCCGAAAGCAAAGGGGATTTGACAACCCTTATATCCCCGTCGGCGAGGAAGGGGAAGGCGACTGGGCGCTTTTCCTCCGTGCCGGACGTGCAATTCAGGCGCTTCTCTCGCGCCCTGCTGGACGGTATCTTGTCGTCTCACATGGCGGGATACTCAATCAGGTAATGAACGCCATCGTCGGCGCTACACCGCATGCTAACTCGCAAGGGGCGCGATTCCGCTTTCAGAATACCGCATTTGCAACCGTGCAATACTTCCCTACGCAACATCGTTGGCATATTTTGGGACTCAACGACAGGGCACATTGGAGACAAGACTCATGAACCCTTCTCTTAAGATTCTTTCGTTTGGCGCAGGCGCTATCGGGACTTATATCGGCGGGAGTCTCGCACTCGCGGGACATGAGGTGGTTTTCGTGGAGCGTCCCGAGGTCGTGGAGGAACTGAAACAACGCGGGCTTCGTCTGGATTTGACTGCAAACCCCGCGTACGAGAAACGGGAAGCCGCGAGGATTTCTCCCGCCGAACTTGTCTTCGCTCCCTCGCTGGAGGATGCACTTTCGTACGGACCTTTCGATGTCGCGCTTTTTGCGCTGAAATCCTATGATACTGCTGCCGCGCTGGAGGGGATTCGTCCGCTCGCGGAGAAGATGCCGCCGGTATTGTGCCTCCAAAATGGCGTGGAAAACGAGGCGCGCATTGCCGAAACGCTTGGCGCGGAGAAGGTCCTCTACGGAACCGTCACTTCCGCTGTCGGGCGCCGCGCGGCGGGCGATATTGTGCTGAAGAAATTGCGAGGTGTCGGCGTCGCGAAAGGACATCCGCTTTCGGAGAGATTGGTCAAGGCAATGCAAAATGCCGGGTTGAACGCGCGGCTTTATCCCGTCTCTGCCGATATGAAATGGTCGAAGATGCTCACCAATCTTCTTACAAACGCGACCTCCGCTATTTTGGATATGCCGCCGTCGGAGATTCTCGCGCATCCCGGGTTGTATGATTTAGAGATGCGCGCGCTCCGCGAGGCGCTGGCGGTGATGGCTGCAAACGGAATCCGCGTGGTCAATCTTCCCGGAACGCCCGTGCGCGCGCTCGCCGCGCTCGCAAAAGGTCCGCATTGGCTGCGCCCCCTCGCGGTGAAAACCCTCGGTAGCGGACGCGGGGGAAAGATGCCCTCGTTTCATATTGATTTGTATTCGGGACGCGGGAAAAGCGAGGTGGATTATTTGAACGGCGCGGTGGTCCGCGCGGGGGAACGCGCGAACGTGCCGACGTTGGTCAATAAGTTGCTAAACGAGATACTCCTCGCCCTCACGCGCGGCGACCTTCCGTTGGATGAATATGCTCATAAACCGGAAAAACTTTTGGGACGCCTCTGACGCGTCCGAATCGGGAACATCGAATCCACACAAAAAAAGCCCGCGCAGATGGCGGGCTTTTCGTTTCTGGAGGGTATTGCTCAGGCAGCGGCGGTTTCTTTTCGGCGGAACCAGGTTTTCCATTCCTGATTTTCCCACACGACCAGAATGGGGGAGGCGTTGAAGATGGAGGAGTAAGTTCCGCTGAAGATGCCGACGAGGAGAATGACGACGAAGTGACGGATGCTTTCGCCGCCGAAGAGCGCCATTGCCAAAAGGGTGAACATCACTGTCAATTGGGTGTTGATGGAGCGTGCCAGCGTTTGTACGACGGAGTGATTGACGAGGGTGTTGTAGTCGAGTTTGCGATAGACGGAGGCGTTTTCTCGGATTCGGTCGAAGACGACGATGCTGTCGTGAACCGAGAAGCCGATGACCGTGAGCAGCGCGGTCAGGAAGAGGGAATCCGCTTCCCAGCCGAGGAAGTGCCCCAGCATGGCTTCGACGCCGACCGTGACGAGGACATCGTGCAGCATGGCGATAATCGCCGCGACGCCGTAGCGGAAGGCATGTTTGACGCCTCGGAACGCGTAGGTGATGTAGGCAAGGATGAAGATGGCTGCCAGCCCAACCGCTCCGGCGGCGCGCTCGGCAACTTCTTTCCCGATGGTGGGGCTGACTTGCGTAAAGTGCAGCACGGTCACGGAGCCGCCGAAGCGTTTTTCCATTTCGGCGACGATTTCGCCTTTCGTCGCGTCATTCATCACTTTGGAACGAATCGAGAAGGAGTCTTCTCCGAGCGGTTGTACGATGGGGTCTTCGATGGGTTGTTCGGGGGTGGAAAATTCCTGATATATCGCGCTGATTTCCGTAGCGGGAGGGCGCGCCGTTCCTTCGAATTTGACTTCCAGTAAACTGCCGCCTTTGAAGTCAATCCCTACGTTCAAGCCCCAAGCAAAAAGGGCAAAGACGCCGGGAAGAATGACCAAAAGCGAAATTCCGAAATACAGGTAGCGATTTTTGATGATATTCATGCCGCGCTCCTAGAGACCGAACCACGAATGATGTTCGGAGAACTTGATGTTATCCAAAATCAGATGCAGGAATGCCCGCGTGACGGTGATGGCGGTGAAGAGGCTGACGAGAACGCCCAGCGCCAGCGTCAGGGCAAAGCCTTTGACGAGGCTCGCGCCGAAGGCACTCCCGAACCAGAAGAGGATGAGGGTGGTAATCAGCGTGGAAATGTTGGCGTCTCGGATGGAAGGCCATGCCCGCGTCCATCCCAAATCAATCGCGGTGTGCAGGTTGCGCCCTGCGCGCAATTCTTCCTTCAATCTCTCGAAGATGAGGACGTTTGCGTCCACTGCCATACCGATACTCAAGACGAAACCGGCAATGCCCGGAAGCGTCAGCACGACGGGAATGAGTTTGAAGAGCGCCAAACTAACCAATCCATAGACCAGCAGCGCCAAATCCGCGACGATGCCGGGGAAGCGGTAATACAGCGCCATGAAGAGGATGACGATGCCCAGCCCAATCGAGCCGGCGAGAACGCTTTTTCGCACCGATTCTTGTCCGAGGGTGGGTCCAACCGTCCGGCTTTCTACGATTTTGATAGGGATGGGAAGGGAGCCGTAGCGAAGTTGTATGGCGAGGGCATTCGCGCTTTCGTAGGTGAATTTTCCGGTGATGACGCCTTCTCCGCCTTTGATAGCGGATTGAATGCGAGGGGCAGAGATAACTTTCTTATCCAGAACGATGGCTAGATATTGCCCCACATGCGAGGCGGTGTAGTCGGCAAAGAGTTTGGTCGCTTCGGGTTTGAGAGAGAAGGCAATCTGATACTGTCCCAAATTATCACGGGTGACGCTCGCGGAAGAGAGGGCCGCGCCTGTCATCACCGTGTGATATACCTTCGGGGCTTCGGGGGTTTCCGTCGGGGACGCGCCCTCTTCGGGAGTCGCTTCCGTTTCTGTTTCTGCGGTCGCGGCGGCTTCCGTCGCGGGAACTTCCGTCGGCGCGGTTGCGGATTCGCTCTGTCCGTAATCCGTTTCGATAATCGTTCCTTCGGGGAGGGGTTTCGTCCCCATATCCACGAATTCGAGGAGACCGGTTTCCTTCATGGAGGCGGTGACCTCTTCGGGATTGCTGATTCCGGGGAATTCTGCCACGATACGGCGGTCGCCAGCCGTCTGCATGATGACCTCGCTGACGCCCAACGCGTTGGCGCGGTTTTCGAGGATGGTCTTGGCGACTTTCAAGTCTTCTTGGCTAATCGGCACGTCCGCAGGCAAATCGGCTTCCATCAATGTCTGCAAACCGCCTCGTAAATCCAGCCCTAACCGCACCGGTACATCACGAGAATAGATGACCTTTTGATTGAAAGGGTTAACAATACGAATGGTTTGGCTTGCGTCCACCCAAATGCTGAAAAGGATAAGGACGGCAATGAAAATCAACAACGAGTTTTTTTGACGATTCATAGTGTACTCCGCTCATGAAAATGCCAGCCCGAGGCTGGCGCGGGGGTGATTATACACCGATTGACGAGGCATGGGTAGGGGAAGGTTTTTTATGTCGAAAAAAAGATGCCGACTTCATGTACAATGAAAGAAGGCGTTCCTAAATACAGGAGCGTACAGTTTTCCCCATTTGATTTCGCGATATTCGGGCTCGTTTTTGATTTGAATCTGAAAGGAGAGTTCTCCCATGAAACGATTTTCTTATTTTCTCTTTTTGCTCATTTGGCTGGCGGCTGCATGCGGGCCCGCTACTTCCTCTCCTCCATCCCAGCCGAAACGGGATCAGGCCTCCCCTGAGACAGAATCCGCTCCGGATTCTGCCGGGAATCCGGAGTCCGCTTATACGGATTCGCCCTCGTCTCAAGGCAGCGAATCCCAATCCTCCACAGAAGAGATTGATATTACCCAACTTGTCGAAACGGATACCGATATTTTGGGTATCTACAAAACCGTTCCGCAGCCTTATGCGGATTTTCTTCAGGCGGGCGGGCGCGTGGTCAACTTGGATGCGATGGAAACTTTTTTCGCATTGTGGGTCCCAGAGGGATACGAGGACATGGAGACTCGCCGCGTGATGGTGATTGCTCACGGGCATACCGGCAATGCTTATAGGGAGTTGGATAATGAATTGGATTTCGCTCAAAAATATGGGTACGCTATCGTTGCCATCCAGTGGTGGAGCGGGGAGGGGGAGAAGATGTATACCGGACAACAGTTTTATGATTTCATGAATGTCGCTTTGCAATATATGGCGGCAAACTACAACGCGCAGTTGGACAAATGCGCTTATCGGGGATGGAGTATGGGTTCCGGCATTAGTTATGAAGTGACGTATCTCGACCGAGTCAAGGGCACGGATTATCTTCGATTGACCATCAGTCACGACGGCGGCATGATGCCGGACCCAAGCGAGATGTCTGTGGGGAAAGAATTTGTTACCAATCTATATAATGGCGTGTATGGCAACGATGCTTTTGCAGGGAAACATTTCTATCTCTACGCGGGGCAAAGGACACAAGCAGAGTATATGAAAAACACCTCGGAGGTCATTCAAAACTTCGGCGGCGTAGTCGAACAACTCGTCGAAGATGTAGATGCCGGACACGACGGTTTCTATCGCCATCCCCAGTACCATGAGGAGGCTTTGCAAATCTTTTTCCGTTTAGCACCTTGAGTTGGAGGAAACATGAAACGAATACTTTTTCTTTCGATGGCATTTGCGTTGATTGTCTCGGCTTGTAATTCGTCTGCAATGCCTTCTTCGTCGGCAGAACAAAATGCATCCGCTGAAAACGTTTCGGGGGGAGGGGCTGCACAGCCTACGATGGAAACCTGCCGGGCGTGGATGCAGGCAAATCACAGTTTGGACTATTCCATTCACGGATGCAGCGACTATACGGATATTCTAGGCAACGTGACCGAGATGAATGGGGCGGTACTTCCGTTGGGAGAAAGTTATTTCTACATCGTCTGGTTCCCTGAAAACTGGGTTCCTGATGAGAATCATCATTTGATTGTGACCCTGCATGGCAACGGCGGGTGCGCTGAAAAGACATTCACATGGTGGCGAGAGTTGGGACGGAACAACGGGTATGCCGTCGCCGCGTTGGAATACGCTCAGCAGCCCGGCGAATCCAGCGAGCCGGAGGACTTGGATTTCATGGATACCGGCGAGATTTACGAGAATCTTCGCACGATGCTTGAAGATTTGGAAGCCCATTGCCCGCTGGAAAATGTACCGGTGGTGTATCATGGATTTTCGCGCGGCTCCGCGATTTCTTTCGATATCGCGTTTCGGGATGCAAGTCCCGACGGGATGCACGCGTTCTCGACCTTCATCGCCGATTCCGGCACTGCTCTTTCGACGAATAACGGGCGGCCTCCTGATTATTTCCAAGACGCCTCGCACAATGCCTATCAGGGAGTCCACTTTTGGCTTTATTGCGGCGGACGGGATCACGGAGGGCAAACCTGTACGGGGATGGAGAAAATGCTCGATTTGCTCCCTCACTACGGCGCAACCGTGGATGAGTTCTACACCTATCCTCCGGGCGGGCACGGAATCTTCGTCCACGCTCATGGAGAAAAGGGCACACCTGCTATCGAGGCAATGGTGAGATATATCAATTCGAATGTCTATTTGGATAGATGA
>CAZDGZ010000080.1:0-9243 GCA_964505165.1 uncultured Anaerolineaceae bacterium | reverse complement strand
GAAAACCTCTCGAATTTCAGGATTTTACAAACTTTCCATCCAAGACCGTATCGCTGCGCTGTCGGAGGCATCGGGGCTATCGAGGGAGGACCTCGCCCCGCTTCTGGATGCGGGCAGCCTTCCCGTTTCGCAAGCGATGAACATGATAGAAAACGTCATCGGCACATACGCGCTTCCCTTAGGCGTCGCGCTGAACTTCCGCGTAAACGAGCGGGAAGTCTTCGTCCCGATGGCGGTAGAAGAACCTTCGATTGTCGCGGGCGTCTCGTATATGGCGAAACTTGCCCGCGAGGGAGGCGGCTTCTTCGCGACGGTTTCCGCGCCCGAAATGATAGGGCAAATCCAAATTCTCGAAGTCGCAGATATCTACGCCGCGAAGATGGCGATTTACGAATCCCGGGAACGCCTCCTCGCGATTGCGGATGAAAGCGACCCTGTTTTGAAGAATCTCGGCGGCGGCGCGCGGGCGCTGGAAGTCCGCGTGATAGAAGACTCTCCCATCGGCGCGTTTCTGGTCGTTCACCTGATATACGACGTCCGCGACGCGATGGGTGCAAACGCGGTCAACACGGCTTGCGAGATGCTCGCGCCCCACCTCGAAAAAATCACCGGAGGGCGCGCGCACTTGCGCATCCTCTCGAATCTCAGCGATAGGCGATTGGCGAGGGCGCGGTGTCTCATCCCGGCAAACGCGCTGACCTTCCGCGAATACGAGGGCGAGAGGGTCCGCGATGGGATTATCGAAGCATGGGCATTTGCCGCTGCCGACCCTTACCGCGCCGCGACGCACAACAAAGGCATTATGAACGGAATTGACGCGGTGCTCATCGCAACCGGCAACGACTGGCGCGCGGTCGAAGCAGGCGCGCATGCCTACGCGGCACGAAAAGGGCGGTATACTTCTCTTTCCACATGGGAAAAAGACGCCGACGGAAATCTAGTCGGCACACTCGAACTCCCCCTCGCGGTGGGCATCGTCGGCGGCGCAACGAAGACGCATCCGGCAGCACGCGCCGCGCTTCAATTGATGAACGTGCGCTCGGCGAAAGCCCTCGCGGAAATCCTTGTTTCAGTAGGATTGGCGCAAAATCTCGCCGCATTACGCGCCCTCGCGACCGAAGGCATCCAACGCGGACACATGGCATTACACGCGCGGCAGGTTGCGCTTGCGGCAGGCGCGCGCGACGAAGAGGTCGAAGAGGTCGCCGCGAGGATGACGGCGCAAGGCATCGTCCGAAGCGACGCGGCAGAGGCAATTTTGAAAGAACTTCGCGCCTCGCGTTCTTGATGAAACATTTTTCGGAGACATAATGGCTGAAAAACAACCCCTACTTATCCCCTCCCGAACCGTCGGCATCGTCGGGTACGGCGCGTATGTACCGCGCTACCGGCTTCCGGCGGCGGAAATTTCTCGAATCTGGAAAGGCGGCAAAGGCGGCTTGCCTATCCAAGAAAAAGCCGTTCCCGGACTGGATGAAGATGTGATCACCATGTCCATTGAAGCGGCGCGCAACGCGCTGGCACGCGCGGCAATCTCCGCCTCGGAATTGCGGGCAGTGTGGGTCGGCTCGGAATCGCACCCCTACGCGGTCAAACCGACCTCCACAATCGTCGCGGAGGCAATCGGCGCTGCCCCCAACACACAGGCAGGCGACTGGGAATTTGCATGCAAAGCCGGAACCGAAGCCATCGTCGCCGCAATGGGATTCGTCGGCTCCGGCATGGCGGAATACGCGATGGCAATCGGCATGGATACCGCGCAGGGACGCCCCGGCGACGCGCTGGAATACACCGCAGCCGCAGGCGGCGCAGCCTATATTTTGGGCCCGGCAGAAAAATCGCTGGCGGTCATCGAGGCGGCGTATTCCTACGTCACCGACACGCCGGATTTCTGGCGGCGCGCCGGCGCGAAATATCCCGAACACGGCTCCCGCTTCACCGGCGAACCCGCCTATTTCGAGCATATCACCCAATCCGCCCGCGCGCTGATGGACGGGCTGGGAACGACCCCCGCCGATTATCAATGGGCGGTTTTCCATCAACCCAACGTCAAATTCCCAACCCGCGTTGCCAAGATGCTCGGATTTTCGCAAGAACAAATCGAACCCGGGTTGCTTTCGCCGGTCATCGGGAACACCTACTCCGGCGCAGCGATTATCGGGCTGAGCGCGATTTTGGATGTCGCGAAACCCGGCGACAGAATCCTTCTCGCCTCCTTCGGGTCCGGCGCAGGCTCCGACTCATTCTCCATCCTCGTCACCGACGCGCTTCTCGAACGCAGAAACGCCGCGCCCAAGACGCAAGAATACATCGCCCGCCGAACCGAAATTGATTACGCCACCTACGCGCGCATGCGCGGGAAAATCGCCATCAAGTGAGGGATGATATGAAACGCGACTCTATCGTTATTGCAGGAATTGGACAAACCGCCGTCGGAGAACATTGGGACTCCTCCCTCCGAGAACTGGCCCATTACGCCATCCAAGCCGCGCTCGCGGACGCGGGCGGAATACGCCCTCAGGCGCTTTTCGCGGCGAATATGCTCGCGCCGAATCTCTCCCGTCAAGCGCATCTGGGCGCGCTGATTGCCGACTTTTGCGGCATGACAGGCATCGAAGCCGTCACCATCGAAGCGGCAGGGGCATCGGGCGGCGCGGCGCTGCGTCAGGGAATGCTCGCGGTGAAAAGCGGGATGGTCAACGCGGCGCTGGTCGTCGGCGTAGAAAAATTCACCGATGTCGTAGATTCCGGCGTGGAAGCCGCCCTCGCTACCGCGCTGGACAGCGACTTCGAAGCCATTCACGGAATGACGCCCGCGTCTCAGGCTGCACTGCTGATGCGGCGGTATTTTCACGAATACGACGTTCCGGCAGATGGATTGGCAGGATTCCCCCTCCTCGCACACGAAAACGGCGCGGGAAACCCCAATGCGATGTTCCGACGCGCCATCAAGAAATCTATCTATGACCGCGCGGGGATGGTGAGCGACCCGCTCAACGTCTTCGACGCCGCGCCGAATGCGGACGGCGCCGCCGCGCTCATCCTGACCCGACGCGACCTCCTCCCTCCAGATTTTCCGCACCCTCTCGTCGAAATCACCGCGTCCGCCTCCGTGACCGACGCGTTCGCCCTCCACGACCGAGAGGATATCCTCGCCTTCGACGCGGCGCGCCGCTCCGTCGAGATGGCGCTTACCCAAGCGGGCATCTCACGCGAAGACGTGGACTTCTTCGAATATCACGACGCGTTTTCCATCTACGCCGCCCTCTCGCTGGAAGCCGCCGGCTTTGCCCCTCGCGGGCATGGATGGGAAATGGCACGCGACGGCGCCCTCGCGCGTACCGGAAAACTCCCTTGCGCTACGATGGGCGGGTTGAAAGCACGCGGCTATCCCGGCGGCGCGACGGGCATCTATCAGGCTGTCGAAGCCGCGCTCCAACTTCGCGGCGAAGCGGGCGCGAACCAACTCGAAGGCGCGCGCACGGCGCTCATCCAATCGCTGGGCGGCGCAGCCTCCCTCGCGGTGACTCATATCCTGACCATTTAGGCTGCCGAGGCGCGGCGGGATTTTCCTGCCGCGCTTTTCGTTTTTAAGGTCATATCGTTTTTCGCGAGGCAGTGTAAATCCCCACGAGGATAATCCCTCCGCCGATTAACTTCATCATCGAAGGAGACTCTTGCAAAAGAAAATACGCGAGAATCGTCGAACCAATCGGCTCCCCCAACGTCGTGATAGAGACAAATGCCGCAGGCAAATAACGCAAAATCCAATTATAGGTAGAATGTCCAATCAATTGCGGGACCAGCGCGAGGAGAAGCATCCAGAGATAGGTCATCGGTTTGTAGCCAAAAGGAGAATCTCCCGCCAAAAACATGAACGCCGCGAGAATTACCGCCGCCATCCCGTAGACAAGGAAAATATAGGGAATAAGAGAAGTTTTCGCCCGAAGGCGTCGTCCTATCATCAAGTACCCCGCGACTGCCCACGCGCCGACCAGTGCGAGAAAATTCCCGAAGAACGCGCGTCCCTGCGTAAATTCTACCCACGAGGGGCAGACCAGGCTTCCCGTCCAGACACAGGTATCGCTGATGCCGACGATGCTCCCTCCGAGAAGAGTCAAAATCGTCCCCAAGATAACGTAGCGGCTCAGTTTCTCCTTCAGAAAAAAAGGAGAGAGCAACGCAACCCAAAGCGAAGAGGTGCTGACAAGAACCACCGAACTCGCGACAGAAGTATATTCCAGCGAAGAAATCCACGTTGCGAAATGCACCGCGAGGAACGCGCCGGAAAGAAGCGCGAGGAAAAAATCTTTACGGCGAAGACTTTGCAACTCCTCCCGATGTTTACTCCACGCAACAGGAGCGAGAAAAATCGCCGCAAAGAAAAGACGATACGCGGCAATGACGAGAGAGGGCGCATCCTCTTGAGCGTAGTGAATGAAAATAGAGGCAAAAGAGACGGCAAAAATCGCGAGGATGATTGCCCCAATCAACAAAAGAGGGGAAACTCGGTCGGTTGAAGTCATAACGCATCGCTCCGTTCGGAAAAATTATTCTCCCGACAAAAGGGCAGACAAACCCGCAAATCGCCCCGGAAGGAGGGAAGACGGGATAATTCTACTTGATTTACCGGCAATGCTATGAATAAATACGTCTCCCCTCGTGAGTATATTCACTGTGTTTTCTCTCCGAAAATGAGGTAGAATAGAAACACTGTTGTGAAAGACTTATCCTTATCTATCGGAGGAGAATCTATGACTCACATTATTACCAGCCTTTGTTTGCGCGACAGCGGGTGTGTAGAAGTTTGCCCGGTAGAGTGCATCATTCCAGGCAAACCGCAGGAAGAATGGCCCTGGTTCTATATTGACCCGGACACCTGCATTGACTGCGGCGCGTGCGTACCGGAATGCCCGTATGCCGCCATCTTCCCGGAAGATGAAGTCCCCGCCCCTTATGTTGCGGAAGGCGGAGAGTACATCAGCCGCGTGGGGTTGACCGGTCACTACGAAAATACCGACCATCACGGAAACCCGGTGGTACTCGACTGCGTGAAACAGTTGGAAGCCGGAGAAGAAGTAGACCTGACCCCGGATATCGAATTCAACTACAAATACTTCAGCGAAGGTCCTGGCTACAGCGCCAACGAATAAGTTTTTCTTCTTCGAAACCGAAAGCGCCGCCCTTTTTCGGGCGGCGCTTTTATCATTCGGGCGATTGATGATAGAATAACAGCAACGATGTACGCTTCCCGGAGTTTGCGCGATGAACCTTGTAGAAGTCAAAGTAGATAGCATACGCGTCAGTTTGATGTCTCCCCAGCGCGTGATTCTGCTTCGTCAGATAGATGCAACGCGTTATCTTCCCATTTGGGTTGGACCTTACGAAGCGGAAGCCATTACCGTCGCGCTGCAAGAACTCGAAATGAGCCGCCCGTTGACGCATGACCTTCTGAAAAATGTCTTCGAAAAATTGGGCGCGCGGCTCTTGCAAGTGGAAATCGTTTCGCTGCGAAACGACATCTTTTACGGCGAAATAGTCTTGGAATTCGAGGGAGAGGTGATGAGAATCGATTCTCGTCCTTCGGATGCCATCGCCTTAGCGGTACGCGCGAATATCCCCATTTTCGTCGCGGAAGAAGTCCTTCTGAACGCGGGCATTCTCCCGGAGCAAGATATCCGAGTTTCCGAGCCGCCCCCCCACGAGAAACCACCCGAAGAGGACGAGAAACGGCTGTCCGTTTTCGAGGATTTTCTCGAAGAATTGAACAAGAAAAAATCCGGCGATGAAGACGCGCCGCCGCTGGATCCCCCTCCAGATATTCCCCCTTTATAGAAAAGAATCTTTTCCTATGAGCGAGTTTGTTTCCGAAGAAAGCGCCGCCCCTGTCAATCTTCCATATAGCAAAGAAGCGGAAGAAGCCGTGATTGGCGCGGTGCTCATCAACCCCGAAGTTTATTTCGACGTCGCGCAATTCCTACAGGCGGATGATTTCTACATCCACCGCCTGCGCTGGATTTGGGAGGCGTATGTCACGCTTCAAGAATCCAAAACGCCGATAGATATTCTCACCGTCTCGGAAACCCTCGACCAGCAGGGACGTCTCTCAGAAGTCGGCGGACCCGCCTATTTGACCGCGCTGGCGAGTCAGGTGCCGACCTCCCTCCACGCGGAAGCCTATGGGCGCGTCGTGGAGGCGCATTCGGTACGGCGAAGGCTGTTGAATGCGGCAAACCACATCGCGACGATGGCATACGACGAGGCGGAAGGCATCGAGCACGTCCTCGACGAGGCGGAAAAAGCCGTCTTCACCGTCAGCGAGCGGCGGCTGCGAAACGACGTAACCCCGCTGAAAAAGGTGATGGAGGAGGTCTACAAAGAAATCAACGACCTCGCCACCCGCGACGATGAAATCTTCGGCGTCCCCACCGGTTTTACCGATTTGGATAGGCTCCTCGGCGGGCTGCAAGCCTCCGATTTGCTCATTATCGCAGGGCGCCCCGGTCAAGGGAAATCGGGGTTTCTTCTGTCGGTCGCGCGGAACGCTGCGGTAAAGCATAAGAAACATGTGGCGCTTTTCTCGCTGGAAATGTCCAACGAGCAGGTGGTGCAGCGTCTTCTCTCCCAAGAAACCGAAATTGATTCCCAACGTTTGCGGATGGGGAAATTGCGCGATGGAGAACTGACTCTCATCAATGACGCCATCAGTCTCTTCGAAAATACGGTCATCTTTTTAGACGACACGCCCGCGATTACGCCGACGCAGATTCGCACCAAATGCCGCCGTCTGGATTTGGAACACGGGCTAGATTTGATTCTCGTGGACTATTTGCAGTTGATGAGCGGCGGCAGACGAATTGATAACCGCGTGCAAGAAGTCTCGTATATTTCTCGAAATTTGAAGGTGCTGGCAAGAGAGTTGAATGTGCCGGTTCTCGCGGCGGCACAACTTTCCCGCGCGGTCGAACAGCGCTCGGATAAACGCCCCGTTCTTTCGGATTTGCGGGAAAGCGGAAGCCTGGAACAAGACGCGGATATCGTGATGTTCATTTACCGCCCCGACCAATATGAAAAAGAAAACGCCCGCCCGAATGTCGCTAAAATCATCGTGGCGAAACATCGAAACGGGCCTGTAGGCGAAATCGAATTGCTCTTCCGCCCCTCGCTGGCAAAATTCGTCAACGCCGCGACGAAACGATTCGCACCCAACGAGGAACCATGACATTCGACGGATTTTCCTCGGACGAAGCCTTCATCCCCGTACCGGAGCGGTTCTTTCGGGAGGTTCTCCCCGAAATTGCCGATGCGGATGAGTTACGCGTGATTCTCTACGCCTTTTGGCGAGACGCGCGCATGGAAGGGGAGATTCGCTTTTTTCGACGGGAGACTCTCGAGGAGGAGTTGGGGGCAGGATACGCGGACGGGCTGGAGAAAGCCGTCCGGCGCGGGATCCTCCTTCAGTCCACGCGCGGCACGGAGGAGATTTTCCTCTTGAATACGCCGCGTGGACGCGCGGCGGCGGAGGCTTTTCAATCTGGACAATGGTCTCCATCCCGCGCTCCGAAATCGCTTCCTCCCTCCCCTCCTAATCTCTTTCGTCTTTACGAGGAAAACATTGGTCCGCTGACGCCCCTCGTGGCAGACCGCTTGAAAGATGCAGAGAAAACGTATCCGGCGGAATGGATTGCGGAGGCGGTTTCGATTGCCGTGGTTCAAAATAAGCGAAACTGGGCGTATGTGGAAGCCATTTTGAAACGTTGGAAAGAAGAAGGTTATGCCAAAAAGCAAACTCGACGAGACTCTAAAGAAAATCGCCGCCGATATATCGAAGGGGACTTCGCCGACTTCATCGAACATTGAGCCTCGCGGCGATTTGCTGGGAGACCCCAACTGCCCTTATTGTCATGGCGTGGGGTATTTGCGCGCGGATGTGCCGGTGGGGCATCCCGATTTTGGGAAATTGGAGGTATGTGTTTGCCGCCGAAAACGCGTCGCCGAGCAGGTGCGAGAACGCCTTTTCTCGATGAGTCATTTGGATGAGTTGAAGCATCTGACATTCGAGACGTTTTTGCCGCGCGGACAAAAAGGGTTAGGCGCGTTGCAAGCGAATTCCATCGAAATAGCGTTCAATCATGCGTATCTTTACGCGCAATCGCTGAACGGATGGCTGCTGCTTCAAGGGTCGTATGGCTGCGGGAAGACTCATCTCGCGGCGGCAATTGCGAATTTTGCGGTCGAAATGGGAGTGCCGACGCTTTTTCTCACCGTCCCTGATTTGCTCGATAATCTCCGGTTTTCGTATAACGCGGAGAATACCACTTTCGAGGCTCGTTTCGATGAGATACGGAATGCGTCGCTTCTCGTTCTCGATGATTTCGGAACGCAAAATGCGACTCCGTGGGCGCAGGAGAAGTTATTCCAAATTATCAATTATCGCTATATCAATAAACTCCCGTTGGTCGTGACGACGAATCTCTCGTTGGATGAAATCGAGCCGCGCATCCGCTCCAGATTGCAAGACCCCGCGCTGGTTTCGATCCTTCGAATCTACGCGCCCGATTTCCGCCGCCCGACTGTTGACTCCGGCTCCCCGGAATTATCCTCCCTGCATTTGCTGTCAAAGAAAACTTTCGAGACCTTCGATTTACGCGAGGACGAAGCACTTCCCGCGTCGGAGGTGCGTTCTTTGCAACGCGCGTTGAAGGCAGCGCGCGCGTTCGCAGAAAAGCCGCGCGGATGGCTGGTCTTCATGGGGACGTATGGCTGCGGGAAAACGCATCTCGCGGCGGCAATCGCAAACGCCCGCGCGAAGGCAGGCGCGCCGCCGTTGTTCATCATGGTTCCCGATTTACTTGACCATCTTCGCGCGACGTTCAACCCATCCAGTCAAGTGCCGTACGACCGCCGATTCGACGAGATACGCACCGCGCCGTTCTTGCTCTTGGACGATTTAGGAACGCAATCCATGACCCCTTGGGTGCGCGAGAAGTTGTACCAACTTTTCAATTACCGGTACAACGCGGAATTGCCGACAGTCATCACCACCGCTGACCGGCTGGAGGAAATTGACCCGCGCATCCGCTCCCGTTTGCTAGATACGCGATTATGCAAAATCCACGCCATCACCGCGCCGCCTTATTACGCGGGGAGGAAGAAGAAGCGGAAGGGAAGGAAATAGGGAATCGGGGAGTCTGTTGGTCTTATAGTCGGGTAGTCTGATAGTCGGATGGGAGGGGTTGGCGC
>CAZDGZ010000079.1:0-9281 GCA_964505165.1 uncultured Anaerolineaceae bacterium | reverse complement strand
TAGGAAAGGATAGATTCTCATGCCCCATCCGCTGAGCGGCGTTTACGCCGCGTCTCTCACCCCGCTGGATTCCCGCTTCGCTCCTGACCTCGACTCTCTTCCCGTTTATCTGCGTTTTCTTGCCGATGAGGGGTGTCACGGCGCGCTGCTGCTTGGGACGACGGGCGAAGGCCCCTCGTTCTCTCCAAGCGAACGCGAATCTATTTTCCGCGCCGCCGCGCGGGTGCAGGAGGAAATTCCCGCGTTCCGCCTCCTCGCGGGAACAGGAACGCCAAGTTTGGAGGAGAGCATCGAAATTACTCGTGCAGCCTTCGACGCGGGGTTTGACGGGGTGGTGACTCTGCCGCCGTATTATTTTCGCCGCGTTTCGGAGGAGGGCTTGTTCCAATGGTTCGATATGCTCATCCGCCGCGCGGTGCCGGAAGGGAAATATCTCCTTGGCTACCACATCCCCGGCGTTTCGGGAGTTCCCCTTTCGCCGGATTTGCTGGCGCGGCTCAAGGACGCGCATCCCGAAAAATTCGCGGGAATCAAAGACTCCTCGCACGATGCCGCGCATGCCCGCGCGTTGGGAGACCGTTTCGGCGATTCTCTTCTCGTCCTCAACGGCACGGATTCTTTCCTTTCGTTGGCGCTGGACGCGGGCGCACAAGGCTGTATTACCGCGCCCGCGAATCTCCTCGCGCGGGATTTGCGTCGTATTTGGGATGCTCATCTTTCGGGAGGGGACGCGTCCGAAGCGCAAACCCGCGTCCGCCGCGCGCGTGAGATTTTGGAGGGCTACGCGCCTTTTCCGCCCATTCTCAAAGCCCTCGCCGCGCGTTTCTATGATTTCCCGCGTTGGGCGGTTCGTCCTCCCCTTCTTCCCGTTTCGGGAGATGCGGAGGCGGAGGCTGCGGAGGCGCTTCAGGCATGGATGCCTGCTGGCGGCTGATCCTTTCTCCGCCTGAGCGCGGCGCGTGGAATATGGCGGCGGACGAAGCGATTCTCGACGCGGTCGGGCGCGGCGAGTCGCCGCCTACGCTTCGTCTCTATGCGTGGTCGCCGCCTTGTCTCTCGCTGGGGAGGTCGCAGCCTTCCGACGATGTGGATTTTCCGCGTTTGCGCGCTTTCGGCTGGGACGCGGTGCGCCGTCTTACCGGCGGACGTGCGGTGCTCCACGCGGACGAGTTGACGTATGCGGTTTTCTTCCCCGCGAATCATCCTCTTGCGAGGGGCGGGGTACTCGATACTTATCGCAGACTCGCGAAGGGACTGCTCGCCGCGTTGCGAGATTTGGGCGTTTTGGCAGAGATGAGCGGCGCGGCAGATTCCCGCGCGCTCGCAACCAAAGCCGTTTGCTTCGAAACTCCCTCGGATTATGAAATTGTCGCTAATGGGAAGAAACTCCTCGGCAGCGCACAGGCGCGGCAGAGGAACGCGGTCTTGCAGCATGGTTCGCTCCCGCTCTACGGCGATTTGACGCGTGTGATTCAGGCACTCCGTTTCGAGGGGGAATCAGAACGCCGCGATGCGGCGTTACGGCTGCGCGCTCACGCGGCGACGCTGGAAGATGTTTTGGGGAGGAGAATCCCTTGGAAAACGGCGGCGAATGCCTTCGTCCGAGGGTTTACGCGGGAGATGGGATTCTGTTTCGACAACGGGACTCTCTCGCCCGCAGAATCCCGCGAAGCATCCCGTCTTCGAAAAGAAAAATACGCTCTCGTCTCATGGACGGAGCGCATTTAATCCGTTACGGGGATAGGAATATGGTGTCTTTGTAGCCCAGCGCGGCAAAGAATTTGCTCAAATAGGCTTCGGCGTTTTGCTGCGCGATGTCGAGAATGCCGTCTTCGATGGCGGCTTTTTCGATTTCGTCTTCCGCCGCTTGACGCGCGAGGGTTTCGAGGTCTTCGTCGCCATGTGTGAGAACGCCGGTCTCTCGGTCGTAGACGTAGGATTTTTCGTTATCGAGCGTTGCGATGAAAATTTCCGCAGGCGGGAGGGTGACGTAGAGAATGCCGTCTTTCATCTGCATATCGTCCGGGGAAATTTTTTCCATGTCTATGCCCGCGATGACGATGCCATGCGCGACGAAGAGGAGTCTGTCGCCGAAGAGGAAGTCGAAAGTCCCTTGCCCGGTTTCTGCCGTAATCACCTTTTCGATGGTGTATTGAATGGTTTCGAGGCGTGCGAGCGCGCGCACTTCGTGGATGATGGTGACGGGGTCGGGGATGATGGTGGGCGTGGGGTGCAGCAGATCCGCAACCTGAGTTTGCAGGGCGTCGTTGGCTTGTTGGATGGGCTGTATGGCTTCTTGCGCTTTCTGCGCGCTTTCTTGAACGGATTGAACGATGAAATACGCGGCGACAGCGACAATGACAACAAGAAGGAAGGATAACCAGTTTTGTTTCATAGGCGCATTATATCATTTTCGCAGGAAAACGGTTGCCAGAGAATGGAAAAAGGGGATATAATCAAGTTGTCTGACAAATTTCTTTGGAGAAAATCGAATGGCAAAAATTGATCTCACGATTCTGAAGGATCGACGCGCCCGCGCGGTGCAACGCGCCCGCGAGCGCAATATCATCATCCCGACTTTCGCGCAAATGAAAGATCCCTCGCTGATTCCGGATTCCATCAAAGAGGAGTTGAAGGGAATCGGTTTATGGGATTTGCATCCGCGAAATCTCTTCCGCATCACTTGGAAGAACGAGCCTGTTCCGAGCGGCGGCGGGTTTGGCGGGGTAAATTACATGGAACTGCCGAAGTCGCTCACCGGCGTGGACGCGCGCATCGTCGTCCTTGTGGGGAAGTGGTTCCCGACCGGCGCGCATAAAGTCGGCGCGGCATTTGGCTGTCTTGTGCCGCGATTGGTCACCGGTCAATTCGACCCGACGACTCAAAAGGCAGTGTGGCCCTCTACCGGAAATTATTGCCGGGGCGGCGCGTACGATTCCGCGTTGTTGGCGTGTGAATCCATCGCCATTTTGCCGGAGGGGATGTCGAAAGAACGTTTCGATTGGCTGGCGAGCATTGCGGGCGAGACCATCAAGACCCCCGGCAGCGAATCCAATGTGAAAGAGATTTTCGACAAATGTTGGGAATTGCGGAATTCCGGCGAAGATTTGATGATTTTCAATCAATTCGACGAATTTGGAAATTATCTTTGGCATTACGAAGTCACCGGGCACGCGATGGAAGAGGTGCTGAAAGAGGTGATGGGTCCGCGTGATACATACCGCGCGCTGGCGTCCGCGACCGGTTCCGCCGGAACGATTGCGAGCGGCGATTACATGAAAGAACTCTTCCCCGACAGCAAAATCGTCGCGAGCGAGGCGCTGCAATGCCCGACCCTGCTGCAAAACGGATTCGGCGCGCATCGCATTGAGGGTATCGGCGACAAACACGTCCCTTGGATTCACAATACCAAGAATACCGATATGATTGTCGCGATTGACGATAACGCGGTCGTGAATCTTTCCCGTCTCTTCAACGAACCGGCGGGGCGGCGCTATCTCGTTTCTCAGGGTGTGCCGGAAGAGATGGTCGAGAAACTCGATTTGCTTGGCTTCTCAGGAATTTCGAATGTGTTGACGGCTATCAAAGCCGCGAAATACTACGAGATGGACGAACACGATGTCGTTCTTACCGTCCTTACGGATTCGATGGAACTGTATCAATCCCGTTTGAAAGAGATGCACGAGGAATACGGCGAATACACGGAAACCGACGCGGCAGTGGATTTTGCCCGCTATTTGATGGGACAGGATACCGATAATCTCCTCGAGTTGCGGTATACGGATAGACGCCGAATCCACAACTTGAAATACTTCACTTGGGTCGAACAGCAGGGCAAGACCTACGAGGAAATTTTGGCGCAGTGGTATGAGCGGGATTACTGGACCGAAGTTCGCGCACAAATCGCTGAAATCGACGCGCTGATTGAAGAGTTCAACGGAGATGTAGGTCTGTTATAATTCGGGATAGAATTCGAGAAGGAGGTTTTTTGTATGGCTGGACGAACTGAACGCAAGCGGGAAATTCTTCGCAGGCGACATCGCAAAGCGAAACTCGCGAAACTTCGCGAGCAATTGGCAGCGGCGAAGACGGCGGAGGAACGGGAACGGTTGATTGCCAAAATCCGTTATATCAGCCCGCGTGCGCCTATCGAAAAGTAGGGTTAAGCACCAGAGCGGAGCCAAGCGGCTCCGCTCTATTTTTTTTTGGGGGGGAGAGTGTTTATCCCTCTTTGGCAACCTGCAAGCGGCACCATGCGTAGAGGGCATCGTACATTTCGAATTGATGTTCCAGATTTTCCAAATCATCCGGGTAGCGGAGGCTGTATCCGACTGCGAGGGCTTCAAGCCCGGAGGAGATGGGATCCTTGTCTCTATCCGCGCGAATGTCCGCGCCGTGTACGATTTCCGCGAGACGAAGCAAGGCTTTGTCGGTCAATCCGTACTGTTCGATAATCGTCTCGAAAGAACATTTGTTGCCATGATGCCCTAACTCGACGCCAGGCGCGTCGAAGGGAATCGCGCCGGTTTCTTTCGCGACTTTGTCAATTTGGCTCTTCGGGACGAAAAGAATTTCCGCGTCGGAATCGATGAATCGCGTGATGAGCCAGGGGCATGCCACGCGGTCTACGTGGACATGCGAACGAGTGACCCATTTCATGTTTTTTCTCCTTTCCTAAGGCGATTTGAGGGTAATTTGCCCTTGTTTGATAACCAGCAGCCATTTGTCCGGGTTGTTGACGCAGAACGGCCCGCCGGACGTGGAGTAGTTTTTCTTTCCGGTCATCCACGCGAAGGCGTAGAAACAGCCGAAGGGCACCTCGAAAGAATAAGGGTTCGCGGGAACGTATCCGCATTCGCCGCGAGCGGTGTAGGAAACGTAAATCGAAATCGACGCGATTTTTTCATCCGTGCGATTTTCCACGACGATGGGGGCGCTTTGTCCGCCCCAACTCAACAGAGGCTGGTCACAGGGATCCTTGGCTTCGGTTGCGGTGGGAACCGGTGTCGGGGATGCCGCGGGGGTTGGGGTTGGCGGAATCGGTGTCGCGGTGGGCGTGTCGGTCGGGATGGGGGTTTCGGTCGGGCGCGCGGCTTCGGTTTGCGCTGCCATCGTCCATGCCATCGAGATGGCGGTTGCCTGTACATCCTCCGCACTCATCGAAGGGGTTTCAGGCGGGGTTGAGCCACATGCGCTGAGAAAAAGCGCAAATACGAAAAGAAGGGTCAAAAAACGTTTCACGAGAAAATTTACTCCTTAATGTTGAATTTCGATTTTGTCATCATAAATAGTAATCGTTACGCCGCTGCGATTGTGAAGCCCGAAGTACCCAACCATCGGTTCTTTTCCGACATATACGACAACCGTATAATCGCCTTGCGGGGCTTTCGTCTTGACCGTCCGATGACGCGGTACCTCGTATTCCTGAATGGGATGATAGAGATTTTCGACATTCCCTTGTAGGGAAACGTAAATGACGCCATTGGTCTTGTTGACTAAATCCACGCTTCCTTTCGGATACCCCGGCGGGACGGTGTTGATGATGATAGGTGCGGTGGGGAAGGGCTGCGTGGCGGTCGCGGTCGCGCCTGTCGTCGGTACAGGGGTGGGGGTGCTCGTTTCCGTCACCGAAAGGGGCGTAGCAGTTTCCGTCACCAAGAAAGGGGTAAGCGTCATTGTTGGGGTGGCGGTAAACGTCGCCGTCGCGGTCGGAATCGCTTCTGTCGGTTCGAGGGTCGGGGTTGGCGTTTCCGTTGGAGGAAGCATCGTCGGCGTCGAGAGGGAAACGGGAGTCTCCGAGGCTTGGGTCGCGGCGAGGGCTTCTGCCGTTCCTGCCAAATCCGCAAGAGGAGAGGGCGCAGCCGTCGCGGCGGGCGCGGCGGATTTCGCGCCGTTCAGGAAACTCAAATCGCACGCGCTCAGGGTCAGCGCCAGCACAAGGGAAAGAAGAAGGAATTTCTTCACGATGTCCTCCTATGGACGAGAAAAATCGTCTACTCGGCAGATTCTCCGGGCGCGAAGACGCGGTAGTCCGAATGAATCTGCGCGGTGCATTTCAGCATGATGCTCACCGAACAATACTTCGTTTCCGAGAGTTCGATGGCTTTCTCGATATCTTTTGGATTCAAATCCTCGCCCCACAAAAGATATGTGATGTGAATGTCGGTATACACTTTGGGATGCTTGTCGGCTTGTTTCGCGCGGACTTCCACTTTCAAATCGTGGAGTTTCGCGCGTTTCTTTCGCAGAATATGAACGACATCCACGCCGGTACATGCCGCGAGGGATGCCAGAGTCATGGACATGGGAGCGATGCCGGGCTTTCCTTCCAGCGAGCCAAGTTGTGCTTGTCCTCCGTTTTCGTCCTCGCCGAGGAACGTCATCCCCTCCAGCCATGTCGCGGTGATTTTGGTTTCTTTGCCCATGAAAAAGCCTCGTGAGAAGAAGAATTAGCGTGAGTATAACATAAATCCCCCCTGTGATATAATGCCGCCGTTATGAGCGATGTCTTGAAACGGTGGCAAAAAAGCCTCTCTAAAACCAGAAAAACCGCCTTCGGACGCCTGGCTTCGATGCTGGGAGCGACGGAAATTACCGAAGAAACGTGGGAAGACCTCGAAGCCCTGCTCATTCAAGCCGATTTGGGATTGGAGACAACGGAGGAGATTCTCGCGTATCTTCGACAGCGCGTACGGGACGCGGGGCTGCTCCGGGCGGAAGAATTGCGGGACGAACTCAGGGACGCGTTACGCGCCCGTCTCGAGGCGCCGCCTCCCTTTGAGATTTCCTCGCGCCCTGCCGTCATTCTCGTTGTTGGAGTCAATGGCTCTGGCAAGACTACCACGATTGCCAAACTAGGCAAACGCTTTCGGGACGAAGGAAAACGCGTCCTCTTCGCGGCAGGAGATACCTTCCGCGCGGCGGCGGTGGAGCAACTGGAAGTCTGGGGTGAACGGCTGGGGATTCCGGTTATCTCCGGGCAGCCGGGAGGGGACGCGGGCGCGGTCGCCTTCAACGCGATTCAAGCCGGAATCGCTCGCGAGATGGATGTCGTTCTCGTAGATACGGCGGGAAGGCTGCATACCCGATATAACCTGATGGAGGAATTGAAGAAAGTCGCTCGTGTTTGCGGGAAAGCCCTCGAAGGCGCGCCCCATGCCGTTTGGCTGGTTATGGATTCGACGACGGGGCAAAATGCCCTTCATCAGGCGCGCGCCTTCAAAGACGCCGTCCATGTGACCGGCGTCATCCTCGCAAAACTCGATTCCTCCGCGCGCGGCGGCATGGCCTTTGCCATTCAGCGCGAATTGAATCTTCCCATCCTCTTTGCCGGGCTTGGCGAAGCGCCGGAAGATTTACAACCCTTCGACCCCGACGCGTTCATTCGCGGAATTTTGGAAGCCTGATACCGGAAGGAGAAAAAATGCAAGAGTTGATTTCCCGCTTGCGGCGCATTGACGCGCTAATCCAGCAACTTCTGGTGCGTCTTTGACTTAGCCGAAAAAGAAAAGGAACGAGACGTATTACAGAAACAAAGCGAAGCGCCGGATTTCTGGAACGATGGAGAAACCGCGCGCCGCGTGATGAAAAAACTTTCTGATTTACAAGAAGAAATTGCCTCTTGGCGTGGATTTCATCAGCGGGTGAAGGATGCGTTGGAACTGGCGCAAATGGAAGACGAATCCATCCGGGAGGAACTGGAAGCCGAAACCGACGCTCTGGAAAAAGAAGCGGAAGCGCGCGCCTTCACCGCGATGCTCTCCGGCAAATACGATTCGCATGACGCGTTCCTCGCTATCCACGCGGGCGCAGGCGGCATTGACGCGGAAGATTGGGCCGCGATGCTTGAACGGATGTACCTCCGCTGGGCGGAGCGACGCGGCTACAAAACCGAAATAATCGCGCGTACCCCCGGCGAGGGGATGGGGTTGAAAAGCGTCACCATTTCCGTCAAAGGGAAGTATGCCTATGGCTATCTCCGCGCGGAAAAAGGCGTCCATCGTCTTGTGCGCCTTTCGCCCTTCGACGCGGCGCATCGGCGGCATACCTCCTTCGCGCTCGTGGAGGTCCTTCCCCAAATTGGGAATGAAACGATTGACATACAAATTGACCCCAAAGACCTGAAAATTGATGTGTACAAATCCTCCGGCGCGGGAGGGCAAAACGTTCAAAAGAATGCCACCGCCGTGCGGATTACACATCTCCCCAGCGGCATCGTTGTCACCTGCCAAAACGAACGTTCGCAACTGCAAAACCGCGAAACCGCGATGCAGGTGCTTCGCGCGCGCCTCTTGGAAATCAAAGAAGCCGAGAAAGAAGCGGAAATTGCTGTCCTGCGCGGCGAATACACCAAAGCCGAATGGGGAAGCCAAATCCGTTCCTATGTGTTGCATCCCTACCAAATGGTCAAAGACCATCGCACCGAATACGAGACGGGAAATACCCAAGCCGTCCTCGATGGTGATTTGGATGCCTTCATGGAAGCCTATCTTCGGCAGGAGAAAGCCTCGTAGCCGAGTTATTCATATCCATCTCAAGGAGAAATTTTCGTGAAACCGACAAAATCCCTTTTCCTCTTTTTTCTTCTCGCCGCGTTGATATTGAGTGCATGTGGCGCATCCTCGAATGACGCGGCAGCCAAAGCCGTGGAGAATTACTACCAAGCCGTTGTCGCAAAAGATGCGGACAAAGCCGCCGCCTTTTCCTGCGCGGACTGGGAAACCAACGCCAAGATGGAAGTGGATTCGCTCCAATCCGTCGAAGCCGAATTGACGGATTTCTCTTGCTCGGTCACCGGCAAAGACGGAAACTATACCCTCGTCACCTGCGAGGGAGAAATTTCCATGTCCTATAACGGCGAAGCCCAAAGCCTCGACCTCTCCCGCTCGACCTATCAGGTGATTCGCCAAAACGGCGATTGGCTTTTCTGCGGATACCATCAGTGAAAAAACTCCTTGCCTCGCGCGAAAATCGTCTCGCGTTGCTGCTCTTTCTCATTATCGTCGCGGTACTCCTTGCTGTGACCGACTCCGCGCCGATATGGATTTATCAGGGCTTCTAAATGGCAATTGAGCAAATCCTCGTCCTCGCCGCCTTCGCGTTCGTGCTGGGCATCCTCGCGCGCGGGCGCGGACGAGTATATTGGCTTCTCGCGGCGAGCATCCTCCTCGTCTTTTGGATGCAGTCGCCGCTTCCCCTTCGAGGGTTGGATTTCTTCCTCCCGCTTTTTTCGATAGGATTGGTCGTTCTCTCCTGGGCATTGACCGCGACGCCCGAAACGC
>CAZDGZ010000078.1:0-9490 GCA_964505165.1 uncultured Anaerolineaceae bacterium | reverse complement strand
TTGCTGGTTTTACTCGCTGCCCTCGGTACACTCCTTCGGAGCACTCGGGCAGCGGGGATTGCGCGAAATGCGCCAACCTCTCCCATCCGACTACAAGACTACCCGACTATAAGACCAACAGACTACGAAACTACGCAACTACCAAACTAACATAACGGCCTGCCTCGCGCGCTCCTCAATCCTCCACATACGGGACATAATCCGCACGTGCGACGCCTTGTTCGAAGGCTTTTTCGGCAACGGCGCGAGCAACGGCTTGATGCACCTTTTTATCCAGCGGGCTAGGGACGAGTTCTCCCGGCGGCGTCATATCCGCGATGGCACGAGCCGCCGCGAGATACATTTCCTCCGTAAACCGCGAGGCGTCCGCGTCTACCGCGCCCCGGAAAATGCCGGGGAAACCCAGCACATTGTTCACCGATTTCCCATCGGCGGCAAAGGCTGCGCCCGCGTCGAGGGCGGCTTGCGGGTCAATTTCCGGATTCGGGTTGGAGAGGGCAAGGATAATCTGCCCTTCGCGCACCATCTCCGGTTTGATGAGTCCGCGCACTCCCGTCGTCGCGACGACGATATCGCATTTCGCCATGATTTCATCGAGGGTTGAGGGGATTCCGCCCGCGTCTTTCAAACGTGTCAACGCGTCTTCGTCCAAATCCGCGCCGAGGACGGGATTTCCCGTGAGGGTCATCAACATTTTTGCGATGGCATTTCCCGCCGCGCCCAGTCCAATTTGTCCGATTTTCGCGCCGTTCAAATCCATGCCGGTTTGCCTCGTCGCGCCCAAAAGCGCCGCTGTGCTGACCACCGCCGTCCCGTGCTGGTCATCGTGCATGACGGGTTTTTGGAGCCGCGCCTGTAATTTTTCTTCGATTTCGAAACAACGCGGCGCAGAAATATCTTCCAGTTGAATTGCCGCGAAGGTCGGCGCGATATTGCACACCGTCTCGACGATTTCGTCGGGATCTTTCGTATCCAGCAAAATCGGGACGCCCGAAAGTCCAACGAGAGTTTCCATGAGCATGGCTTTCCCCTCCATGACGGGCATCCCCGCGACCGCGCCAATGTCGCCCAGTCCCAGTACCGCCGTCCCGTCAGTGACGATGGCTATGAGATGGCTGATAACGGTAAAATTCCGCGCAAGGGCAGGTTCTTTCGCAATTTTCAGGCAGACCTCCGCTACGCCGGGCGTATACACGCGTCGAAGCGTCGCGAGGGAATCGATTTGATAGCGGCTGCGAATAGCAATTTTTCCTTTTTGATGAAGTTCCAACACCTCGTCGCGAATTTCCAGAATCTTCGTCCCGTCGTTCGTCCGCATCGCCTCGATAACCTGCTCCATGTGTTCGGCATCTTCCGCGTAGACGCTGATATCGCGGACCACCGAATGCGTGGTGTCGGTAATGAGACGAATTTCCCCGACGCTTCCGCCATTCGTTGAAATAGAAGACAAAAGCGCGGCGAGAACGCCAATCCGCTGGTCGTTTCGCACACGAACCGTACGCATTACTTTCTGTTCCCAAGCCATAAAAACCTCCTACCCGTATTCGGGAAGTTGCAAAAAAGATTGAATCACCGGGCATTCCGCATCGGGGAAAAGCCTTCGCCGGTCGTATAACACCGGAAACATCCCCGCGGCGCGCGCGCCGACGACATCGGCGTAATAATTATCGCCCACATAAACCGCCTCTTCGGGAACAAGATTCATCTTCCGAAGCGCGGCGTGAAAGACCTCCGGCGCGGGCTTCCAAACCCCAACCTCGCCCGCCGCCATTGTAATCTCGAAATACGGCAACAAGCCGATTTTTTCCAACACGGAATCGAAATTTTTCTGACGATTGGACAAAACGCCCAACCGATACCCTTTCGCTCGAAGGGTCTCGAGGGTTTCGGGCAATTCGGGAGGAATCCAGTCCTTCGGCTGATACCGCTCTTCCATCATGTCCCGAATACGCGGCGCGAGTTTCCGCGCGGCTTCTTCCGACGCGCCCAAGACCAAGAGACGACGCTCGCAATACCGCGCCCAAAACGCGTCATCGTCTCCCGACTCCCACAAACGGGAATCGTCCTGCACTTCCGGCGACGACGCCCAGTAATAATGTTCCCATCTCGCGGCGCGAAGCCGGTCTTCCGGCGAAAGCGAGAGACCCATCTCCTCCGCGAAATCGGAAAAGACATCTCCGCTCACCGGCACACTATGGCGAAGCGTCCCATCGAGGTCGAACAAAAAGGCTTTGATTTTCATGCGGATCCTTGAACGATAAAAATAGACGAACCTACCTATTATAACGCGCGGCGAAGTGGTAGAATCAAAACGTATCTAAAATTCGTATTCAAACAGGAGGCTGTGACATGGAACAGCAAACCGGAACGTTCGCCGTCAAAAAAGGATTGGCGCAAATGCTCAAAGGCGGCGTCATTATGGATGTCGTCACGCCGGAACACGCGAAAATCGCAGAAGACGCGGGAGCGTGCGCGGTGATGGCGCTGGAGCGCGTCCCCGCCGACATCCGCGCGGAAGGCGGAGTCGCCCGCATGAGCGACCCCGAACTCATTCTCAAAATCATGGATTCGGTCAGCATCCCCGTTATGGCGAAAGTGCGAATCGGGCACTTCGTCGAGGCGCAAATTCTCGAAGCGCTGGGCGTGGATTATATTGACGAATCCGAAGTCCTGACTCCGGCGGATGAGGAACATCACATCAACAAACACGACTTCAAAGTCCCCTTCGTCTGCGGATGCCGAAACCTCGGCGAGGCACTGCGACGCATCGGGGAAGGCGCGGCGATGATTCGCACCAAAGGCGAAGCCGGCACCGGCGACGTCGTCGAAGCCGTCCGCCACGCGCGCACCGTGTTGGGAGAAATCCGCAAACTCCAAAACATGCCCGAAGAGGAACTCATGCGCTTCGCCAAAGACCTGGGAGCGCCGTATGAACTCGTCAAAGAAACGCGCGAACTCGGACGCCTTCCGGTCGTCAACTTTGCGGCAGGCGGAATCGCCACCCCCGCAGACGCCGCGTTGATGATGCAACTCGGCATGGACGGCGTTTTCGTCGGCTCCGGCATCTTCAAATCCGGCAACCCCGCCAAACGTGCCGCCGCAATCGTCAAAGCCGTAACACATTACAACGACCCCGCGATCCTCGCGGAAGTCAGCAAGAACCTCGGCGAACCGATGGTCGGGCGAAACATCTCCACTATGCCCGAAATCGAAAAAATCGCCGGACGCGGATGGTAATCTCCAATGAAAATAGGCGTACTGGCGCTTCAAGGTGATTTCGCCGAACATATCGTCATGCTTCGCCGCCTCGGAGTGGAGTCAACGGAAATTCGGCTGGCAACTCAACTGGATGAAATAGACGGGCTGATTATCCCCGGCGGCGAATCCACCACCATTGGCAAACTTGCCGTCGAGTTCGGCTTGCTGGAACCGCTCAAAGAATTCGGAAGGCGGCACGCGATTTGGGGAACCTGCGCGGGCGCGATATTCCTCTCCAAAGACGCGCACCGCAGCCAGCCCCTCCTCGAATTGATGGACATCGTCGTTCAACGCAACGCGTTCGGGCGGCAGGTCGATTCCTTCGAGGCGGATTTAGACATCGAACCCCTGAAGAAGGCGACCGGCACAACAGAACCCTACCATGCCGTCTTCATCCGCGCGCCCATCATCGAATCCGTCTCCGGCGAAGCAAAAATCCTCGCCGCGCTGCCGGACGGGAGAATCGTCGCCGCGCAGCAAGGACATCTCCTCGCGACCTCGTTCCATCCCGAACTCACCGACGACACCCGATTCCACGCCTACTTTCTCTCGTTAGTGGAGGGCTGATTCTTCTTGAACCTGCGCGCTCGACCAATCGAACTCTTCGATTTACCCACGCTTCACCGGTACCGACATCGCGCCGTTTATCTGGACGCTACGCGCGCGCTCATTCACGGGAACGCGTTGAGTGCCGCGGGATTCCTCGCGCATCTCGACCTGAAACGGCGAATTTACACCGCGCTCACCGAAGAAGAAAACCCTCTCGCGGGCAGCGTGATTCAAGAAGAAGGCGAGAACTTCGCCCGTCTCGTTTACCTTGCCCCCGTCGAACGAATCACCGACGCCCCCGCGCTGGAAGCCCTCCTCGGCACACTCATCGCCAAAGCCGGCGCGTGGGGCGCGAGACAAATCGTCGCGGAAGTGGACGAAGAGTCGCCGCTTTTTCATCTCCTGCGGCAGCAAGGCTTCTCGGTCTACGCATGGCAGCGTATTTGGGATTTGAGCACCCTGCATTCCCCCTCTCACGCGGAAGTCCAATGGAGAAAAATCCACCGCACCGAAACCAGCGCGGTACGCAGTTTGCACCATCAAATCGTCCCTCCGCTTTTGCAGCCCATTGACTGCCTCGATGACCCGCCGCAAGGCATCCTCTGCCAAACGGAAAACGTGGAAGCCTACATCCAAATCAAACACGGCACGCGAGGCGCGATGCTTTACCCGCTCATCCATCCTGAAATGAATCATGTGCCCGAAAGCCTCCGCGCCCTCCCCTCCAGTTTACATGAACCTCACGCCTATCTTTGCGTGCGGTCTTATCAAGCATGGCTGGAAATGCTCCTCGAAGAGATGGGAGCGCAAGCGGGTCCCCGGCAAGCCCTTCTGCTGAAATACCTCGCCGTGCCGCTCAAAGACGAAGTTTCTGCCCCCTCTACCGTCAGCGTCGGCGCACAGCCCTCGCACCTAAGCCGGATAACCGAACTCGAACGGCAAAAAAGAAAAATCTCATGACCCAACTCAGAATTACCGATGACCTAGACGCGCTTCTCAACGTTTTGCCAAAATCCGTTTCGCAAGCCGTCCGAGAAGCCGATAACAGCGACGACCTTTTGGAAATCATCCTCGATTTGGGACGCACACCCACCGCGCGCTTCGTGGAAAAAGAAATCGTCCTCTCTCCAAAAGAAGTTTCCCGCGCGGAAATTGATTATGTCGTCGAGAGAATCGGCGATTTCGACGCGGACAACCGCGCCGGGCTGGAGCGAACCCTGCATCGGATTTCTGCCATCCGCAACCGACGCGGCACCATCGTCGGATTGACCTGCCGAGTCGGGCGCGCTGTCTACGGGACGATTGACATTATCGAAGACATCATCGCCTCCGGCAAGAGCATTCTCCTCGTCGGACGCCCCGGCGTAGGAAAAACCACCATGCTCCGTGAAGCGGCGCGCATCCTCGCGGAGAAAAAGCGCGTCATCATCGTAGATACCTCCAATGAAATCGGCGGCGACGGCGATGTGCCGCACCCCGCCATCGGCAAAGCGCGGCGTATGCAGGTTGCCGCGCCCTCGCTCCAACACGAGGTGATGATAGAAGCCGTCGAAAATCACAACCCGGAAGTCATCGTCATTGACGAAATCGGACGAGAACTAGAAGCCATCGCCGCGCGCACCATCGCGGAACGCGGCGTCCAACTCATCGGTACGGCGCATGGCAACACCCTCGACAATCTTCTCCTCAACCCCACCCTCTCCGACCTTGTCGGCGGCATCGAAGCGGTCACGCTTTCAGACGAGGAAGCGCGGCGGCGCGGCACCCAGAAGACGGTCCTAGAGCGACGCGCACCGCCGACCTTCGATGTCCTCATCGAAATCCAGCACCGCGACCGACTGGCGGTTCACATGGACGTGGGCGAAGCGGTGGATTCCCTCCTGCGCGGCTACCCCCTCCCTCCCGAAATCCGCACCCGCGACGCGGAGGGACAAATCCACATCGAAAAAGAACATCCCACACAAGACACGCGCCTCGCGGAAAACGGGAAAACCTCCAAAAAACACAAGAGCACCACGCACCGCCGCGAGGCCTCCGAGATGGAAACCATCCGCATTTACCCTTACGGCGTGGCGCGAAACCGCCTCATGCAAGCCGCGAAACGGCTGGGCGTGCCAGCCGTCATCGTTCGGGATGTCGGAGAAGCCAACGCTCTCGTCACCCTGCGGACGTATTACCGCAACCGTCAACGCACTGTCGTAGACGCGGAACAACGCGGCATGCCCATTTACGTCCTGCGCGCCAATACCGTCACCCAAATCGAACGGTTTTTGAGCGACCTCTTCGACCTTCCAGGCGAATCCTTCTCCGAAAGCAGCCTCGAAGGAATCCGCCTGCAAACGCAAGCCGCCATCGAAGCCGTTTTGCGCGGCGAACGCTGGGTAGACCTGCCTCCCGGCTCTGCTGCCGTCCGCCGAATCCAGCATGAGATGGCGCGCAAAGCCGACCTGCTCTCCCATTCCTACGGAAAGGAACCGCGCCGCCACGTGCGGATTTTCAGAGAATAATGTTTATCACGCTCGAAGGACCTGAAGGCTCCGGCAAAACATCACATATCCCTTTCCTCGTCGAATTTTTGCAAGCGAAAGGCTATACGGTCTTCGCGACGCGCGAACCCGGAGGCTCCTCCATCGGCGAGCAAATCCGCGATGTGCTGCATAACCTGAACAACACCGAAATGCACCCGCGCACCGAAACCCTTCTCTTTCAAGCCGCGCGCGCGCAATTCGTGGAGGAAGTCGTCAAACCCCGCCTCGCGCGCGGAGAAATCGTCCTTTCCGATAGATATGCGGATTCGACCCTCGCCTATCAGGGATACGGACACCAACAGAATCTGGACGAAGTGCGCGCGCTCATCCGATATGCGACCGGCGGACTCCTCCCCGATTTGACTCTCCTCCTCGACCTCGACGTGGAAACCGGGCTTCAGCGCCGCGCGAACGGCGGAGAGTGGAACCGTCTCGACGCGTATCAACTGGATTTTCACCGACGCGTCCGCGAAGGATATTTACATCTCGCGGCGGAAGAGCCTCAGCGCTGGGTCATCGTTGACGCCGCGCGTCCGTGGGACGAGGTACAACACGACCTTCAACAGGTAATTTTGCAGCGCGTATCCCGCGCATCGAATTGACCCCGCGACCATTTCTCTATACAATACTCACAATGGATAAAAAACGTTTCTCCCGCTTTCTTTCTTTGCTTCTGCTTGCATCGCTTCTTTTCGCCGGATGCACGCCGTTTTCCCCCGCGCCGCTTCCCACACAACCGCCCGGCATTATAGACACCATCATCGCGGCGACCTACTCGGCAATTCAAGCCCAAACTCCGCTGCCCACCGCGACCGAAACGCCCACGCCCACATTGACCCCCACAAGGACCCCGCCGCCGCCCACCATCACCCCGACACCGACGCCGACCTTCATCTTCATCCTCGCGACGGCAACACCCTTCCCGACCCTCACCCCGCTCCCCACCTTCAGCAGCGGGGGCGGAGGCAGCAGTGGAGGAGGCAGCAGCAGCGGCAGTTCAAAATATTCTTGTCACTTCGTCTCGCAAATCCCGGAAAACGGCACGAGAATGGGGTCTCGAAACGATTTCGACTGGGAAATCACCCTCATCAATACCGGTGAAAGGAAATGGCCCGTAGAGGATAAATATATGTATGTACGCGGCGATAAATTCCACCGTTATAGTGAATACAACTTCCCGGAAGAAGTTGTCAGCGGGCAGGAAATCACGCTCATCGTAGATATGGAAGCCCCGAAAGAACCCGGCTCCTATCTCACCACCTGGGCGCTCAACGTAAACGGAGAAACGTTCTGCTATTTCAGTTTGCAAATCATCGTAGAGAAATAAAGGAGAAGCCTCATGCACTATCGGAGACTTGGACGTTCTGGACTCAAAGTCAGCGAAATTTCTCTTGGCGCATGGATTACCTTCGGAGGGCAGGTAAACGAGAAAGAGTCCATTCGCATCCTCCGCGCCGCCTACGAAGCAGGCATTAACTTCTTCGACAACGCCGATATGTATTCCGCAGGGCAAGCGGAAATTGTCATGGGGAAAGCATTCAAAGATTTGCCCCGTGAAGCCCTTGTGATTTCGAGTAAAGTTTTCTGGCCCACAATGCCGGGACCAAACGGACGCGGGCTTTCGAGAAAGCACATCTTCGAATCCGTTCATGCCTCCCTCAAACGCCTAAAAACAGATTATTTGGATTTATATTTCTGCCACCGCTTCGACCCCGATACCTCTATCGAAGAAGTCGTACGCGCGATGAGCGATTTGGTTCATCAAGGAAAGATTCTCTATTGGGGAACATCGGAATGGCGCGCCTGGCAAATTGCCGAAGCAATCCGTCAAGCCTATCAGCATCACCTCGTCCCGCCGACGATGGAGCAGCCGCAATACAATATGTTCCACCGCCGCCGCGTAGAAGCCGAACTCGCTCCCATTTGCGAGGCGTATGGCATCGGGCTGACGACATGGAGTCCCCTCTATTCCGGCATTCTCTCCGGGAAATATAACGATGGAATCCCCAAAGGTTCGCGTGCATCTCTGGAGAAAATGGCATGGATTCGCGGGAAAATCACCCCGGAACGAATCGCCATCGTCCGAAAATTGGAAGACCTCGCCCATTCCATCGGATTGACGACCGCGCAACTCGCCATCGCGTGGATTCTGCGACGAAAAGAGGTAAGCAGCGTCATCACGGGCGCGACGCGAGTCGAACAATTGGAAGAAAACCTCGCGGCGGGCGAAGCCGTCAGCACACTCACCGACAACATTCTGGAAGAAATCGAAAAGATTTTAAACAACTGTCCCAGCGAAGAAGACTAACGCCCTCCGCGCGGGATATTTTCGCGAAAAAAGACTCTCCTCTGACGAGAAGAGTCTTTTTTAAATGGAAAAAAATAAAGATAAAGCGTTTATGGCAATGTCAGGCAGGAGGTTTGTTTTTCTTGTAGCGATATACAATTCGCCCGCGAGTCAAATCGTAGGGCGACATCTCCACCTGAACCCGGTCCCCCAGCAGAATACGGATGTAATACTTCCGCATCTTTCCAGAGAGATACGCGAGGACTTCATGGTCATTATCCAAGCGGACCCGAAATTGCGTCCCGGGGAGGGCTTCGATAACGGTTCCTTCGACTTTAATTTTTTCTTCTGCCATACACGCCTCCACATCCGGCTTCTAACGAAGCCAACAGGCAAATTAGTACCGTTTCACCTTACGCCGTTTCATGCGACGAATTGCTTTTTTCTTTTCCATGCGACGCTGTTCGCTTTTAGAGACGAACCAGCGTTTTCGGCGCACAGTGCTCAACACACCGCTTTTGACAACTTTCTTCCGAAAACGTTTGAGCAATTGTTCTTGAGATTCATTTGAACGCAACGTAACTACCGCCAAGGATCTCACCTCCTTCCTTCAAGAGGATAAAGAAAAAACTTCGGCTACGCACGCGTGCTCAGCCGAAGTTTTCATGCGAAAAAAGAGAAAAAAGATACCGTTTCAGGGATACAGACTCCTCGACTGAGAAAGTTCTCGCGAATGCGGGGGAAATTATACTATACAAATAAATGAACGAAAAGAGAAAAAGAAAAGTCCCTTGGCGATGACCTACTCTCCCGGGGGGTCGCCCCCCAAGTACCATCGGCGCTGGCGGGCTTAACTGCCGGGTTCGGG
>CAZDGZ010000077.1:0-9499 GCA_964505165.1 uncultured Anaerolineaceae bacterium | reverse complement strand
TCCCTCGCCATCTTGCGAATCCAATGGTCGGGTTTTAGTCCCATGCGTCCTCCTAGAAATTTATTTGCTCGAAGGGAAAAATTCTTAAATGGAAAACCCGCCGCGTGTCGAAAGAATCTCCCGCAAAGCGGAATCGAGTTCGTCCGCGCGGGCTTCGAGGGTGCGAAGGGTTTGCAGGCGCTCGGCTTTTTGCGATTCGTCTTTCAGCGAGGCAAGGTTGATGCGGACGTTGTATCCCGATGCCGTGAGCGCCGCGCGCGCCATCGCCGCGCCGGAGGCGGCATCCGTTATCGCGTTGAGATTTCCAATTTGCGCCGCGCGGAGGGCAAGACTCATCCCCTCGACGGCGAGGCGCGCGGTCTCGAGAGGAACATCTGCCGCGTGGAGTGTCGCGCGTTGAATGGCTTCGGCGCGGGCTTCTTTTTCCTCCGGCGTCGTCTTCGGCAAGCGGAACGCGTCCATCATCGCGTCGAAAGCCGCCGCATCCGCCTCGACCGTTTTTCGCATCAGGCGGCGTAATTCTTCTGCCCGCGCCGCGATAGCCGCGATTTCCTCCTGAACATCCGCATATTTCTTTTTTCCAAGAGTCAGCCGCGCGGTCATCTCCGTCAACGCTGCGCCGAGCGCGCCCGCGTATGCCGCCGCTGAACCGCCGCCGGGCGTGGGGAGAGGGGCGGCGATATCTTCGAGGAAATCCCCGGCTTTCTCTCGCTGTGCCTCGAAGAGACGCGTTTCCAAAATTTGCGATTTCTCGAAGCCATCCAGTTGAAGATACCATGCCGCCGCATCCGAGAGGGCTTCTTGCGGAATCAACCCGATAACTTCGCTGTGATGGATGTGAACGCCATACCGCGCCGCTTCTCGTCGGATGAACTCTACGACACGGGCAATCGGCGTTTTTCGGTAATTCGTCAGATTCATGGATACCTGCGCGCGTCCCTCGACGAGAAGCCCCAGCGCTTTGACGAACCGAAGTCCGCCGGAAGAATGGCGCACCGCGCGGGCGATTTTCTTTGCAACCGCGACTTCATCGGTCGTGAGATAGACATTGAACGCGACCAGAGGATCCCGCGCACCAATGACCGTCGCCCCCGCCGTCCCAATTTTCGCGGGACCAAAATCCGGCTCCCGCGCGGGGTTTACGCCAATTTCTTCTTTCAGGGTTTCGTATTCGCCCTTGCGAATCGCCGCGAGGTTGACTCGTTCGGGACGCGTGGCGGCGTATTCATATAAATACACCGGAATATGCAACTCCTCGCCCACGCGCTTCCCCAATGCACGCGCCAACTCGACGCATTCCTCCATTGTCACATCTTCAAGCGGGACAAAGGGAACGACATCCGTCGCGCCGATTCGGGGATGCGCGCCCTCGTGCTCATCCAAATTGATGAGCGCGGCGGCTTTTTCGATGGCGCGGAACGCGGCTTCGCTCACGTTTTGCGGCTCTCCCGCGAAGGTCAACACGGTGCGGTTATGGTCTTCATCCGAGGAGCGGTCAAGAAGAACAACACCTTCCACCGAGGTCACTGCCGCGACGATGGCATCCACGACATCAGGACGCCTGGCTTCGGAAAAATTCGGGATACATTCGACGAGTTTCATAGGGCGTATTATACTCTTTGTGCTAGAATTCAAGCCATGCGATATGTTTCAATTCTCGCGGCAATCGCCGCGTTGATTCTCGTTTCGTGCAATCAGACGCCTCCCGAAACGCCTGAATGGAGCGAATACGACCCCTTCGCGCCGGCGGGAGGGATGCAGACGGCGATTCCACTTTCCACGCTCCTTGCACCACAACGCAGCGCAGGGACGCCTATCGTCACGCCGACACCGGATTTTCCACATTTTTCCGCGCCCACTGCCGCCGCGCCAATTCAATATGTCGTCCAGCCCGGAGATACCCTCGGCGGCATCGCGGAGGCATACGGCGTATCCACCGATGCGCTCGTCGCCGCGAACTCGCTGCCGAATCCGAATCTCCTTTCTCCCGGCGAAATCCTGACGATTCCGCAAAACGCCGCCGCGCCCTCCTTCAAAATCATCCCCGATTCCGAACTTGTTTACAGTCCCACAAGCCTCCTCACCGATGTGCCCTCTTTCGTCGAGTCTCAGGGAGGCTATCTCGCCACATATCAGGAAGAAGTACATGGAGATATCTTGAGCGGCGCGGAAATCGTCCAGCGTATTGCGGAAAATTATTCCGTGAATCCGCGCCTTCTCCTCGCACTTCTCGAATACCAAAGCGGATGGGTGACGAATCCCGCGCCTGTCGTGAGCCAATATCCAATGGGATATATGGAAGCGTGGTACGAGGGACTGTATCGTCAACTCGCGTGGACGGCAAACGAACTGAATCGCGGCTATTACCTCTGGAAAATCAACGCCGTCGATTCGTGGACTCTCGCGGACGGCAACGTGATTCCCGCCTCCCCGACCATCAACGCCGGGACGGCGGGAGTGCAGAATTTCTTCGCGGGGGTCTCTTCCCGCGCGGCGTGGACACGCGCCATCTCGGAAGAAGGGGTCTTTTCGACGTATCAATCCCTTTTCGGCTATCCTTTCGATTATCTCGTCGAGCCGCTCCTCCCCTTCGGGCTGATGCAGCCGACATTCACCCTCCCCTTTGCAGCCGGGGAAACGTGGTTCTTCACTGGCGGACCTCATGGCGGCTGGGATGACGGTTCGGCGTGGGCGGCGCTCGATTTCGCGCCTCCCGATACGGCGGGATGCGCGCAAAGCGCCTATTGGGTCCTCGCCATCGCAGATGGAGTCATCGTCCGCGCGGAAAACGGCGCGGTCGTCGAAGATTTGGACGGCGACGGCTACGAAGAAACCGGCTGGACGATTCTCTACATGCACATTGCATCAGATGGGCGAATCGCGCCGGGAAGCCGCGTCCACACCGGCGATAAAATCGGGCATCCCTCTTGTGAAGGCGGACTCGCCAACGCGGCGCATCTTCATCTCGCACGACGCTACAACGGCGAATGGATTCCTGCAGACGGAGAGATTCCTTTCGTTCTGGACGGATGGAGCGCCGTCGCAAGCGATGCCCCCTACGACGGATTTCTCGTGCGGGGCGAGTACCGCGTAGAAGCCTGGAACGGGCGCAATCCCGAAAACGAAATCAGCCGATAGGAGACCTCTGTGAAACGACCTTTTGCCCTCATCCTGCTCGCTCTTCTACTGGTTTCTTGCTCCACGCCGCCGCTTTGGGGAGCGTATGCCACGCCGACTCTCGTCCCCTCTCCCACGAATCCCCCTCTCACGCCGACGAAGACGCCCGCGCCAACCGCGACCCTCCCTCCGACGGAGACGCCGCGTCCCACCTCCACGCCGATGCCCTCCCCGACACCGACGGCGCTCGGAACAGCCGTCTTCACGCCGGACGAAAACCTCCTCCGCTACGAAAGCCAATCGGGAGATTCGCTCTCTGTCGTCGCCGCGCATTTCGGCGTGAAAAAGGAGGAAATTCAATCCACCGTACCGCTCCCCGACCAAGGACTCCTCGACCCCGGCACACCGCTTTTCATCCCCAACGTTCTGGAAGAGGAAGGTGTTCGCCTTTCCCCCTCCGATAAAATCCTGCCGGACAGCGAATTCGTCTTTTCCGCCACAGCCAGCGGATTCGACATTGCCGAATACATCCAAAGCGCCGGCGGCTACCTTGCCTCTTATAAAGAATATCTCGGCTCGACGGGATGGACCAAAGGCGCGGACGAAATCGAACGCCTCGCGCTCGAAAACTCCGTCAATCCGCGCCTCCTGCTGGCATTGCTGGAATATGAAAGCGGATGGGTTTCGCGCACCCCGACCAATTTCTCCGAAACCGACTACCCCCTCGGCTATGTAGACTCCCGCCATCGGGGACTGTTCCGCCAATTCGTCGTTGCCATAGACGACCTCTCGGAAGGATATTACGGCTGGCGCGCCGGCACGCTGACAGAACTCGTCTTCCCCAACGGAGAAACGCGTCGCATTGACCCTACCCTCAACGCGGGAACCGTTGCCCTCCAATACTTCTTCTCGCTTCGGCTTCCGCCGGAACGCTGGCTCGAGGCAATTTCCCCCCAAAGCGGATTTCCCGCGCTCTACCAATCCATGTTCGGCGACCCGCAACTCCGCGCCCAAGAGGTGGAACCTCTCTTCCCGCCGGGGCTGACCCAGCCGGATCTCCTCCTCCCCTTCGAAGTGGACGTCCCCTGGAGTTTCACCGGCGGCCCTCACGCCGCATGGGAACACCGGGGCGCGATGGCGGCGCTCGACTTTGCCCCCGCGAGCAACGAAAGCGGCTGCACAGTCAGCGAACAATGGGTACTCGCCTCCGCTGCCGGGCTGGTCGTCCGCTCTGAACGCGGCATCGTCATCCTCGATTTAGACGGCGACGGCTACGAACAAACCGGCTGGGACATTCTCTACCTCCACATCGCCACCGACGGGCGCGTGGAGGAGGGCGAATGGCTCGAAGAGGGAGACAGAATCGGGCATCCCTCCTGCGAAGGCGGAATCGCCACCGGAACCCACGTCCACATCGCGCGAAAATACAACGGCGAATGGATACTCGCCGACGGCCCCCTCCCCTTCACCTTAAGCGGATGGACAGCCCATAACGGAAACAAGCCGTATGACGGAATGCTCACACGCGGCGGAAAAACCATCGTCGCCGACCCCTACGGCTCATCCAAAAGCGTCATCATTCGAGAGGATGATTAAGGGGATGCGGACGCCGCGGACGCCCCTCCTCCTGATTCCGCTTGTCGGCATTCTCCTCCTCCTCGGCGGATGCGCGCCAACGCCCTCCGAAGAAATTTTGCCGACCCCCGCCGTCGAGACCCCTACCGCGACGCCTATCGCCGCGCGCCCCGAATACAAACCCGGCGAATGGGTCTCCTACACCGCCCAAACCGGCGACACCCTCCCCGCGCTTGCCGCGCATTTCAACACCACCATCGAAGAAATCCTCGAAGCCAACCCCCTCATCCCGGAAGATGTGACGACCCTCCCGCCGGGGATGCCGATGCGAATCCCCATTTACTACCTCCCATTTTGGGGAAACCCGCTCCACATCCTCCCCGACAGCGCGTTCGTCAACGGACCCGACGCGGTCGGCTTCGACACTCAGGCTTTCGTGGACGCGTATCCCGGCTGGCTGAGCAACTACGAGGATTATGTCGGCGACAAGAATCGCACCGGCGCGGAAATCGTGGAGTACGTCGCGCTCAACTTCAGCGTAAGCCCCCGCGTGCTGCTTGCGCTCCTCGAATATCAGGCAGGCGCGCTGACCAATCCCTCCCCGCCGGATACGCCCTACATCCTCGGCTACGAAGAACCTACCATGCATCGGGGCATGTACCTCCAACTTGTCTGGGCGGCGAACGCGCTCAACAACGGCTACTACGGCTGGAGAAGCGGACATCTGACCGAGTTCGAACATCCCGACGGCACGCTGGAACGCCCCGACCCTTGGCAGAACGCGGCGACAGTGGGCATCCAATACTATTTTTCGCGCATTCTCTCCGGCGAGGCATACGCCCGCGCCATCAGCGAAACGGGATTCTTCCAGACCTACCGCGCCCTCTTCGGCGAACCGGAGGCGCATATTCTCATCCCCGGAAATCTTCGACAGCCGCCCTTCGTGCTGCCGTTTCCAGAAGGGCATACCTGGACCTATACCGGCGCGCCCCATACCGGTTGGGGACAGGGCGAACCTTTCGCGGCGGTGGATTTCGCGCCGCCCTCCTCTCAAAGCGGATGCTTCAAAGCCGCGCCGCAAGAATACGCCGTCGCGATGGCAGACGGAATGGTCGTCCGCTCGGAAACGGGAATCGTCGTCCTCGATTTGGACGGCGACGGCGAGGAACGCACCGGCTGGGATATTTTCTACCTCCATGTTGCCACCGAGGGACGCGCGCCCGAAGGCGTTTTTCTCCAAGCCGGGGAATCCATTGGCTACCCTTCCTGCGAGGGAGGACGCACCACCGGCACACATATTCACATCGTCCGAAAATACAACGGGGAATGGATACGCGCGGACAGCCCTATCCCCCTTAATATGGAAGGGTGGATTCCGCACGACGGCGACCGCGCGTATAAAGGAACCCTGACCCGAAACGGCGTGACCATCGTCGCCAGCGATGTGTCGAATGCACAAAGTCAGGTGACCGCCGGAAAATAAAAAAAATCCCTCCCGTGCGGGAGGGATTTTTTATCGTACCGCGGTTATTTGCCCAAGCGCGTCTTGAACGCTTCGGTCAGGGCAGGGACGATTTTGAACAAATCGCCGACCACACCGAAACGTGCGACCTTGAAGATAGGCGCGTCGGGGTCTTTGTTGATGGCAACGATGACCTTGCTCGTCCGCATGCCCGCGAGATGCTGAATCGCGCCCGAAATGCCGTTCGCGATGTACAAATCAGGGCTAACGACTTTGCCAGTCTGCCCAACCTGATGCGAATAGGGGATGTATCCCGCGTCCACCGCCGCGCGGCTCGCGCCGACGGCTGCGCCCAGGACTTCCGCCAACTCGCCGATGAGTTTGAATCCCTGCTGCGCGCGCCAGATTTCGGCTTCCTCGTCCGACATTCCTTCGGGAGGAATCAGGTCGGGATTGTTCGAGGTGCCGCGTCCGCCGGAGACGATGACGCCCGCGTCGGTCAGCGAAACGCCGCCTTCGGAGGGAGTATAGCCTTCGATGGTCGTCAACGCGTCGCCTGCCACGTCCACCTTTTTGATTTCCCCGGAGCGTCCCGCTTCCGGTTCGGGTTTGGGGAACGCGCGTCCGCGCAGAGTCACGATTTGGGGCTTGGCATTGCAGCGAGTCTTCTGAAGAAGTTTGCCCGCGTAAATGGGACGGGTCGCCACAATGGTGTCGCCATCCAATTCGAAGGAAATGACATCCATCAACACGCCGGTATTCAGGTCAATGGCAACCATGCCCGCGAGTTCGCGTCCGCGTGTGGTCGTGGGGAAGAGGATGACATCGGGAGTCGTTTCGGAGGCAAGGTTGGAGAGAGTCGCCGCGTAGATTTCGGAGCGGTAATCTTCCAGCGAGGCATCGTCCGCGAGGAAAACTTCATCCGCGCCGTATTCGAATGCCTGTTTTGCCAGGTTTTCGACGCCAGAGCCGAAAACCAGCGCCGTCACCGAACCGCCCAGCGTCTTCGCCGCGCCGATGGCTTCCCAAGAAGAGGGAAGGGCTTCGCCTTTGAAGTTATCAATATAGACCCAGGTGTTCATAATACTTTCTCCGCGATAATCTTGTCCGCCAGTTTTCCGGCGATTTCTTCGGGGGTTTCGCCTTCGATGAATTCGCAGGTAACCTCTTTCTTCGGCGGATTCATCATTTCGGGCCATTCCACCACCGGCGCGGGGGCTTCAATCCCCAAATCTGCCAACGACCAGACGGGAATTTGCGCGCGGGAGGCTTTGCGGATTCCCATGAAGGAAGGATAGCGCGGTTCGCCGTAATCTTTGACGATGCTGAAGACGGCAGGGAGTTTCGCCGTCACCTTTTGGCGTCCCTCTTCCATTGCGCGCTCGATGCGGACGGTATCGCCCTCGACCTCGATAGAGGAGGCAAGGATGAGCGCGGGCCATCCGAGTACGCGCGCGGTTTGCGAGGGGGTGATTCCCGCGTCGCCGTCAATGGCTTGGCGTCCAAAGAAGGCCATATCCACATCGCCGATTTTTTGGATCGCAGCCGCCAGCACACGCGCGGTTCCCTGCGTATCCACCGATTCCAGAGCGGGATCCGAGATGAGAATGGCATCGTTGCATCCCATCGCCAGAGCATGCTTGAGGGCTTCTTTCGCCTCTTCGCCGCCCATGCTTACCACCGTCACCGTGCCGCCGTATGCTTCTTTCTGCTTCAGCGCGGCTTCGACGGCATACTCATCCCAGGGGTTGATGACCAACGGCGCATCGCCCCAGGAGACTTGCCCGTCTTCGACAACGACGGTCGCCGCCGAGTCGGGCACTTGTTTAACGCAAACTACGATTTTCAAGGTAGTCCTCCTTTAGAGAGTATCGAAAAAATAGTTATGCCTCTTCTTGCCAAAACTCCGGATCGTATGCCGGAAGTTCTTTGCGTAAGGGTTTGTCTTTCCGTTCGCCGAGGGCGTAGCCAGCCTGAATAATCGTATGGATTTCGTCGCTGCCCTCGTAGATGATGGCGCCGCGTGCATTGCGAAGGTAGCGCTCTACATCGTATTCGTCGCTGAAGCCGTATGCGCCATGAATCTGGAGCGCTTCGCTCGCTGCGCGGAAGGAGGCTTCTGCCGCGAAACGTTTTGCGACCGAGATTTCGCGCGTGCAGCGCATGCCTTCGTTGTGCATCCAGCCAACTTTCAAATTGAGCAGCCGCGCAATGTCGTAATCTTGCGCGATGCGGGCGATTTTTTCTTGAATCAATTGGTGCTGTGAAATCGGTTTCCCGAAGGTTTTGCGCTCGTTTGCATATCGCACACTGGCTTCGAGGGAGGCGCGGATGATTCCCGTTGCCCCCGCGCCAACCGTAAATCGTCCATGATCGAACGCCGACATCGTAACCTTGAAGCCCTCGCCCTCTTCGCCAATCATATTTTCCGCCGGCACGCGGACATCCTGGAAACTAATCCATCCGGTAGAGCCCGCGCGGACGCCGAGTTTTCCGTGAATATCGCCGCGGGAAACGCCGGGAGTATGCAAATCTACGATAAACGTAGAAAAACGCCGCGAGGGGCGTTCTGCATCCGGGTTCGTAACGGCGATAACGATTGCGTAATCGGCTTTGGTGGCAAGGGAAATCCACATTTTTTCGCCATTGAGGATGTAGTCATCCCCATCGCGTTTGGCACGGGTTTGGAGCGCGGAAACATCGGAACCTGCGCCGGGTTCGGTGAACGCGCCGCATCCGATTTTTTCGCCGCGCGCCAACGGGACGAGGAATTTCTGCTTTTGTTCCTCTGTGCCCCATTGCAAGAGAGTCATGCTTGCCAGCCCCGCGTGGACCGACATCACCACACGCAGCGTCGTATCTACGGCTTCCAATTCCTCGCACGCTAATCCCAGCGAGATATAATCCATCCCTTGCCCGCCGTAGCGTACCGGCATACAAATCCCCAAAATGCCCAGTTCTGCCATGCGAGGGAGAACGAAAGGGGCCATTTCTTGCTTACGGTCGGATTCTTTGATGATGGGGGCAACTTCTTTTTGAGCGAAATCGCGCACCATCTTCTCGACCATTCGGTGTTCTTCCGTGAGTGCAAAATCCATCGAAATGCTCCATTAAAGTGGTTAAGGATAAAAGACCCTTTCATTATATCGTAAAAAAGAAAAACTACCAACCGGTCGGTAGGGAAAAACCTATCGAGGCGGCGTATGCCTCGGCAGGCTCGGCGCGGCGTCGAGGGCAGCGGGGGACGCGCGGAATGCGCCAGCCTCTCCCACCCAACTACCAAACTACGAAACTACCAAACTATCGAACTAACAAAGGGCAACGGGGATTGCGCGGAATGCGCCA
>CAZDGZ010000076.1:0-9877 GCA_964505165.1 uncultured Anaerolineaceae bacterium | reverse complement strand
CGATGAACTCGGCAACCGCCTAGCGGGGCTTTGTAGATGTAGCCGGAGGCTTTAGGCTCCGGCGAGGGGTAGTTGGTTTCATGTCATTGCGAGCGAAGCGAAGCAATCTCGTTGTTGGGTTGGGAGTTCAGTGGTTTCGCAGTAAAGAAATTGCTGCACCGCGAATACCCCAAGGGGTACTGGCGTTTTACCTTTTTTCAGAAACCGTGTACAATCAGCGTTAATTCTATTTCAAGGAATTCGTGAAACGCCAACTGCCTGAGGGCGACTTCGGCGGCTGCCGTCTCTTGAATTCCGGGAGGCATTTGTGAAGAACGGTAAAACATTCTCCCCGCCAGAATCTCCGGCGGAATTGGCGAAACGGCTTTCGCTGCCTTTCGGAGATGACCTTCGGCTCTTGACGCGGGCTTTGACCCACACCTCGTATCTCAACGAATATAGCGATGCTCCAGATGATAACGAGCGCCTGGAATTTTTGGGCGACGCGGTGCTGGATTTCGTTGTCGCTGCGTGGCTTTATCGTCATTGCCCGGAGATGCGCGAGGGGGCGTTGACGCAAATCCGCTCTTCGCTGGTTCGCACCGAACAACTGGCGGAATTCGCGCGCCAAATCGAATTGGGACGCGCGCTGCGTCTCGGCCGCGGAGAGCGTAACGCGGGCGGACAAGACCGTCCCGCGCTTCTCTGCGCCGCATTCGAAGCCCTGATTGGCGCAATTTACCTTCAGGCTGGAATTCCCGCTGTGGAGGCGTTCTTCTATCCCTTTTTGGAAGCCTCGCGCGAAAAAATCAGTGACATCCTCGCAGGAGTGCAAATCAGCAACCCGAAGAGCGTTTTGCAAGAATGGACACAAGCGAACCATTTAGGTATTCCGCGCTACAAACTGGTCGGCGAAAGCGGCCCCGACCATGCCAAAACCTTCGAGGTGGAAGTCTTCGTAGACGGCAAACGCTACGGGATTGGACGCGGCTCCAGCAAAAACGCAGCGGAGCAGGAGGCTGCCCGCGACGCGCTGCGCTCCCTTTCTTAAATTCTTACGCAGGAAAAATTCATGCCCCTTCGTTTAAAAGCCCTCGAACTACACGGATACAAAACCTTCGCATCGAAGACCACCTTCGAATTCGCGGAAGGCATCACGGCGATTGTCGGACCGAACGGCTCCGGCAAATCGAATATCGCGGACGCGCTCCGCTGGGTGCTGGGAGAGCAGTCCTATCGGCTGCTCCGCGCGCGAAAAACGGAAGATATGATTTTCTCCGGCTCCGAGCAGCGCCCCCGCGCGGGGATGGCTTCCGCGACGATTCTCTTCGACAATACCGACCATTGGCTTCCGGTGGATTTCTCCGAGGTCGCGGTGACGCGCCGCGCGTACCGTGACGGGCATAACGAGTACCTTCTCAATGGACAGCAGGTGCGGCTCCGAGAAATCAACGAACTTTTGGCGCAATCGGGGCTGGCGGAGCGGACGTATACGATTTTGGGACAGGGACTTGTGGACGCGTCCCTCACCCTGAAAGCGGACGAGCGCCGCAAACTTTTCGAAGAAGCGGCAGGAATCGGCATGTACCGCGCGCGCCGCGAAGAAGCCCTCCGCCGTCTGGAGCATACCCGCCGAAATCTGGAACGCGTCCTCGACATTCAAGCCGAACTTGCCCCGCTCCTTCGCCGTTTGGAACGGCAGGCGAAACGCGCTCGCGAATACAAGCAGATTCAGGCGGATTTACGTCTCCTCCTCCGTGATTGGTATGGCTATCACTGGCGGCGGGCGCAGAAAGAAGTCCAGCGAAGCCGGGAAACGCTGCACCTTCTGGAAAAGAAACTGGACGAAGCGCGCCGCGCACATCACGAAGCGCAAGAAGCCTTTACCGCCTTCCGCGCGCGAATTCAAGAACTTCGCGCCGCGTTGACAGAGCAGCACCGCCGTTCTTCGGAATTGCATCGTCAGCGCGAAGCGGTGATGCGGGAATTAGCGGTACTGGAAGAACGTCAGCGTTCGCGCCGCGCCGCGCTCCAAACTTTGCGAAGCGAAGCCGCACAAGTAGAAGACGAAGCGAAGATATCGCGGGAACGCCTCGAGGAAGCCGAAGCGGAAGCCTCCCGCCTTCAATCGGAATATGAAGAGGCGGAAAAAGAAACCGCCGCCGCGAAATCTGCCCTCGAGGAAAAACAGCACGAGAGGGAAAAGACCGCCTCCGCCCTCGAGGCGGCGCGCCGCGAAGAAGAAGACGCGCGCGCGAAAGAAACGCGCCTCCACGCGCGGCTGGATGAACTCTCTTCCCGAAAAGAATCCCTGCACAAAGCATTGGAAGAGGCGAAAAAAGCCCTCCAGAAAGCGGAAAAAGAAGCGGATGCGGCGGAGCAGGCTCTTCGAAAAGCGCAGGCGCACCGCCAAAAAACCGAAACCGCCTTTCACGATGCCGAAAAAGCCCTTGCCGCGCATCTCGAATCCTTGAACGCCTTGGAAGAAACCCGCCGCATGCAGGCGGAAAAACTTTCCGCATTGCGGGAACGGAAGAGCCGCTTACGCGCGCAACTGGATGTGCTGGACGCGGCGGAAGAATCCCTCGCGGGCTACGCGGAGGGCGCGAAATTCCTCCTCGAAGCGGCGCGGCAGGCGCGGCTGAAATCTTCACGCGGCGCGTTGAGCGCGGCGCTCGACATCCCCGCAGAATACGAAACCGCCATCGCCGCCGCATTGGGCGAATATGTGGATACCATTTTGCTCGAATCCGAGGAGGATATCGAAACCGCCCTCGCGCTTCTGGAAAAAGAAAACGCGGGACGCGCGGCGATTCTCCCTCTTCACGAGGCGGACGCGTCGAAAGCGCCTGCCGCGCCGCGTGACGACGCGGTATTGGCGCGCGCGGCGGAGGTTGTCGGTGCGCCGAAATCCCTTCAAGCGGCGGTGGATCTTTTGCTAGGGTCGGTATTCATCGTGCGAGATAGGGCGGCGGCGCGCCGCTTGACGAAGAAAATTTCCGGCGCGGCGCGGCTGGTCACGCTGCGCGGCGAGGTCTTTCGTCCCGATGGGGTCATCCTCGCGGGCGGACGAGCGCACACGGGCACGTTGAGCCGCACGCGTCAACGCCGCGAATTAACGCAGATGTTGGAATCTCTCGAAGGACGAATCGACGCGGCGGAGGCGGAACAGGCGAAAACGCTTCGCTCGCTGGATGCCGCGCGGGAAGAGAAATCCCGTTTAGAGGAGGCGCTCCGCGCCGCGCGCGGGAGTTTCGAGTCGGCGCGGCGGGAGGAAGAGTCCGCGCGCCTTTCGATGGACTCCGCTCGCCGGCAGGCGGAGTGGCAGCGGACGCGTCTCGACAGCATCCAGACGGATATCGCGGAGGCGGAGTCGGCGGAACATGCCGCGTTGGAGGAAAAATCTGCCATAGCGGAATCCAGGTTGAAATTCCGAGAGCGGATTCGGGCTTTGGAATCTTCTCTTTCCGAATTGGATATTTCGGAGGCGCGGACTCAGGTTTCGTATTGGGAAACGCGTCTGGCGGTTTCTCGTCAGGCGATGGAGAGCGCTCGTTCTCGTTTGGAGGAGCGCCGCCGCGCGTCGAATCGAATCCATCTTCAAATCGAAACGGCAAAGACGCGCATCTCGGAGATGGAATCGGAGATGCAGGCGTTGGAGGAGAAACGCGCCGCGCTTCAGTCGCAGGCAGAGACGTTGAGCGAATCGCTGGCGGCGTTGGAGCGGGAGATTTCGCCTTTGGAGCAGGAACTTCGGGAAGCGGAATCCCGCGATGCAGAGCAGCAGGAACGCGAAGCCGCCGCGCGGCGCGCGCTAACCCTCGCGGAGCGTCAGCATGGGCAGGCGCAATTGGACGCCACGCGCACGCAGGAGAAGTTGGATTCGCTTCGTCAGCGAATCGAGGATGATTTCGGGTTGGTGATGTTCTCGTATCGGGAGGATGTTTCCGGTCCGGTTCCGCTGCCTTTCGAGGGGATGGTGGAGCAACTTTCGGATATTCAGGAATTGCCGCCTGATATGGAGGAGCAGGTCAAGCAGCAGCGCGCTCGGCTGCGGCGGATGGGCGCGGTCAATCCGCAGGCGCAAGAGGAATACGAGAAGGAAAAAGAGCGCTATGAATTCCTTGAAGCGCAAATGGCGGATTTGCGGAAAGCGGAGGCGGATTTGCGGGAGGTCATCGCTGAGTTGGATGACTTGACGGAACGCGCTTTTTACAAGACCTTCAAAGCCGTTGCGCTGGAATTCCGCGAGATTTTCGTCCGCCTTTTCGGAGGCGGCGCGGCGAAGTTGACTCTCACGGACCCCGATAATTTGATTGAGACGGGTATCGAAATCGAGGCGCGGCTTCCCGGACGACGCGAGCAGGGGTTGGCGCTTCTTTCCGGCGGAGAGCGAAGTTTGACCGCGATTGCGCTGGTCTTCGCGTTGCTGCGCGTGTCGCCGACTCCCGTTTGTGTGATGGACGAGGTGGACGCGATGCTCGATGAAGCCAATGTGGGACGTTTTCGCGAGATGCTGCTTGATTTGAGCAAGGAAACGCAGTTCATTATCATCACGCATAATCGCAATACGGTGCAGGCGGCGGAGACGATTTACGGCGTGACGATGGGGCGCGATTCTGCCAGTCAGGTGATTAGTTTGAAATTGGATGAAATCAGCGAGGAGATGCTGCGAGGGGAGTGAGCGGCGTTTGTCGTTTTGGAATCGAAAACGGGACAGGGGGGATTCCTGTCCCGTTGGGGATTGCTTCGCTCCGCGAACGCGGCTTTGTTCGTGCTAACTTTTGATTCCTGCGGGCGTTTCGACGCTGTCCGGTTCGAGGACGGTTTGCCGCAGGAAAGAATGAAGCGGGCCGCTTCGGCGTTTGACGACGATGGTCGTGACTTCGGCTTTTCGCGCGACTTCGGCGGGAATGTCTCCGAGGAGAAGCCGCTGGAAGAGGGGTTCATTCGATGCGCCGATGACGATGAGGTCGTAGCGTTTTTCCTCTTCTTTGCCTTTCACGCGTTCCAAAATCGTCTCCACGATATGATTCGAGGCGGTGATGTCGGTTTCGATGTTGGGATAGTCTACGCCTTCGAGGAGTTCACGGAAGAGGAGTTGTGCCCGCGCTTCCCCTGCTGCGCCGACGCCTTTGGGCATGATGTGGAGGAGGGTGATTTTCGCGGGACCGTCTTCCGCGTGGCGTCCCATGCTGAGGGCGAGGCGTACCGCGCGGCGTGTGTTTACGCCGCCGCCAACGGGGACGAGAATGGAGCGCAGCGGGCGGTATTTTCGATAGCGGACGAGCGCGGTATCGGTTGGCGGGTTGCCCATCAACTGGTCAATGACCGAGCCGAAGAGCCGTCCTTCGGAATTGGTGTAGCCGGGCCATCCGAGGACGAGTAAATCCGCTGCGTTTTCTTCTACGGTTTTGCGAATCGCTTCGGGGACATTTCGTCCGAGCCGAAGGACGGTATGCACCGGTACGTTTCGCGCTTTTGCTTGTTTGATGACGGTTTCGAGGAGCGGGCGTCCCTCTTTGAGCATGAGCCGCCCTTCGCCGAGGGTCAATTGGGGAGGGACTTTGATGACGTGAAGCGCGAGGACTTCTCCGCTATGATCCATCGCGAGATACGCGCCGATTTGTCCGAGGATACGCGCTTGTTCCTGAGTTGCTACGGGAACGACGACGGAGTAATCGCGGCTGATGAGGACCTCTTCTTGCAAAATCTCTTTGGGTTTTTCCAGCACTTCGATTTTCGAGAAGTGCGCGAGATAAAGAATCGTGCCGATGGTGAGCCATCCAATGGCAAAATACCATGCGATGGGGCTGAAGTTGAAGAGGTTGACCGCGAGCATCAGGTTCGCGAGGATGGCGATGAGGGGAATCGCAGGCATCCAAGGGATGCGAAATCCGCGTTTCAAATCAGGCATTTTGTGCCGCAGCGCCATGACGGTGACGTTGACTTGCAGGAAGAGCAAGAGGAACATGATGTCCGCAGCGGCGGCGACATCTTCGATAGGAAGCGCCCACGCGATGAAGAGCATCAGCCCGCCGGAGATAATGACCGCCCAGTAGGGCGTATGGCGCACGGGATGCACGCGCGAGAAAATTTCGGGGAGGTTATGGTCGCGTCCCATTGCAAACGAGACGCGGGAGGAAGAATACGTCGTCGCGTTGAGCGCCGACATGGTGGAGACCAATCCGCTGAAGAGGAGTAGGACGCCGCCGATTCCCCAGGGGAAAGTTTGCTGTGCCACGTCTACAATCGCGATTTCTTTTTGCTGTCCGAGATATTGATATACCTTCAGCCCCGGCGGGGGAGTGGTCGCGCCGATAGCGGTGATGCCGACGAGGATGTAAATGGTCACGGCGATGGCAATAGAAAGGAAAATTGCGCGCGGGATGTTCCGTTTCGCGTCAATTGCCTCTTCGCCGGATTGCGCGATGATTTCATAGCCCTCGAACGCGATGAAGGTCAACCCCATTGCGATGAAGACTCCCATAAATCCGTTGGGGAAGAACTCCGTCGTAAAACGAGTATGCCACGCGTCGGTGCGGAGCATTGCGAGGACGCCGAAGAAGACGAAAAGCCCCAAAATGGCGATTTTCGTCATCGTGATGATATTGCCAATCAATCCGGTTTCCGATGCGCCGCGATAGTTGATAGCGGTGAACAAGAGGATGATGCCGGTCATGAATCCCAGCGTCATCTGATGGACGCTGAGTCCGAAAGTCGGGATACCGGACATCAACCATAATTCGCTGGCAAAACGTCCGAAGCCGAGTGCGTACAGACTTCCTGCGGCAGCGTGTGCGAACCAAGACATCCATCCTGCGAGATAGCCGTTCGTTCCGCCGAGACCTTCTTTGACCCAGAGGTATCCGCCGCCCGCTTCGGGGAAGCCGGAACCGAGTTCGGCATAGGAAAGCGCGGTAAACGAGGTGATGATGCCGTTAAGCAAAAAAACCAGAATGAGCGCGGGACCCGCGACGCCGGCAGCGATGCCGGTCAAGACGAAAATACCGGCGCCGATCATTCCTCCGACGCCGATCATGGTGATGGTGAATAAATTGAGGGTGCGGCTGAGCGCAACCTCTTCTTTTCCGTTATGTTGTGCCATACAGTTCTCCAATCAAAGCATTGCGGAAGAGATTGTACCCTGATTTTTCGTTTTTTGCAGAAGAGTTGTTGTTTTTGTTCAACGTACTTTCCAAATTTTCCAGGAGTAATTGAAAACTCGGTTTTAATCCCAACATACCATTCAACCATTCGCATCAGTTGTTTTCGTACTACCACATCAAGCATGTGTTTTGCATAGATAATCTTTTTCATTGGGTTGGGAGAAGGGCTATTCTTATCGAGTAGCAGCACGTTGAGACTATCTGCTTGATATTGACTGATCCTCTTGGCAGGATATTGCCGATGTCAATCGGGAACATTTTTGAAAGATGCTATCTCTGTCGCCATGTAGACCATATCAAAATCCTGAAAAATATCGACGCAGTATTTGGGTTGCCGCGAGAATCGTTTAGTATCATTGCCCGAACCCGCTCATCAGATTTCGCAATATCCCCGTATAAGTGTACACATCTCCTGTTCGTTACGCGTGTTTTTGTCTCTTCGGCATCTAACGTGAGAATCTCCCGCTTGCCGTTTTTCAATTGCGCCACTGTCAATAACGACTTAAGTACCCTGACCAATGACTTACGCTTTTCCCTAGTCGGTAACTTCGCCCTTGATGTTCAGAGTGGTAACATGATGTGGTCTGTTTCTCTTTGGCGTTTCAGTTGACCGGGGGCAGCCCGTTTGAAAACTCCAACAATCGCCAGACGTGTCGTTCAGGTCGGTATTCCATGCGCGCATATCCCAAATCTCCAAATCCAAATACCACATCTGGTTTATCACCCCGAGGCGGAATCCCCATGATTGTTCTCATGGCTGCATTCAATATACCTCCATGCGCCACTACCAGGTATTTCCCTGCCCCACGCCAGATTATCTTCTCCACTGCTCTTGCTGCTCGACAGTACAACTCCCATGCGCTTTCTCCTGTGCCGCAAATCGGCTCGTAAAGATTACGAAACGCCGGTTTAGGATACTTTACCGCAGCAACCTCCCGCTTCATGCCTGCCAGCGGCCCGTTATCCATCTCCATCCAATCTTCATCCAACTCCACCGGCACCCGCAGCGCCTTCTCAAAGGCCTGCGCGGTACTCTGTGCCCGTTGCAGTGGGCTGCTAATGATGACATCGAATTTCAACCCGCGTTTCCGAAATTCCTGAGCGCGAGTGTGGGATTGTACATGCCCAATTTTTGTGAGCGGCGAGTCGTAGCGGCCTTCATGTACGCCTTCGTCGTCTGCTAAGGACCGTCCGTGTCGCATGAACGTGATTTGGATAGTTTCGGTTTTGTTCATTCAAGTATTCGCTATTCATGTTGTCAAGCGGGCTAACGTGAACATCACCTGCCCGCCGGGTCTGGCACGACTCCATTGCTATGAATGCACCAAAGTTGGCAAGCTCCACGCCGCTTACCACCGCTAAATGCGGGGGTGCAGTTGAATTGAAGACTTGCTAATTTGAGAAGATTGGTTCCTTCACGTTTAAGTTTTTCGCAAAAATAAATACGAGCAAAGTTGTTGCCCAAATTAGAGGGAGTCCGATTACGGCTACGTTCCATCGTATAGTCTTAGGAACGAGAACCAAAGCCCAGGGCGAAATAATTGCTACGCCAGCCATTAAGGATTGGAATCGGGAGAGATTTTTTCCTTCGGCAAGAATCAGAATACCTAAAAATAAATCATATATCCACCGCATCGGTGTTAGAGCAATTCCCAGAAGAACAACTGCCGAGAACCAATAATCGTGTTCTTTTTTTGTGAATGAATAAAAGAATGAAACTATGCCGATGAAGATAAAAATGCCAGTATAGAGAATATTTAATGGTGTCGGCAAAATTTCGAAACTCCAAAAAACTGGCATGCCGCCAGTGATACTAAGCATTCCAAGATAACTTGGAATCCAATTTCCAACCGCTAGATAACTTGTTGCTAGAAATACTACCATGCAACCTGTAAAGGCTAATAGAAACTTCCAATTCTTATGCAACAAAACCCATAGTAGAAATCCTATAACGGGCACGACCGTGACAGTGGGCTTAATCAAAGCAAATCCCAATAGAATGCCCGCCAGAATGGGTTTCTGCTTCCATGTTTTATAGGCACTAAACAAAGCCAATAAACTCAAATATCCGAGTTGTCCTTTTGTAACTGAAATAACCATGAAAGGTAGACTGCCAAATGTAAGCAAAACCAACCAAAAGGATTGCGCCAAGATTTTTTTATTCCCTAATGTCAAGGCAATATTATACAAAAAAAGTAACATTGCCCATAGCAAAGAGCCTTCATATAAGATAACCGCCCATTTATATGGCATTATGGAAAATGGGGCCATAACAATAAACACCCAAGCAGGATAAACAAACATCATAGGGTCTTGTCCTGATAAGGCTTGACTACCATAGACTACTTCCTGGATTTTTATGGTTGTTTCTGGGCTATATGGGTTGATACCATAAAACATTTCATGCACTCCGACCCAAAACGGTGCAAAGTCCATCCCCACCCAACGATATGCACCGTGCGGTCCGTCTAACATCCAGCGATTCCATAACCATGCAATTGCAAGGAGTGATATAACCCATAATAGAAAATGTAACAGGACAATGAATGCCTTATCTTTTGCCATTTTAAAACCCTATATCTTATCTTGATTTGACGCTTTTCAAGCGCCTAACGTGAGCAGTTCGGGAGCGGCGTAGCCGCCTCCGCTGAACGCAGGGTTGAACGCGGGGTTTCTAAAATATAACTGTGCTGGGGGCGTGGCGTGGTATTCTCGGACTAAGACTTGGT
>CAZDGZ010000075.1:0-9880 GCA_964505165.1 uncultured Anaerolineaceae bacterium | reverse complement strand
CGCGCGGGGATTGCTTCGCCCCCTGCGGGGGCTCGCAATGACATGAGCGGGGTTATTTTCCGAGGCGCGAGCGTTCTTCTTCCGCGAGGGAGGAATCCAGTTTCTTGAAGAGCGGAGCGGGTTTTCGAAGCGGCGCACCGGGGGCGAGGTCACTAGGCTGCCATTGAAGAGGTTTCTCGGCGGCGCGGTAGCGCAGGGTGAGATGCTCTCCTAATTCGTCGCTCACTTTCTCGACGTATTGTTCTCCGAAGAGCGGCGTTTCGTATCCGAAGAAACGGTGAAGTTTTTCGGAGGTGAAGGGCAGGAATGGGGCGAAGAGAATTTTGAGCGAATCGATTGCTTTGAGCGCGGTGTAAACGGATTTCGCGGCTTCGGTTTTGTCTTCTTTGATTTCGAACCAAGGGGCGGTCTCGTCGAGGTATTTGTTGACCTCGCTCGCGAGGCGCATGGTCTCTTGGAGCGCGGCGCGCAGATGAACGGAATCAATCTGCCGTCCGATGGTTTCGAATCCTGCCTCCACTTTCTCCAGAAGCGCGAGGTCCGAAGGACGCAGCGAGGCGGGATCCACCTGCGGGACGCGTCCATCCCAATGTTTATAGCAAAACGAGAGAACGCGGTTCGCGAGATTTCCCCATGTGGCGACCAATTCGTTGTTGTTGCGCGCGATGAATTCATCCCAGTCCCAATCGCTGTCGCGGCTTTCGGGCATGTTGACGGTCAGATAATAGCGGAGCGGGTCCGGGTCGTAACGGCTGAGGGCGTCGCGTCCCCAAACTGCCCAGTTGCGGCTTCCGCTGATTTTCTTCCCCTCCAGATTCATGAATTGATTTGCCGGAACGTCGTAAGGGAGGACGAGGGATTTTCCCGTTTCGCCGGAGTGGAGTTCGACGAATTTCTCTCCCGCGCCCATGAGTTCGGCGGGCCACATCGCCGCGTGGAAGAAGATGTTATCTTTGCCGATGAAGTAGAACGCGCGCGCATCGGGGTTGGTCCACCATTCTTCCCAGGCTTCGGGAGTCCCGTTGAGCGCCGACCATTCGATGGTCGCGGAGAGATAGCCGATGACCGCTTCGAACCAGACGTAAAGACGTTTGTCCTCCCAGCCCTCGACGGGGACGGGGATTCCCCATTCCAAATCGCGGGTGATGGGACGCGGTTTCAGCCCCTCCGATTCGATTTGTCCGAGGGACTGCCCGACGACGGTTTCCCGCCAATAAGAGCGGCGTTCCCGAAGGAATTGCGCGACTTTCGGCTCCAATTTCGAGAGGTCGAGATAGTAGTGGGTCGTGGGGCGAAGTTCCGGTATCGAGCCGTCAATTTTCGAGCGGGGATTGATGAGTTTTTCCGGTTCGAGAACGTTGCCGCACGCGTCGCATTGATCCGAGCGCGCGCCCTCCGCACCGCAGATATAGCATACGCCCTCCACGTACCGGTCGGGGAGGAAGCGCCCGGCTTGCGGCGAATACCATTGCATGGATTCTTTCGGGAAGAGATACCCGTTTTCGAGGAGCGCAAGGAAGATTTTTTGGGAGATGTCGAAATGGTTTTCGGTATGTGTGGAAGTGAAGAGGTCATACGAAAGTCCCATGCCTTGAAAGAGTTCGACGAAGCCCTCGTGGAAGCGTTGATAGACCTCCAGCGGCGAGATGCCCTCCTTCTCCGCGCGGACGGTGACGGGTGTGCCGTGCGAATCCGCTCCGCTGACCATGAGGACGCGATTCCCCTTCAAGCGGTGATAGCGAGCCACGATGTCGCCGGGGAGATGCGAGCCGGTGATGTTTCCGACATGAATTTCCGCGTTGGCGTAGGGCCACGCAATGGCGATGAGAATGTTTTCAGACATGAGACCTCCGAACCGGTATCGGGATGAGACGCCGCATCGGCGCAAAAAAAGGCTGCCCAACGAAACATGGACAGCCCGAAGAATCCGCTTGCGGCATCGTTAACGCCGATTCTCCGCCGCTGCCCGCGCGGGGCGGCACATGTCCATCATGGACATCGAAGAGACGGAGAAGACGGGCGTGGTATTCATGGGGTGAGTTTAAGCGAGGCGTTGGGGTTTTGTCAAGGAGATTTTTTTCGAGAGGTGCCCGGTCGTGTTCCCGGACCGAAAACGCAGGAATCGACTCTCGATTCGCGGTGCTGTTGTATAATCAGTTGGGGTTGCCGCGTTTTCCCAACGCGGCGTTTGCACCTCTAGGGACATTTTATGACAACACTTGCTCCTGCTGAATTTTCTCCTACTCGCCAATACCGCGTCCGGCGGTCTTCGCCGGTAGCGTGGATTTTTTCTCACGCCGCGCGGTACTGGCATTTGGCATTGCTCATCATCGTCGGCGCAACGGGGAACGCGGCGCTGGCGGCATATATCCCGGTAATTATCGGGAAGGCTTTCGACGCGATGTCGCATACGCCGCCCCAGACCTCGAAACTTCTCCCGCTGGCGATAGCGTTGGGGATATCGCAGTTGATACGCGGCATCCTTCAGTTCGGGAGGAATTTCGGCGCGGAATGGATGGCGCAGAAAATCGAGCGGAATATCCGGGATGAGTTGTATTCCTCCCTTTTGGGGAAGAGCATGACCTTCCATAATTTGCAGTCGGTGGGGGATACGATGGCGCGCGCGACCAACGATGTGCGCGAGGTCAATTTGATGTTTAGCCCCGGACTCAATTTGGTCGTAGGGTCTTTTCTCTTTTTGATTATGCCCTTTTTCTTTTCGTGGCAATACTCTCCGAAATTGTTGTTGACCCCTTCTCTCTTCGCGTTAGGGTATTTTCTCGCGCTGTGGCATTATCTTCGCACCCTTTCGCCTGTGACGGATAGAGTGCGTAAATCTTTCGGCGACATGAACGCGCGTCTTGCGGAGGCGTTAGACGGCGTGGAGATTGTCAAAGGCTTCGCGCAGGAAGATGCGGAGGTATCCCGTTTTCATCTTAATGCCCGCCGCGTTCGGGATGCTTTCGTCCAGCAGGGGGATTTGGAGGCGAGATTCCTTCCGATGCTTTTGCTGGGACTGGCGCAGGCGATGGGGTTGGTTCATTCGCTTCTCTTGTATCGTCAGGGCGAGATTCACATTGGCGCTGTGGTGGCGTATTTCAGTTTGCTGCAAATGCTCAAATTCCCGACTTTCGCGGCCGCCTTCGCGTATACCCAAATGTCGGTGGGCGTTTCGAGCGCGCGCCGCATTTTGGAGTTACTCAACCGCGAAGACAACCTTGACCAAAATCTCGCGGGATACGATGCGAAGATGCGCGGCGAGGTCGTCTTCGAGGATGTTTCGTTTGCCTATCCCGGCAGCGAGAAGTCGCTGGATGGAATTTCTTTTCGGGTTCGCCCCGGGCAAACGGTGGCCATCGTGGGGCAAACGGGAGCCGGGAAAACGACTCTCGTCAAACTCATCAATCGCATTTATGACGCGACAGAGGGGCGTGTTCTCGTGGACGGCGTAGATGTCCGAGATTGGAACATGGCTTCGCTTCGCCGTCAAATTTCCATCATCGAGCAGGATATTTTTCTCTTTTCCCGCACGGTTGCGGAAAATATCGCCTTTGGGCATCCGAACGCGACGCGGGAGGAAATCATCGCGGCAGCGAAAGCCGCGCAGGCGCATGACTTCATCCTTTCTTTCGACAAAGGATACGAAACCGAACTTGGCGACAGGGGCGTGACCCTCTCCGGCGGGCAGCGTCAGCGTTTGGCGCTGGCGCGCGCGTTCTTGACCGACCCGAAAATTCTCATCCTCGACGATTCCACCAGCGCGATTGACAGCGCGACCGAAGACAAAATTCAGCGCGCCATCGCTGCCGCCGCGCGCGGGCGGACGACCTTTATCATCACGCATCGGCTTTCTCAAATTCGTTGGGCGGATTTGATTCTTCTTCTGCGGAAAGGACGTTTGGAAGCCGCAGGCTCCCACGAAGATTTGATGAAGACCTCCGAGGCGTATCGGCGCATTTTCCGAGAGTAGGCGTATGGGCTTCTTTGCAGGTTTGAATCAAGAAAAATACGACCGTCAATATAGCGATTCCGAATTGTATCGGCGCATCAAAGCGTATTTTCGTCCCCATGCGAAACGTTTGGGCGCGGCGCTCTTTTTGGTGGGGCTGCTTTCCGTCATCAATGCTTCGCTGCCGGTGCTGGTCGCGCGGGCGGTGGATATGCTTTCCGAGCGTCCGACTCTTCAGGCGATTGGATTGGTGGGGCTGGGGATGTTCCTCATCGGCGTCGCGGTTTGGGGATTGAGTTGGCTGCGCCGTAGTTTGACGGTGCGCGTCGTCGGGGATGTGGTGCTGACCCTCCAGACGAAGGCTTTCGAGGCGGCTGCTGCACATGACCTTTCGTTTTATGACCAATTTTCTTCGGGAAGAATCGTCTCGCGCATCACCTCGGACACGCGGGACTTTGGGCAGTTGGTCGTCATCATCACTGACGTAGGTTCCCAACTTTTGCAGGCGATTTTGCTCGCGGTGGTCCTCTTTCGCACGGAATGGCATCTCGCGTTGCTTATGATGGCGTTCCTGCCGCTGGTCTTCGGCTTTGCGCTTGGATTTCGGAAGTTGGCGCGGCGGGTCACGCGGCGCGGGATGCAGGCGATGGCAGACGTGAACGCGACCATCAAAGAAACGGTGAGCGGGATTGCGGTAGCGAAGAATTTTCGTCAGGAAGCGAGCATTTACGAGATTTTCGAGGACGCGAATCGCCGCTCCTATGCGGTCAATATCCGCCGGGGCGTGGTGCTTTCGTTGGTCTTTCCGACACTGAACGCGATGGGCGGTATTTTTACGGCGATACTCATTTACTTTGGCGGATGGAGCGTGGACGCGGGCGTGGTCACGGCGGGGGCGTGGTATCTCTTCATTTTGAGTTTGGATAGATTCCTTTTCCCCGTGATGAGCCTTTCGTCTTTCTGGACGCAGATTCAATCGGGATTGGCGGCGGCGGAACGCGCGTTCGCGTTGATTGACGCCGACCCGAACGTGGTTCAACGTGATTCTCGTCCCGTGCCGCGTCTGCGAGGGGAAATTCGTTTCGAGGATGTTTCTTTCCGTTATACGGACCGGGAACCGGTCTTGGAGCATTTTTCCCTCCATATTCGCGCGGGCGAGACTCTCGCGCTGGTGGGGCATACGGGCGCGGGAAAATCTTCGATTGCGAAACTGATTGCGCGGTTTTATGAATTTCAGGAAGGGCGCATTTTGCTCGATGGAATGGATATTCGCACGCTGGATTTGCAGGCGTATCGCCGTCAGTTGGGAATTGTCTCGCAGTTGCCCTTCCTCTTTTCCGGGACGGTGGCGGAGAATATCCGATATGCCGCGCCCGATGTGAGCGAAGAGACTTTGCTGCGCGTGGCGCGTCAGATTGGCGGCGGCGAATGGCTGGAAACGCTGCCAAGCGGAATCAGGACGGAGGTCGGAGAGCGAGGCGCAAGGCTTTCGATGGGGCAGCGCCAACTCGTCGCGTTGATGCGCGTCCTGGTGAAGCGTCCTGCCATCTTCATCTTAGACGAGGCGACAGCGAGCATTGATCCCTTTACTGAGTTGCAGATTCAAGAGGCGCTGAATTTGATACTCTCGCAGTCCACGAGTATCTTGATTGCTCATCGTCTTTCGACGGTGAAGGCTGCGGATAGGATTTTGGTGCTGGAACGCGGCGCTATTCTCGAGGAAGGCTCCCACGATGCGTTGATGGCGCAGGGCGGACAATACGCGGCGCTGTATAACACTTATTTTCGGCATCAATCGCTGGCGTATGTCGAAGAGGCGGGGAAGGTGCTTCGCGGCGGCGCGTGAATTTGCCCTACCATAAATTCGGTTTTGTTTGTATAATGTAACCGTTTACATTCCGGCGCATGAGCCTGCTGCAAGAAAGGAAAAAGAATGGCGAGTGTTACTTATGACCACGTGACGAAAAAATTTGGGGATGTCGTTGCTCTGAAGGATATGAGTTTCCATATCGAGGATAAAGAGTTCCTCGTGCTGGTCGGTCCTTCGGGCTGTGGGAAGACCACTGCGCTTCGTCTCCTCGCTGGGTTGGAGGAGGTGACGAGCGGGAAGATTTTTATCGGCGACCGGGTGGTCAATGATGTGCAGGCAAAGGATCGCGATATCGCGATGGTTTTTCAGTCTTACGCGCTTTATCCGCATTTGACGGCGTATAACAATATGGCTTTTGGCTTGAAGATTCGGAAGATGCCGAAAGCGGAGATTGATAGACGGGTTCGCGAGGCGGCGGAAATTTTGGGGATTACCTCTCTGCTGGACAGGAAGCCTCGTCAACTTTCGGGCGGGCAGCGTCAACGCGTGGCGCTGGGACGCGCGATTGTCCGTGAGCCGAAGGTCTTTCTCTTCGACGAGCCGCTTTCCAATTTGGACGCGAAACTTCGGGTGCAGATGCGCGCGGAAATCAGTAAGTTGCATCAGCGTTTGCAAACGACCTTCATCTATGTTACGCATGACCAAGTCGAGGCGATGACGATGGCGACGAGAATCGCGGTCATCAACAAGGGGGAGTTGCAGCAACTGGACGTGCCGCAGAAATTATATGATGCCCCCGCGAACGAATTCGTGGCGGGATTTATCGGCTCGCCTGCGATGAATTTCTTCGATGCACATCTTCGCCGCGATAATGGACGGTTGTATGTGGATGCGGGGCATTTCGCCATTCCTATTCCGAAAGAGCGGGAGGCGCTGTATCAACCCTACGCCGGAAGGAAAGTCACCTTTGGGATTCGCCCCGAAGATATCCACGACCCCGCGTTTGTCCCGCTGGATATTTACGCGGAGAAAGTCACCGCGAAAGTGGATGTACGGGAGTTGATGGGGAACGAGGTGGTCTTGCATTTGTTGAGCGGCGGTACTCCCTTCGTGGCGAGGGTAGACCCGCGCACGGAGATGAAGGTAAACGAAGAAGTCGCGTTGGTCTTCAATATGCGGAATTTCCACATTTTCGACGCGGAGACGAAAGAAGCCATTCGCTGACGTGATACGCAATACTTCGGCGGAGGCGTGCGAAAGGCGGAACGCCTCCGCTTTTTCTTTTCCTTCGCTTTCCTTAAAATTTCCGAAAACGGGGGCTTTTTTTCTTGCTTCTTCTCGCCGGTTATGCTAAAATTGCGCCTGTCCCCGCCATATCTGTGGGGGAGTTTTTGTCTAACCGCCATATCTGGGAGAACGTTCGTTCTAAAGGAGTTCCCGAAATGCGATGCCCATATTGCCATCATAATGCGTCGAGGGTTGTAGATACCTCGCGGGATAGTCACGGGAACGTCCGCCGAAGACGCGAATGCCTGAATTGCGGGCAGCGTTTCAGCACATACGAGCGTCCCATATTGGCGACTCCGCTCATCGTCAAACAAGACGGCACGCGCGAAGAATTCAATCGAGAAAAATTGATGCGCGGGATTCGCATCGCCTGCGCGAAACGTCCCGTTTCGGCGGCGGATATCGAGCGGCTGGTTGGACAAGTCGAAGCCGACCTGCAAAAGATGGGCAAAGCCGAGGTCTCTTCGCGGGTCATCGGGGATCGTGTGATTACGGGTCTGAAAGAACTGGACCAAATCGCGTATATCCGTTATGCAATTGTCTACCTTCAATTGGATGATTTGCACGCGCTCCGAGACGAAATAGATAGACTTCTCGAAGCGTAAGGCAATTAGAGTCTGCCCCTCGAAGATATGGGGGATAGTTTGCGGACTCTGTACGATATTCTAACGAACAAGGAGAAACGCTCATGGCAACCAAAACCCTTCCATCCCGAAACGGACTTTTACCGACTCCTCCGTTGCCTGACGATTTGCCCGGCATCGAGTTGAGTGAAAACTCGCGAAAAGTGCTTGCGCGGCGCTATCTTCGACGAGGCGAGGACGGTCAGCCGGTAGAGACGGTGGATGAGATGTTTTGGCGGGTCGCCTATCACGTTGCCAAAGCCGAGGAAGTTTGGGGCGGCGAGGTGATGCCACTCACGAGGAAATTCTATCGTTTACTGGTTGCAAAGCGGTTTTTCCCGAACTCGCCGACGTTTACCGGAGCGGGGACGCCGCTGGGACAACTCGCGGCTTGCTTCGTCTTGCCGATTACCGACGATATGGGGCGGGATGGTTCGGGAATTTTTCAATCTTTGCGCGATGCCGCGCTCATCCAGCAGACGGGCGGCGGCAACGGGTTCTCCTTTTCGAGATTGCGCCCAAAGGGGACAATCGTCAACTCCTCGGCGGGGCAGGCGACGGGTCCGGTTGGATTTCTCCGCGTCTACGACAACGCGTTCGGGGAAATCGCGCAGGGAGGGACGCGCCGCGGCGCGAATATGGGCGTTTTACGGGTAGACCATCCTGATATCGAGGAATTCATCGCCTGCAAAACGGACGAGAATCAAATTACCAACTTCAACATTTCCGTTGCGATTACGGATGCCTTCATGCGCGCGGTCGAAAACGACGAGATGTGGGAATTGCGCTTCCCCGATGTTTCCTCGCCGAAATATCGCGGGTTCAGCGGCACGCTGGAACAGGCGGAAGCGGCGGGGATTCCTATCAAGGTGTATAAAACCGTCCGAGCGCGCGACCTCTTCGACAAAATCGTCAAGCAGGCGCACCATAACGGGGAACCGGGGATGCTCTTCCTCGACACTGCAAACCGCGATAATCCCGTGCCGCATTTATATCCCCTCGAATCGACGAATCCCTGCGGGGAGCAGTGGCTGGGCCCGTACGAGAATTGCTGTCTTGGCTCGGTGAATCTCGCGGAACATTGCGCGCCCGATGGCGAACTGGACTGGGAGGCATTGCAAGAAAGCGTGGAATTGGCGACGCGCTTCCTCGACAATGTGGTGGAGGTCAACGCGTATGTGCCCGCCGTCCCGCAACTCAAGGAAGCCGCGCATCGCGCGCGCCGAATCGGCATGGGCATTATGGGGCTGGCGGATGTGATGTACCACGTCGGCGTCCGCTATGGCTCAGAGGAGGCGCAGGAATTCGGCGCACAGGTGATGGAATTCGTTCGCTATCATGCGATGAAGACGAGCATCGAGTTGGCGAAGGAACGGGGACCTTTCCCCGCCATCAAGGGGAGCATTTACGACCCTGAAAATTTGACCTGGACTCCGCCCAAGCCGATTTTCCCCTATACCCGTGAATGGGGACGTCCCGCGCTGGATTGGGATTCCATCGTCGAGGGGATTCGCACGCACGGCATCCGCAACGCCGCGCAGACGACCGTCGCTCCGACGGGGACGATTGCTACCGTCGCCGGATGCGAGGGCTATGGCTGTGAACCCGTTTTCGCTCTGGCATATACGCGCCACGTCAACGACAACGGCAAAGATTTGCAACTGACGTATATGAGTCCGCGCTTCGAGAAGGCTCTCATCGAAGCGGGGATAGACGGCGACGCGCGCGAGGAAATCGTCGAGAAAGTGATGCGCGAAGGGTCGTGTCAGCGTGTGGAAGCGGTGCCGGAGGATATCCGCCATGTTTTCGTCGTGTCTTCGGATATTACGGCGGAAGAGCATGTGCGGATGCAGGCGGCGCTCCAAGCCTTTGTGGATAATTCTCTTTCCAAGACCATCAACTTCCCGCCGGACGCTACGGAAAAAGACGTTGCGGACGCGTATCAACTCGCGTGGAAACTGGGCTGCAAGGGAATTACCGTCTATGTGACCGGCTCGCGTGAAAAAGTGGTGCTCGAAACGAAATCTACGGCGGAGAAGAAAAAGGACGAAGACCGCCCGATGATTTGGCATGAACGAAAGAAACCGCGCCCCCGCGCGTTGGTCGGGCGTACCTACCGCGTGGATACCCCTCTGGGCAAAGCCTTCGTGACCATCAACGAAAACGGCGGACATCAGCCTTTCGAGGTCTTCGTCAACACCTCGAAAGCCG
>CAZDGZ010000074.1:0-9928 GCA_964505165.1 uncultured Anaerolineaceae bacterium | reverse complement strand
AAGCGGGGCTTTGTAAATCTAGCCGGAGGCTTTAGCCCCCGGCGGGGGGTAGTTGAGTCATCCGCTGCCCGAGTAGCCCCGTTAGGGGCGTATCGAGGGCAGCGAGTAAAATCAGCAAGTCTTTTTTCCAGTAAAGGAGATGTACAGATTCGCGCGCGTGTGCCTCATCCCCAACCGTTCATTTCCCCAAAACGCAATTCGAATTTTCGAGCGCTGCCGTTTCCTGTCTTGGGGCTGCTACATCGGCTCATCGAGGTTGTCAATTTCGGTCAGGCTTCCGGTTGCGACGAAAATCGTCCGCTCGCAGATATTGCTTACGCGGTCCGCCACCCGCTCGATATTGTGCGCCGCCCAGAGCAGCCAGTTGGCTTGTTCGATGGTGCTGGGGTCTTGAAGGATGAAGGTAATCAATTCCCGGTAAATTTGGGTATAAAGCGCATCTACTTCGTCGTCGCCTTCGGGGATAGCGCGGGCGGTTTCGGCGTCTTCGTCCATGAATGCCTGAAGCGCTCGGTGAAGCATGTCGGCGCTTTTTTCCGCCATGCGCGGCAAATCAATGAGCGGTTTCAAGAGAGGCTGGTCGCCCATGAGGATATTGATTTTCGCGATTCCTTTGGCGTAATCTCCCATGCGTTCCAATTCCCCCGCGACCTCTAGCATCGAAGCGAGAAGACGCAAATCATGGGCCATCGGCTGCTGCGTGGCAATCGCGATAATCACCGCGTTTTCGATATCGAATCGCTTTTCATTGACGAGCGTATCATTGGCATAAATTTCCCGCGCGGCTTCGACATCCCGTTTTTTGAGCGCCTCGATGGATTGAAGAATCGCGTGCTCCACCATCGTGCCAAGTTCCATAACCTGATTTTTGATGGCTTGAATTTCGTGTTCGAACGTTTTCCTAGGCATAGGGGGACTCCTTTATCCAAAACGTCCTGTAATATAATCCTCCGTCCGTTTATCCTGCGGATTGGTGAAAAGTTCCGTGCCTTGAGCATATTCGATGAGTTCCCCTTGCAAGAAAAATGCCGCGTAGTCGGCAGTTCGAGCCGCCTGCTGCACGGAATGAGGGACGAGGAGTATCGTGTATTCTTTTTTGAGTTCCTGTAACGAGGATTCCACTTTCGCCGTCGAAATGGGGTCGAGACCGGAAGTCGGCTCGTCGAGGAGGATGATTTCTGGAGACAACGCGAGGGAACGCGCGAGGCAAAGCCGCTGCTGCTGCCCTCCCGAAAGCGCAATCGCGGGGTCATCGAGACGGTCTTTCACCTCTTCCCATAACGCGGCTTGACGAAGACTTTCTTCTACGGCATTCTCCAGACGGGATTTCCTGCGCTCACCCGCGAGCCGCAGCCCGTAAGTCAAATTTTCGCGAATGGACATCGGCAGTACAACGGGACGAGCGAAAACCATTCCCACCTTTCGGCGTAACGCGATGACATCGGTTTCTTCCGAAAGGACATTCTCGCCATCTATCAGGATTTTCCCCGTCAAGGTCTTCACATCGGCAAGGTCGTTCAACCGATTGATGCACCGCAACAAAGAAGATTTTCCACCACCTGCGGGCCCGAAGAGAACGGTAATCGCATTCGCGGGGACATTCAGCGAAATCCCGTTAAGCGATTCCGTTCCGTCGTCATATTGGAGGGTGAGATTTTCGATGACGATTTTGTTCATGGGAATCACCATTGACGTTTCGCCCGCGCCCGCGAACGAATCGACGCAGCGATGAGATTCATGCTCAAAACAAAGACGAGAAGTACGAGCGCCGTCCCATATTGGATTTTGACGGGCATCTCCGGGACCTGCGTGGAGATAACAAAAAGGTGATAGGGAAGCGCCATCGTCGCATCAAAGGGAGAATTTGGCAGCCGGGGAAGGAAAAATGCCGCGCCGGTGAAAAGGATGGGGGCAGTCTCTCCTGCCGCGCGTTCCAGCCCCAGAATAACTCCCGTCAGAATGCCGGGCATGGCTTGCGGAAGGACAATTTCTCGGATAGTTTGCCATTGCGTCGCGCCCAACGACACACTGACAGTACGAAACGACTGCGGCACGGAGCGCAAGGCTTCTTCCGATGCGCTGATGATGATAGGCAGAGTCATAATAGAAAGCGTGAGCGACGCGGAGAGAATACTCGTGCCGAACTTCAGAAAGAGGACGAAAAGCCCAAGCCCGAACAACCCGTAGACGACCGAGGGAATCCCCGCGAGATTGATAATGGAAAGACGAATCAGACGCGTGAGTTTATTCTCCGGCGCATATTCCGAAAGATAAATCGCCGCGCCAATTCCAAGCGGCACGGAGAAAACCGCCGTTCCAAGCGTGAGATAGAACGTGCCGACAATCGCGGGGAGAATCCCCCCCGCGCGCATCCCGTCACTAGGAAACCCTGCAAGAAATTCCCACGAAATTGCAGGCGCGCCCTGAACGATGATATACACCATCACCCCAAGAATGGGGAGAATGGTAAGAAACGCCATCGAACTGAGCAAAGCGAAGCCCAGTTTTTCGGTCAAATCGCGGTGGGTGATGAAAAATCGTCTCATAATCAGGAAAGGATCCGTTCCGCGCGTTTCTTCTGCCGAAAGACAACAGCGGACGCGAGGATATTGACCAGAAGAGAAATAAGGAAAAGAGTCATCCCGATAAAGAAGAGAACATGATAATGCACGCTTCCGTTTGCCACTTCGCCCATCTCCGCCGCGATGGTCGCAGTCATCGTTCGGACGGGAGAGAAGAGCGCGGCGGGCGAAGTCGCCATGACGGGCGCGTTCCCAGTCACCATCATCACCGTCATCGTCTCTCCGATGGCGCGGCCGACGCCAAGCATCACAGCCGTGAGAACACCGGAACGCGCGGCGGGCAGCGTGACTCTCCAAATCGTCTGCCAACGCGTCGCTCCGAGCGCAAGCGCGGCATCCCGATAAGATTTCGGCACCGCATCCAACGCATCCTCCGCAATGGAAATAACCGTCGGGATAGAAATGCCTCCGAGAAGCAGCGCGCCGGTAAACGCGGTCAATCCGGTAGGCAAATCGAGGAACACGCGGAGCGCGGGCGAAAGTACCAAAATCCCCAAAAAGCCGAGGACGACGGAAGGAAACCCGCCAAGAAGTTCAACGAGAGGCTTGAGAACCTCCCGCGCCCACCGCGGCGCGATTTCGGCAATATAAATCGCCGTCCCGATACCAAAGGGGACCGCGATGAGCGCCGCGCCAAGCGTAACGATAAACGAGCCGGTAATGAGCGGCAAAATCCCATAATAGGACTCAATGGGATACCACCGCGTACCCAAGAGGTCGCGAAGCGGCGTTTCTGCCAGCGCCGGAACACCCTCGCGGACGAGAAAAAAGAAAATCAATCCCACGAAGAGAATCGCGGAATATCCGGCGGCTTTAACCGAACGAGTGATGACGTATTCTTTCCAAGTAGTTGTATCGTTCATAATCAAGGAGCCAAAATAGGGACGAACCCTAAATCTCGGACGATGCCTTGCGCTTCCTCGCCATGTATCCAGTCCAGATAATCAGCAATCGCGCCGGTAGGCTCGCCGTTGGTATACATATACAAATCTCGCGCGATAGGATACGTCCCATCGTTTACCGTCTCCACCGAAGGCAGCACATACGCGCCGCCCTCCGTCTGTGCAATAGCAATCATCTTCAAATCATCCGGCACATATCCAAGCCCGTCATACCCAATCGCGTTGGGATTTTGACGCACCTCCGCGATGATGCCCTCCGAGGAAGGCAGCAAAAGCGTATTCGTCGCGAACAAAGTATCGTTGTCCTTCTCGCCTAAGCGCAGCACGGTTTCGAGAAAATACACGTGCGTCCCGGAATTGGTCTCACGCGAAAGCCGGACGATAGGACGGTCTTCGCCGCCAACTTCCTTCCAATTATTGATTTTTCCGCTGTAAATATCGGAGATTTGTCGGAGGGTCAGCCGCGAAACCGGATTATTCGGATTCACGATGACGGCAATCGCGTCGCGAGCGATGACATGCTCCACCGGCGTCACGCCCTGACTTTCCGCCTGCTCCCGCTCTTCCGGCTTTATCTGTCGGGACGCGTTCGCGATGTCCACCGTCCCGTTGATGAGCGCGGCGATTCCCGTGCCGGAGCCTCCTCCCGTCACCGAAATGCGGATTTCGGGATGAATCTCCTGATACCGCTCCGCCCACGCGAGCGCGAGATTGACAATCGTATCGGAGCCTTTATTTTCGATGTAGGCAGATGCAACTTGGTTTCCCCCGCCTCCCGAAGAACCGGACGTGCCGCACGCGGCGAGAAAAAAGACAAAAAGCAAGAAAGGCAGCAATCGCGTTTTCATCGTGGGAATTATAGCAGAACTTCGTTTCGCGAGGAGAAAATTTGGCAAACAAAAAACGGGGAACACGAAACGCGTTCCCCGTGAGACCCAATTCTTTGGGTTACGGCGCGACACAAGTCGGCGGGGTGTAATGCGTCTGATAAGGACTGACATACCACACACACCCTGCCGCCTCGCAACTATTCTTATCGTGATATTGTTCGGGATTGGTGCAAACCAATGGCGTAGCAGTTGGCGTCTCGTGCGGGCAAAGATGAGGTTCAAAGCCGTTAGGGATGAATCCGTAGGCTTCGCGGCAGGTATTATCTACCGAGAAAAGCGAGCCAAGCGGATAAAACTCACTTTGCGTAAGCGGGGAACCGGCTTCCTCCTCCGTAAAGCGGTCATTGTAGTCGAATTTTCCAGGGTCTTGAAGTCCTGCATCCGCCACAACCCCAAGCATGAAAGCGCCATCGAGAAGAGAGGGCTTGAAAGCAAATTGCACTTCAGACCACTTTCCCGCGTTTACCCGCACCCACGCGAGGTCGGGGTCGTCGCCGACGCCGCCATTGAAGAGGAGGGTTTCGTAGCCATCGCCGTCAAAGGGCGCGTCGGATTTCGTCGGGGAAACGCCGCCGGTGTCGTGATTTTTGTCCGCGAGGACCTGAACGTTCACAGTTTCCCATGTTTCGGTATACGGCGGACGCGCCCAAATGAGATAGTCGCCATAGCCATCCGCGTCGAGGTCAATTTCGATTCCGTATGCAATCGTGGTATCCAGAGGAATGCTTTCGCTAACGGTATGAATGGTGATGTATCGCCAATTCTCGTCTTTGGAATAGCGGAAAGACACAATGTCCATTTCTGGGAGGTATTCCATCGTCTGCGTGAAGGGGCGCTCGAAGAGATTGAATTTGTAGGCTTCGCCGTAAGGCGCGCGGTGTTCCGGCGCGGTGGTATCGGAACGAACATCGTAGACGTAGTTCACGCCAGTGATAACATTTTCCGGCGGAACGAGAACGTGGACGACCACGATAGTCGGCGTTGGCGAGGCTTCGGGCGGGAGAGTCGCCGTCGGAGGGACTGGCGTCGGCGAGGGAATCTCGCTCGGCGGCGGGGAGGGAGGAGGGACCGCGGTCGGGGATGCGCTGCTGGGAAGGTTGCAGGCAAGAATAAGAGTCAGCGCAAGCAACAAAAGAAATACGGGGCGGGAAGGTTTTTTCATTACAGGACTCCTTTTTGCGCGGAAGGACTTCGCGCTTCGAATCAATGCCTTCCCTGTCATTATTGGCAAGACCTTACAAAAATGCAAGCCCGCCAAAGGTCTTGGCATTTCCCCTTAGGAGGCAAATCAGATACTGCAAACGGGACAATGGGGATTTTTCTTGAGTTGGACGGTTTCGAGAGTAGCATTCAGGGCATCGTAGAGAGCAAGACGGCTTTGGAGCGCGCTGCCGATACCCGCGAGGAGTTTCAGCGCCTCGATGGCTTGGAGAAGTCCGATAACGCCCGGCACAGGGCTGAGAATGGCGTTGGAGGCGTTTCCCGAAGGCGCGTCGGGGAAGATGCAGCGATAGCAGGGTCCGGTGCGCGCGTCGAAGACGGCAACCTGCCCCTCGTATTGATAGACCGCGCCGTAGACCTCCGGTTTGCCCAGCCGCACGCATGTTTCGTTGATGAGATAACGCGTGGGAAAGTTATCGCTGCAATCGAGAAGAATATCGTAATCGGCGGCGAGGCGTGCGGCGTTGGTTCCCTCGAAACGCGCTCGAAACGGAATCACGCGGACATCAGGGTTGACCCGTTCCAGCCGCCGCGCCGCGGCTTCGACTTTGGGACGTCCGATATCCCCTGTTTCGTAGAGGATTTGCCGCGGTAGATTCGATTCATCCACCACATCCGCATCCACGAGACCGAGTTTCCCGATTCCCGCCGCCGCGAGATACAATGCGACAGGCGATCCCAGCCCCCCTACCCCGATGATGAGCGCGGAGGCATTTTTCAGCCGACGCTGGCTTTCTTCCCCAAAATGCGGAAGGGTGAGATGGCGGGCGTACCGCGTTTTTTCTTGAGAGGTGAGTTTCGGAAGCATGGTTTTAAGAAAAAGGGAGACAGCCGAAACTGTCTCCCTTCGCTGCGAGGGGGTGGGTTATTCTTCCTCTTTTTCCTTGTTACGCGCCGCGATGATTTGCTCGGCAAGGTGCGCGGGGACGATTTCGTAATGGTCGAATTCCATCGTGAAATAGCCACGCCCGCCGGTGATGGAGCGAAGTTGGGTCGTGTAGCGGAGCATTTCCGCAAGCGGGACTTGCGCGATGACGGTGGTACTGCCTCGCTCGGATTCAGTGCCCTGTACGCGCCCGCGTCGGGTGTTGAGGTCGCCCATGACATCGCCCATCTTCGAATCGGGGATTGTCACGCGGACGGTCATAATGGGTTCGAAGAGAACGGGGCCCGCGTCTTTGACAGCGAGTTTGAAGGCGTTGCGCGCCGCGATTTCGAACGCGACCGGTTTGGAATCGACCGGATGTTCCTTTCCATCATAGATGGAGACCTTGACGTTGTGCATGGGGTATCCCGCAATCGCGCCTTCTTTCATCACGTTGAGGATGCCTTTACGAATCGCGGGTTCGTAGGATTGAGAAATTGCGCCGCCGAAGACATCCCACGTCATTTCGAAGTCGTCTTCGTGATAGGGTTCTACGGTGAGATGGACTTCGCCGAATTGTCCCGCGCCGCCGGTTTGTTTCTTGTGGCGGTACATCGCGGAGGCTTTCTTGGTGATTCCTTCGCGGTAGGGGACGCGCGGTTCTTCCGTGAGCAAGCCGACTTGAAGTTTCGTTTCCGCGCGGCGAATGGCAACGTCAATGTGCTGGTCTCCCATCCCTTGCAAAATCGTTTGCCCGGTGGAGGGTTCGTTATGCCATGAGAGAGTCATATCTTCTTCGCAAAGACGCGTAAGCGCGGGAGTGATTTTCGCGGAATCTGCCTGAGTCTTCGGAAGGATGGCAACCTGATACAGCGCTTTGGGATATTCGGGAATGGGGAGCGTGAGAGGATGTCCCTTGTCACAGAGGGTATCGCCGGTGGCGGTCGCGCTCAATTTGGGGACGCTGGCGATATCGCCCGCGTGGACAACCTTGACGCTGATTTGTTCTTTTCCGCGCGGGATGTGAACGGAGCCAAAGCGTTCTTCCGTTTCGCGAGTCTGATTCCAAACCCGCGTATCCGCGGAAATCGTCCCTGAATACACGCGGAAATACGTTTGCTTTCCCACGAAGGGGTCGGCGGTCGTTTTCCAAACATAGGCCGCAAGAGGGCCGGCATCGGTCGCGGGGAGGGATTCTTCGCCGTCTTTGCCCTGTGCAACGACGGGAGGCATATCCGCCGGAGAGGGCATGAGTTGGATGATGGCATCCAGCAACGGGGCAATGCCTTTTTCGTTTCCGGCTGCCGCGACGAAGACGGGGATATACGCGCCCTCCAGAATGGCTTTCTTCAATCCTTGAATCAATTCTTCGTCGGTGAGTTCGCCGCTCTCGAAGTATTTTTCCATCAACGCGTCGTCGCCTTCGGCAGCGGCTTCGATGAGTTCCATGCGGGCTTCTTCCGCCGCGTCCGCCATATCGGCAGGGATGTCTTCCGGGGTCTTTCCATCTGCCGCGTAGGCTTTCATAGAGAGGAGGTCAATGACGCCTTTGAAATCGCCCCGTTCACCCCAGGGGAGTTGCACCTTGATGAGCCGCGTTTCGGAAAATTCCTCGACCGATTCGTAGGCTTTGGCGAAATTGGCATTGTCTCTATCCATCTTGTTGATGACAACAAAACGTGGAAGATTGAAGGCATCGCAATAACGCCAGGCAATTTCCGTCCCAACCTCGATGCCGGAAACGGAATCAATCAGCGCCAGGACGCCGTCGCTGACGCTTAAACCGGAGATGACTTCGCCGACGAAATCGGTGTATCCGGGCGTATCGAGAAAATTGATTTTGACGTTTTTGTATTCGACGGGGATAACGCTGGTGTAGAGCGAAAGTTTTCGGCGAATTTCCTCCTCGTCATAATCCGAGACGGTAGAGCCGTCTTCCACTTTCCCCAGTCGCGTGGTCGCGCCGCTGAAATGCAAAAAGGCTTCCGCCATCATGGTTTTTCCCGAACTACCATGCCCTACGAGCGCGACGTTGCGAATGAACTCGGTAGTGTACTCTTTCATGTATGAACCTTCCTTCTTTCTTTTTATTATGGGATGATGCCAGACGCCTGATTGTAAAAGAAGTCTGAGGAATTGTCAAAGCGGGCATACTTCAAAACGCAAAAAAACTCCCGCCGAAAGGGTTCGGCGGGAGCGGGAATGGAGGTTATTTTTCAGTGGGAATCATTTGTTCCGCTTCCGGCAGTGGGAAGAGGAAGGGGGAATCGTTGGGAAGAAGCATCACTTGAATGTTCGGCGCTAACTTGTTGATGTAAAGGTAAGTCAGCAAACTTGGATTGTCCGCAATGGCTTCGTTGATTTTTTCCAGAGCCTCCGCTTCGGCTTCCGCTTGGATGAGACGGGCTTCCGCCTCCCCTTTCGCAGCGATGACTGCCGCGTCCGCTTTCCCTTGCGCCACCTGACGCGCTTGTTCCGCTTCCTGCTTCTTCTGTTCGACGACGAATTTCGCTTCCTGCGCCTGCTGTTCGGCAATTTGTTTTTGTTCGACGGCTGCCGCGTATTCTTCGCTGAAATGGATGTCGCGCAAGACGAAATCTACCAGAATCAAATCGTTTTCCGCGAGTTTCTCGTTCAATTCTTTCGTGATGGTTTCTTCCATCGCGGAGCGTTGAGAACTGACGATTTCCTCGATTCCGTATCGAGACGCGACATCCCGAATAATGCCGCGAGCGGCGGGACGAACGAGTTCCTCCTGATAACGATCCTGCCAATCTATATGCAATTGGATGACGGAATCGGGGTCAATCGAAAAGATGACCGACGAATCGATAAAGACCACCTGCCCGTCTTTGGTACGCGCACGGATGGAATCGTCGCCGGTGCGCTGCCCCTCGCTGCTCGCGGCAGACATGGTGTACGTCTGCCGGGCAATGGAATATGTGACCACCCGTTCCCCGGGAACAATCCAATGCAATCCGGGCGTCAGCGCAGAAGGGACGTATCCTTTCGGCGCGCGAAAACTATACGGAGAAATGACAACGCCGCGTTCGTTCGGTTCGATAAAGACCAAGCCCGCGCTGATAATGCTCAACAAAATCGCGGCGGCGGCAAGCACAAACGTCGCGGTCGTCAATCCTTTGACGTTTTCTTTACGAGACACGCGCGCCAACGTGACGGCTAAGACAACAAAAAAAAGCACCCACGAAAGGGTCGCTATTCCCCGGAATAAATTGGCGATATTCATAGTTCCTCCAAAAGGGATGTGGTTTCGTTATTTTTTACACAAGCAATTATACCGTTTATTGGTTGGGTAGTTGGATAGTTCGGTAGTTTGGTAGTCTGCTGGTCTTATAGTCAGATAGTTGGCTAGTCTTGTAGTCGGAGGGCTGATAATTTGGGAGTCTTCTTTCCCGCCTGTTAGTTTGGTAGTTGTGTAGTTTCGTAGTTTGGTAGTTGGATAGGAGG
>CAZDGZ010000073.1:0-10110 GCA_964505165.1 uncultured Anaerolineaceae bacterium | reverse complement strand
CTCATCCCCCGCCCCCTTTCCCAAAACTGGGAGAAGGGAGCACGCCTCGCGCGCGAGGCTCCCAGCCCCCGAAAGGGGGCTTTGTAACTCTAGCCGGAGTCTAAAGCCTCCGGCGGGAGGTAGTTGGAACCTCCACTGCCCGAATAGCCGCGATGCCGCTTTACCCACCGACCTCGTCCAGCGGGAATCGGGATTCGCATGAAAGGCATTGGGCATCGCGTTTGTCGGCGACGACGAGAAGCCCTCCGCATTTGGGACAAGGCGTCGGGAGCGGGCGTTTCCACGAGGTGAAATCGCATTCGGGATAGTTGGCACACCCGTAGAAGATACGTCCTTTCCGCGTCTTGCGGAGAACGATATCCCCGCCGCATTGCGGACAGGTGACTCCGATTTTTTCCAGCCAGGGTTCGGTATACCGGCATTTCGGAAAATTGCTGCACGAGATGAACTTCCCGTATCGCCCGTAGCGGATGACGAGTTCTCCGCCGCATTTCGGGCATTTTCTCCCGATGGGTTCGGGTTCTTTTTTCGTGGGCGGGATTTCTTTCCTCGCGCGTTCCACTTCTTTCGAGAAAGGTTCGTAGAATTCACGGAGAATTTCCACCCATTCCCCTTCGCCGCGCGCGACCTTGTCCAAATCGCTTTCCATCCTCGCGGTAAATTGCAGATTCACAATATCGGGGAAGTATTGAACGAGCAAATCGTTAACGAGGATGCCCGTCTCGGTGGGGAGGAGTCGTTTGTCCACGCGCTCTACATAGCCGCGTGCCTGAATGGTCGAGAGAGTCGGCGCGTAAGTGGATGGACGCCCGATTCCGTTTTCTTCGAGAGTCTGCACGAGGGAGGCTTCGGTGAAGCGCGGCGGCGGCTGGGTGAAATGTTGTTCGGGGATGAGACGAATCAAATCCAGTTTTTGATTCTCTTTGACGCTCGCGGGGATGTGCGCGTTTTCCTCTTCGGCTTTCTTCTTGCTGTTTTTCGTGTCGCCGTACACTGCGAGAAATCCCGAAAAACGCAGCGAAGAACCGGATGCTCGAAGAAGGTACGCGTGCGCCTCGCTCTTTCCCGTAATTTCCACTTGGAGGGTATCGTAGCGCGCCGCAGCCATCTGCGATGCGACAAATCGCTGCCATATCAGCCGGTAGAGTTTATATTGCGCGGTGTTCAAATATGGCTTGATTTTTTCCGGTTCGCGCAGAACGGAGGTGGGGCGGATTGCCTCGTGCGCCTCTTGCGCGCCCACCGCGCGGGTTTTGTAACGCGGCGGCTTTTCGGGGAGAAATTCGTCCCCGAACCGTTCTGCGATGTAAGTCCGCGCTTCTTCGACGGCGGTTTTGGCGACATTGGTCGAATCGGTTCGCATATAGGTGATGAGACCTGTGTTCCCGCCGTTGCCGACATCAATGCCTTCGTAGAGGGATTGCGCGACAGCCATCGTCCGCTTGGCGGTGAAGCCGAGGCGGCGGGAGGCATCCTGCTGCAACGTGGAGGTGATGAACGGCGCGAGAGGGTTTCTCCGTCGTTGTCCGCGCTTGACCTTCGAAATTTGGTAGGCGGCGCGTTCCATATCTTCCAGCACGGGCTTGACCGCCGATTCGTTCTCCAGTTCGGGATCCTTGCCGTTGATTTTGACGAGTTTCGCGATGAAGGTGGATTTCAGCCCGTCGGGTTTGAACTCTGCGCCAATCGTCCAGTATTCTTTCGGGACGAAGGCTTCGATTTCGCGTTCGCGTTCGACGATGAGCCGCAGCGCAACCGATTGCACGCGCCCGGCAGAAAGTCTTCCGCGAATCTTTTCCCACAAAATCGGGCTGATGCTGTACCCCACGAGGCGGTCGAGAATGCGCCGCGCCTGCTGCGCGTTGACGAGATTCATGTCAATTTCGCGCGGATTCGCGAAGGCTTCCTCGATGGCGGGACGCGTGATTTCGTGGAAGACGACGCGCCGCGTGACCTTCGGGTCTATTTCGGCGGCTTCCATGAGATGCCACGCGATGGCTTCTCCTTCGCGGTCGGGGTCGGTGGCGAGGTAGACCTCCTCCGCCGTCTTCGCGAGTTTCTTGAGTTCTTTGACGATGGGGCGTTTTTCATTGGGAACGCGATATTTAGGACGGAAGTCGTTTTCCACATCTACCGAAAGTTGCGAGCGGAGCAAGTCTCGCACATGCCCGACGGAGGCGCGGACCGTGTAGCCGCGTCCGAGAAAGCGTCCGACGGTGCGCGCTTTCGCAGGGGATTCGACGATGACGAGTTTCCCTTTCCGTTTTCGCTTTCTCTCCCGTTTGACCTTGGGAGGGGGAGTCAGGTTTTCGTGGGCGGGAGTGCGTCCGATTCGATATAAGGTCGTGCCGCAAACGGGACAAACCCCGCGCGTCACGGGCGCGCCGGCTTTGTTGAAGGTGGCGACAGGCTCCGAGATTTCTCGTTTGGTTTTGCATTTCATGCAGTAGGCTTCCAAGTTTGCCTCCTAGGTATAGCGTTCCCGCTCCGAGTTTTTGAGTTGATGGACAATTTCGCGTACTTTCTGCGCGTCGTCGCGTTTGCAGACGAGGAGTACATCCCCGCTGTCTACGATGACGAGGTCTTCCACGCCGATGGTGACGATGAGCCGTTTATCCCGATTGCCGTACACGAGGGAGTTGCGTGTATCCAGTGGAATATGATGCCCGCTGAAGACGATGTTGCCGTCCTCGTCCGGCAGGAGGACATCGAAGAGCGAATCCCATGACCCTACATCGCTCCATTCCAAGCCGCTCGCGGGGAGGACGGCGACTTTTTCCGCGTGTTCCATGATTCCATAGTCTACCGTTTGCGTTTCGAGGGGGAACCAATTTTTCTCGATGATTGCGTTTTCCGAGGGCGTTCCGAGCGCGGCGGAGATTTCGTCCAGCGCGGTTTTGAGCGCGGGCATCTGCCGTTGGATTTCCTCGAGGATGGTTTTCGTCTTCCAGATGAACATGCCGGAGTTCCACGAATGGTCATTGCTGCGGAGCATTTCGAGGGCTTGTTCTTCGTTGGGTTTTTCTTTGAAGCGAAGCGCGCGGTAGACGGGGTAAATGAAGTCGCCCGGAATGGGGTCGCCGCGTTGGATGTATCCATACCCCGTTGCGGGATAGGTGGGCGTAATGCCGAGGGTGACGAGATAATCTTCCCGCGCTACGTCTACGGCGACGCGGAGCAGCAAATGGAAGAGGTCGCGGTTTCGGATGTAATGGTCGGAGGGGAGTACCGCCATCACCGCGTCTTCGTCCCGTTTTTGGAGGGCAACCGCCGCCAGCCCGACGACGGACGCAGTGCCGCGTGGTGCCGGCTCGAGGAGGAAATTCTCCGCCGGAAGTTCCGGGGCTTGCCCCTTCAGCGTATCCGCCTGTTCCGCGATGGTCACGACGAAGATGCGTTCCGGCGGAAGCAGCCCTTTCAGCCGTTTGACCGTTGCCTGAAAGAGAGTCTGCTCCTCGATGAGGGGGAGAGTTTGTTTCGGGTGTTTGCGGCGCGAGACGGGCCAAAGCCGCGTGCCGCCGCCGCCCGCCATGATGACGGCGTATGTATGTTCAAGAAGGTTCATCGGTTTCCGTGTGATAGATTTCTCGCAATTCGCGAAGCGCGATGTATCGCATCCCTCCGACGTGCCGCGCCATGCCTTTGAGTTCCATCATGGTGAGGGTTGCGGAGACTTTTTCGATGGGTAAATCGGCTTCGCGTTGAATTTCGTCAATATGCAGCGGTTCGGCGTCGAGGATTTGCAAGAGGCGCAATTCCGTTTCGTCGGCAGGGAGCGCGCGCTGCGCCGCGCGGTGTTCGCTGATTTGGGTCAGGTTGAGCGCTTCGAGGATGTCGCTCGGTCGAAGCATGGGATGCGCCCCTTCACGGATGAGCCGGTTCGTGCCTTTGCTTTGAGGGGCGTAAATGCCGCCGGGCACGGCGAAGACTTCCCGTCCCTGCTCGACGGCGAATTCTGCGGTGATGAGCGCGCCGCTGGTCTGTCCGGCTTCCACGACGACGACGGCGAGGGATAGTCCTGAGATGATTCGGTTTCTCGGCGGAAAATTCGAACTTTCCGGGGGCGTTCCGGGCGGGTAATCGCTGAGGATGGCGCCGTTTTCGAGGATTTTTTCCGCGAGGGCGCGATGTTCGGGCGGGTAGATGACATCCACGCCGGAGCCGAGGACCGCGAGGGTGCGTCCGCCGTTTTGCAGCGCGGCTTTATGCGCGAGGGCGTCTACGCCGCGAGCCAGCCCGCTGACGATGGTGACGCCGTTTTGCGCGAGGAACGCAGCGGTTTCTTCCGAAACCTGACGCCCGTATGCGGTGACGCGCCGCGTCCCGACAATGGCGACCGCCCATTCGTCTTCTTCCGCGAGGGTGCCGCGCAAATATAGCACGGGCGGCGGCTGGGTGATGTTTTTCAATCGGGAGGGGTAGGTCTCGTCCTCCCATGTGAGGGCGCGGATTCCCTTTTTTTCCATGAGGGCAAGGAGGCGGTCTAAATCCAGCGTTTTCCTCGCCTCGGAAACTTTTTCGGCGAGTTTCGCGCTCAATCCGGCGGCTTTTAATTCGGCGGTAGAGGCGTTCCAGGCATTTTCCGCGCTGCCGAAGTATTCGAGGAGGAGACGGAGCCGCGCCGCGCCGATTCCTTTGATGTGGTTGAAGCCAATCCGATACGGGGTATCGGGGAACATGCCTTAGCCCTCCTCCAGCAGTCCCGGCAAAAGGTGAACGGTCATTTCGCCGCGTGCCAAATCTACTTTTTTTCGTACCGAGGGGATGGCGGGAAGGAGAATCTCTTTTCCCGTGTCCGCGCGGACGACGTAGACATCGTTTGCGCCGGTTTCGAGGATTTCTCGAATTGTGCCGAGGGGTTCTCCCGTTTCGTCGTGAATCACGCGCAGCCCAATGAGTTGGTGATGATAGTATTCTCCATCGGGCAGGGGAGGGCGGTCTGCGGCGAGGACGAAGAGGTATTGATTCCGAAACGCGCCGACCTCCTCGCGGATGGTGATTCCCTCGAAGGAGATGAGCATCCCTTTGGCGGTTTCGCGCCGCGAGGCGATTTTCATCGGGCGGTGCGACTCACCGACGTATACCGGCGTCCCGGGTTGAATGCGCTCCGGGAAATCGGTCAATACATCCATGAGAATTTCCCCGCGGACGCCATGTGGACGGCGGAGAAATCCAATTGCCAAATACACAGGCTCGCCCGATTTCGGCGAGCCTGCGGCGGGGTCTTTCGGCGCGTGGGGCATCAGGGTTCCAGAATATCCAGTGAAACTTGCAGCCCTTCTCTCTCGGCAGCGACCTGAAGCAGGGAGCGAATCGCGTTGGCGACTTTGCCTCGTTTGCCAATGATTCGCCCCATGTCGTCTTTGGCGACGCTGAGTTCCAGCCGGATGCCGCGTCCCGTGCGAATTTCGCGGACGAGAACATCTTCGGGATGGTCTACGAGTGAGCGGGCGATGTATTCTGCCAATTCTTTCATGGCATCCTTCTTTCTGGCGGGTTAGTCGCGGCGAGTCTTGGGGTTGACGTTCCGCTCTTCCTGCATCTTGCGAGATTCTTCCATGAGGGTTTCCAGCGATTCGCCGGCTTTGAAGCGCTCGTAGCGTTCCCATACTCCGGCGGTTTGGAAGATTTGGCGCACGGAATCAGAAGGCTGCGCGCCTTTGCTCATCCAATCGTAGATTCTATCTTCTTTGAGTTGGATGGTGGCGGGTTCTGTGCGGGGGTTGTAAAAGCCCAGAATTTCGAGGAAACGTCCATCGCGCGGACTTTCTTTGTCGGCGGCGACGATGCGGTAAGAGGGCTGTCCTTTCATGCCTACGCGGCGTAAACGAATGCGTACCATCGAGAAAATCTCCTTGTTTTGGTGAAAAATCGAATTGTGTGTCGAATCCGGCGTCGGGGAATCTTCGCGGGAGAGGGAGCGCGAAAGGAAGCGCGCCCGCGAGGGATTCTACCCGAAAAGGTTTGGCAAACCGCGCCCGCCGGTTTTCTTCAATTTTTTGAACAACCGCCGTGTTTCGCGAAATTGCTTGATGAGGCGGTTCACGTCTTGCACTTGTGTACCGGAGCCTCGTGCGATGCGCCGTCGGCGGCTGGCGTTAAGTATATCCGGGTTTCTGCGTTCTTGCACGGTCATCGAGCGGATGATGGCTTCCGTGCGTTTCATTTGGGCTTCCATTTCTTGCGGCGAAATGTTTCTGGCGGCTTGCCCGAATTGTCCGGGGAGCATATCCAGAATTTGCGCGATAGGTCCCATCTTCCGCATTTGCTGCATTTGTTCCAGCCAGTCTTCAAGGGTGAATTCTCCCTTGAGGAGACGTTCTGCCTGCTCTTGCGATTTTTCCGCGTCGAACGCGGCTTCGGCTTTTTCGATGAGACCGATGACATCGCCCATCCCCAGGATGCGGGAGGCGAGGCGCGCGGGATCGTAGGATTCGAGCGCGTCCAGTTTTTCGCCGACGCCGAGGAATTTAATCGGGACGCCGGTGACCGCGCGGATGGAAATTGCCGCGCCGCCGCGTGCGTCGCCGTCCATTTTCGAGAGGATGAGCCCCGTGAGAGAAATCGCCTCGCGGAATCCCTCTGCAATCGGAAGGGCTTCTTGCCCAATCATCGCGTCCACGACGAGGAGGGTTTCGACAGGCGAAACTTTCTTCGAGATGGCGCGGAGTTCGTCCATCAACGCGTCGTCGAGTTGTGAACGCCCTGCTGTGTCTATGATGAGGACGGAGTACCCGCCTTTTTGTGCATGCGAGAGGGCTTGCGCGGCGAGTTTCGGCGGTGCGATGCCTTCTTTCGCGAAGACGGGGACATCCAGCATTTCGCCGAGGCGTTGTAATTGCTGCACGGCTGCGGGGCGGTAGGGGTCTCCGGCGGCGAGAAGGACTCTTTCGCCGCGTGAGCGCAGCAGACGCGCGAGTTTTCCTGCGGCGGTGGTTTTCCCTGCGCCTTGAAGCCCGACGAGCATGATGACGCGGGGTTTTGCTCCGGTGAGCGAGAGGGGCGCGGGGTCGCCAAGAATTTCGATGAGCGTCTCGTGGACGATTTTGATGACTTGCTGTCCGGGGTTGAGCGCTTTGTTGATTTCCGAGCCGACCGCGCGTTCTCGCACGCGTGCGGTGAAGGTTTTGACTACGCTGTAATGTACATCCGCTTCGAGGAGCGCGAGGCGCACCTCGCGGATTGCCGCGTCAACATCAGCGGCGGAGAGTTTACCTCGCCGCCGCAGTTGAGTGAAAACCTGGTTGAGTCTCTCGGTTAAGGTATCAAACATGGTACTCCCAAAAGCCGTCCGATTTTAGCGTGGAAACGGGAGATGGTCAAGGGCGGTTTTTTCCTTTTAATATGCAGAATTCGCGTTTGGGTCATCCGACAGTCGGGAAAATCACGGGCGAGGGTTGAAGAAATGTTCCGCGTCTACAACGTTTCCAAAAATTTCAGCACTTTTTCTCGGACTTCCTCGATGCGGAGCGAATCGGTATCGAGGTATAAATCCGCGTGTTCCCGCGCGTGGCGGAGACGGCGCTGCTGTTCGGCGTAGTCTTTTTCGCTCCAGTCCATTTTGCGGCGTTTCATCGAAACGGGATAAGAGACCTGCAAGAAGATGAGCACATCGGGATTCGTGATTTTGCGCCACATCTCTTGGACGAAAGAATGTTCCTGCGCGATATGCCGCGCGCGGTAGCCGTGCGCGTTCAGATATTCGACGAGGGTAGATTTCCCCGCCGCGCAAGGCCCGACAACGCCGATGAGAAGGTCTTTGGTCGAAGGCGTCATATCGCCTCCTGAACTGGGTTAGCGGATGGGCAGGCGGACGCTCATCCGTCGAACCAAATCTCCCTGATTGGCGTTCACCCGCACCGCCACCACGCTGATGTCATCCGCGGGACGGTTATCGTCCAGGTGCATGGCGTGTGCGAGGAGCGTATCCGCGATGTCTTGCGGCGAGGGAGTTTGCTCTTCGAGAAGCGCCTGAATGGCAGCGCCGATGTCCATTGGCTGCCCGCGCCGCTTTCCCGCGTGAGTCAACCCGTCGGTGTAGACGATGACGGTCAATCCGGCTTCGATGCCAATCTCGCTGATGACCGGGCGAATGTTCCTCGCAACGCCGATAGGAGAACTCTTGGAATCAAGCCGATTGATGGAATCGCCTCGGCAGAGATACACAGGGGCGGGATTGTTTCGAGTGAGAACAAGGGTGCCGGTCTGCAAATCTACGGAGATGATATTCAACGTGGAGGAAACCTTCCCGTTCTTTTCCGTATACAGCAAATCCGACGCGGCTCTCGCGGCAGCGCCGTCCCTCACCCCTTCTGCGAGGAGGCTGATGACCTGCCGAACCACCATCATCGAAACGGCTTTCGCACCTTTGCCGGAGGTCTGCCCATCGGCAAGAACGACAGAAAGCCCGCCGTTCGGACGCTCGATGACCTCTAATGTGTCTCCGCTCTCGGAGACGGCGTATTTGTTGATTTTCGCGACGGCAATTTTCACTTCCATGTCCGCATTGTACAACACTTCGGGCTTGACGTCACTGGTTAACCCCGCTATAATCAGCCCGCTTGTTTCACAGAACCCACCGAGATTTTCTCGATAGATTGTAAGGAGAACGCGATGCCCCCTCTTCCAAAACGAAAAGTATCCAAAGGACGCCGTGACCGCCGTCGTGCGCACGACGCCTTGAAGGCGAAAAACCTCGTTGTGTGCCCCAATTGCGGCGCGATGCGCCTTCCGCATACCGTTTGCCCGAATTGCGGATTTTATCAGGGACGCGAGGTTATCGAAATCGAAAAAGAATCCAAATAGACCTCCACAGCAGACCGTGACCCCTGCGGTCTGTTTGTGTTTAAGGGGGCATAGGAGAAAAAACGATGACTCTTCCACAGAACGAAACCGCTTTTCTTTTCCCCGGACAAGGTTCACAATCACTTGGTATGGGACGCGCGTTAGCCGAAACCTTCGACCTCGCGCGCCGTGTCTTTCAGGATGCCGATGAGATTTTGGGCTTCCCTCTCTCCCGCGTCATGTGGGAAGGTCCTGAATCGGAATTGAACGATACCGTAAACACCCAGCCCGCGCTCTTCGTCCATTCTATCGCTGCGCTGCGGGTTTTCGCCTCGCGCTTCCCGGAGTTCCAGCCTCGTCTCGTTTCGGGACATTCTCTCGGCGAATTGACCGCGCTCGTCGCGGCGGATGCGCTCTCCTTCGAGGAAGGGCTTCGTCTCGTCCGGCGACGCGGCGAAGCGATGAAACGCGCGGGAGAACGCGCACCCGGCGGGATGGCGGCGATTTTAGGATTGGAAATTTCTGTTCTGGAAGAAATTTGCAGCGACGCGAGCGCGGAGGGGGAACCCGTTCAGGTTGCAAATGATAATTGTCCCGGACAGGTTGTCATTTCGGGCGCGGCTCCCGCGCTTTCCCGCGCGATGGACAAAGCGAAATCTGCGGGGGCGCGTCGCGTCGTTCCTCTCGCGGTAAGCATCGCGGCGCATTCCGCGTTGATGGCTGCGGCAGAGGAAGAATTTCGAGCCGCGTTGCAGTCCGTTTCGATTTCCGCGCCGAAAATTCCCGTTCTTGGAAATGTGAGCGCCGCGCCGCTTCGTTCCGAGGAAGATATTCGCGCGGATTTGGAAGCCCAACTCACCTCCCGAGTCCGCTGGACGGAGACGATGCGCCGAATGCTTTCGGAGGGCGTTACCCATTTCGTCGAGGTCGGAAACGGCGCGGTCTTGCTGGGGATGCTGAAGCGTCTCGACCGAAGCACGAAACGCTTTCCTTTAGGCGAACCGAAAGATTTCGATTCTCTCCCTTGATGGTAGAATAACATCGGTTTCAGACAAGAAACGCAACTCAGGGTTAGCCTGAAAAATTTTTCTTTAAGGAGCGACTCAATCGTGTCTTTCGTACCGGAACGCCTGCGCCGCGCGGCGGAAGAAATTCTGGGGAATGAAGCCCTCATCGAGGGATTGGATTCCTCCGCTGCATCGGAATTGCAAAATTGGGGACTTTTGCTTGCAGAACGAATCGTTCAGGAAACGCATGATTTGGAGGAAGATGCCGCCGAAGCCGCCAATGCGCCGCGTCTCCGCGCGCTGCGAAAATGGCTGCGAT
>CAZDGZ010000072.1:6014-10230 GCA_964505165.1 uncultured Anaerolineaceae bacterium | reverse complement strand
CAAACGAAACCACCGAACTTTCGATTATAATCGCCTCCGCGCGGGCGTCCCTCGCCCGCGAAACTCAGGCACACAGAGAAACCTCGTGAAAAACCTTTCCTCGAAAACACTCGCCAAAGCCCTCGCATGGAGCGGACTTGCGCTGGGAATTTTCCTGCTCAACCTCCTCGCGCCGACGCGGCAAATGCCCGTCCTCGCGCAGCAGCCGACCGGCTCCATCCCCACCGTCACGGGGACGCCCGTCGGGCCCTTCATCACCGTCAACCTCGACCAGGATTTCGTCAACGTGCGCTCCGGGCCAAGTTCGTATTTCTACCCGCGCGTCGGAGTTCTTCTCACGGGACAAACCGCGCCCGCCCTGGGACGTTCTCCAGGCGGCGACTGGATTATGATTGCCTACCAGGGAGCGCCGGGGAATGTGGGATGGGTCTACGCCCCCAACGTCTCGCTGACCGCGCAAGAATACCTCCCCGTCGTAGATCCGCCGCCGACGCCGACGCCCCTCGCGACGCCGACCATTGATCCCACGCTTGCCGCCGCGTTCGACGTTCCGCAGACTCCCACCCGCCTGCCCACCTTTACGCCGCCTCCGCCGATGGAAGCCGTCCAATTCCAAGACGAATCGGCGAACACAGGACGCGTCCCAATGGGACTCATCATCTTCGGGCTTGGGCTCGTCGGCGCATTCGGCGCGCTCATCTCCTTCTTGCAGCGCTAAAGCGCGCCGCCGCATTTCTTGACACATTCGCGGCGTCCCTGTACAATCGGCTTTGCTGAAAATTTAGGCGCGTTCACGCCTAAATTTATTTAAGAAACCTGAGATTCAGATAACTGCGGATATCGAGACATCCCTTCCACGCCGACACTATCGGCAAAGAATTTCTGACTCTTTCACCCCTCTGCATTTATCCGCAACTCAGGTTGAAAAAAATTTTTCATATCTCTACGCGGGAGGACCAGAATCTTATGTACGTCATGCAAGGACTCACAACACTGGAGGCGGCTGCCATTTGGGGCGTCCTCGGCATCGCCATCCTCGGGCTTCTCTATGCCATTTTCCTTCGCTCGCAAATTCTGCGAGAAGACAAAGGCACGGAAAAAATGCAAGAAGTCTGGGGATGGATTCGCGATGGCGCAGATGCCTATTTGCAGCAGCAACTCAAAACCATCCTTCCCTTCATTGGGATCCTGACGGTGGCTTTATTCTTCTCGGTATACATCGTACCGCCTTCTCAAGAAGCCATGATACGATTTGCCGGAAAGAGCGAAGCGCAAGTTCGGTTGATTATCGGCTTGGCTCGCGCCCTCGCGTTCGTCATGGGCGCAGGTTTTTCGCTCTCCGTCGGACAAATCGGGATGCGAATGGCAGTGCAAGGGAATGTCCGCGTTGCTGCGGCGGCGCGCCATTCGTTTAGCGACGCGCTCCGCATCGCGTACCGCGCGGGCACCATCACCGGCATGCTGACCGACGGACTCGGACTCTTCGGCGGCACGCTCATCTTCATTATCCTGGGCGTCGCGGCACCGGATGCGCTTCTCGGCTTCGGCTTTGGCGGCACGCTCCTCGCGCTCTTCATGCGAGTCGGCGGCGGCATCTACACCAAAGCGGCGGACGTCGGCGCAGACCTCGTCGGCAAAGTCGAGAACGACATCCCCGAAGACGACCCGCGCAACCCCGCCGTCGTCGCGGACCTCGTCGGCGACAACGTGGGCGACTGCGCCGGTATGGCTGCCGACATCTTCGAATCCTACGAAGTCACCATCGTCGCAGGCTTGATTTTGGGGCTTGCGCTCTGGCACATCACCGACCAGTTGGAGTGGATTATCTTCCCGCTCATCGTGCGCGGCATCGGCGTCCTTTCCTCCATCATCGGCACCTATCTCGTGCGCGGCGATGCACAGGGCGAAGGCGGCGACGCAATGGGCGCCATCTTCAAAGGCTTCCTTTCCTCCGCCGCAATTTCCGCCATTCTCTTCTTCGGCGCGGGCTATCTCTACCTGAACTCGCCTGAAATGAACGCGCTCGGCGGATGGTGGCGCACGCCAATGGCAGTTGCGGTCGGCGTCGTCCTCGCCATTCTCATTGACCGGCTCACCGAATACTTCACCGGTACCGAAAAAGGTCCGGTCAAAGACATCAAGAAGAGCGCGGACACCGGAACCGCCACCCTGATTTTGCAAGGAATCGCAAGCGGCTACGAATCCTCCGTGTGGGCGATCATCGTCATCGCGTTGACCATCGTCGCCTCGATTGCCATCTTCGGCACGATCCCCGGCATCGCCGACGCGGACAAAGTCACCTTCATCCTCTACGGCGTCGCCATGACCGGTATCGGCATGCTCACCCTCACCGGCAACAACGTCGCAATGGACTCCTTCGGGCCCATCGCCGACAACGCAAACGGCATTGGCGAAATGGCATGGTCTGAAAACCCCACGCCCGAAACCGAAGCGGCGCAGCAAATCATGGCAGACTTGGACGCGGTCGGCAACACGACCAAAGCCATTACAAAAGGCGTCGCCATCGGGTCCGCGGTCATCGCGGCAGTCGCGCTCTTCGGCTCCTACCTCGTAGACGTAAGTCACGCACAAGAGACGATGGGAATCCCGCTGGCGCAGCAAATCAAGACTCTCGGAATCCGCGTGGATATCCCGCAAGTCTTCGTCGGCATGCTCATCGGCGGCGCGCTGCCCTGGCTCTTCTCCTCCTTCGCCATTCAGGCCGTCAGCCGTGCGGCGGCGCTCATCGTTCAGGAAGCCCGCCGTCAATTCAAATTGGGCGTCCTCGAAGGCAAAGTCAAACCCGATTACCGCAAAGCGGTCTCCATCTCCACGACGGCGGCGCAGAAAGAACTCGTCTCTCTGGCAACTTTGGGCGTCGTCACGCCGATTGTCGTCGGACTGCTCCTTCAGGTGGAAGCCCTGGGCGGTTTCCTCGCGGGCATCATCCTCTCCGGGCAACTCCTCGCCGTCTTCATGAACAACACCGGCGGCGCATGGGACAACGCGAAGAAACTCATCGAAGACGAACCGAAAGACCCCGCGAACAACACCGGCAAAGGCTCCGAACGCCACAAAGCCAGCGTCGTGGGCGACACGGTCGGCGACCCGATGAAAGATACCGCAGGTCCCGCCTTGAACCCGATGATCAAGGTAGTGAACCTCGTTTCGGTCATCATCGCCCCCATCGTCGTACAATATGCAAAAGCCTCCGGCGGAGCGAAAGTCGGCGTTTGGGTGACCGTCGTCATCCTCCTCGCCATACTGACGTGGGCAATCATGCGCTCCAAAGCGCCCGCGCCGGAAATCAAATAACCGCAACATCTTGACGAAAAAACTTCCGATCGCGAGGTCGGAAGTTTTTATTTTGGAATATAATAGGGAAAATTTGTCAGACAACCCAACTCACTTTTGGAGATACCGATGCCCCTAACCGATTCTCAACCCATCCCGGTCATGGTCGCCAGCCTCCCGAAAAAAGGGCAGGTCCTGGTCGTGGATGCGGATGCGCCCGTCCAAGTTCTCGTGGATACGCCGCGCGCACCGCGCCTCCTGCAAACCGCACTCAAGACCGGCGAAATTACCTGGCAGATACGCAACGAGACCACCGTCTCGGAATCACTTCGCCCCTCTCCCGCCGTCGCCCCTTGGCTCGCCGCCCTCTACGCGTGGGACGCGGCGCTCCTGATGAAAGACGACTCCGAACTCGCCGCGAGCGCGTTTCTTTCGCGGACAAGCGGCAACGTCAAAGAAATTGACGTCCTGCACATCCCAATGAAAACGAAAACCCGCACATGGGGCGAGTCGCACGTCAGCATCACGCCGGCAGACCGCCCCATCGTTTTCGCCGCCGTCGTCGTAGATTGGGAAGGCGAAACCGTCCGGCAAGCGAAAATCGCCATGACGGGCGTCTCCCGCAACGCGTTCACTGCCATCCCGCAGGCTGAGTCCCTCATCGGGAAAACGCTGAACGCCGAAGACATCGAAACCTTTGCCCGCGAGACCGCCGCGGAACTCTCTCCCGTCGGCGATTTTCGCGGCTCCGCAGAATACCGCCGCGCAATGGCAGAAGTCGTCCTCCGCCGCGCGCTTGAAGACGCGAAGAAAGGAGCCTCCGCATGAGCAGCCCCTTCGAAATCACCCTCCACATCAACGGAGAAGAACACTCCGTTTCCGTCAAAAAGAACGTCAACCTCCTCACCGTCTTGCGTGATTT
>CAZDGZ010000072.1:0-5914 GCA_964505165.1 uncultured Anaerolineaceae bacterium | reverse complement strand
ATGCCGCCGGTGGAATTCGTCGGCAAGCCTCAGCGAAAAGTGGACGCGGTGAAACTGGCAAAGGGCCGCCCCGTCTTTACCGACGACATCAAACTCGACGGGATGCTCTACGGCGCGCTGCTCACCAGCCCGCACGCTCATGCCCGCATCCGCGACATTGATACCAGCGCCGCTGAAGCCCTCCCCGGCGTCCGCGCCGTGCTGACCTACAAGAACGTGAAACGCGTCAAATACGCCTCCGGCGGGCAATCGCATCCCAACCCGCCGCCTTACGACCAGGTATCCCTCGACAACAAAGTGCGCCACGTCGGAGACAGAGTCGCCGTCGTCGCCGCCGATACACTGGAAATCGCGCGCAAAGCCCTGCGCCTCATCAAAGTGGACTACGAAGTCCTCCCGCCCGTCCTCGACCCCATCGAAGCCATGAAAGACGGCGCGCCCGTCGTCCACGACGAGGAGGACACCGAAGGCATCCACGACGCGGCGCACAACATCGTCCACCACCTGCACGGCGAAGTCGGCGACGTGGAGAAAGCCTTCGCCGAAGCCGACCACGTCTTCGAGGGCGAATTCCGCACCCAGCAGCAGCACCAAGCCAACATCGAGCCGCATGTCTGCATCACCTGGTTCGACGAAGACGACAGGCTGGTCATCCGCTCCAGCACGCAGGTTCCCTTCCACATTCGGCGCATGGTCGCCCCGCTCATCGGGCTGCCCGTCAAACGGATTCGCGTCATCAAGCCCCGGTTGGGCGGCGGGTTCGGCAACAAGCAGGAACTCATCCTCGAAGACCTCTGCTCCCTGCTGACGATTGCCACCGGCAAACCCGTCCGCATGGAATACACCCGCGAGCAGGAATTCATCGCCTCGCGCAGCCGCCACGCGCACATCATGCGCTACCGCATCGGCGTCAAAGGGGATAAAGTCACCGCCACCGACCTCTACCTCATCGGCGATACGGGCGCATACGGCACGCACGGGCTGACCGTCCAGATGGTCGGCGGCTTCAAAGGGCTGACGATTTACAACGCCCCCAACGCGCGTTTCGATTGCGACGTGGTCTATACCACCAAACCCACGCCGGGCGCCTTCCGGGGCTACGGAACCATGCAGGAACTCTTCGGCATGGAAATCCTGATGGAGCAAATCGCCGAGTCTCTGGGCATGGACGTTCTCGAATTCAAACGCAAGAACTGGCTCAAGGTCGGCGAGCCGATGTATCTGGCAAAGCAACTTGGCGAAGGACGCGAGGGCTTCGAGCAGACAATGAACACCAACGCGCTGGAACGCTGCGTGGAAGTGGGCGTCAAAGCCACCGATTTCTACGCCAAACGCGAAGCCTACCGCAAGCAAACCGGACGCATCCGCAAGGGCATCGGCGTGGCGGTCGTGATGCACGGCAGCGGCGTCGCCGGGCTGGATATGGCAGCCGCCACCATCAAAATGAACGATGACGGCTCGTTCAACCTGCTCATCGGCGCAACCGACATCGGCACCGGCTCCGACACCATCCTGGCGCAAATCGCCGCCGAAGCCCTCCACGCGCCGGTGGAAGACTTCATCGTCTACTCCTCGGATACCGACTTCACCCCCTTCGATACGGGCGCATACGCCAGTTCCACCACCTACATCAGCGGCGGCGCAGTGCGAAAAGCCGCGCTGGAGGTGGCGAAACAAATCCGCGAACACGCCGCCGCCATGTTCGGCGATGTCTCCCCCGAGGCGCTGAAACTGGAACACAGCAAAGTCCTCGCTCCCGACGGGCGCACGCTGACCTACTCCGAAGTGGCGCTGAGCAGCCTCCATCAGATGAACCAGCATCAAATCATGGCGACGGCTTCGCACATGAGTTACGAGAGTCCGCCGCCGGTTGGCGCGCAATTCGTCGAAATCAGCCTCGACACCGAAACCGGCGTCATCACGCCGGAACGCCTCCTGATGGTCGTGGATAGCGGGCGCATCATCAACCCCGTCACTGCCTCCGGGCAGGTGGAAGGCGGTCTCTCGCAGGCGCTGGGCTTCGCCCTCTGCGAAGAAATGATTTACGACGAAAAAGGGCGCATGGTCAACGCCCGCTTCGGCGACTACCACATCTACAAAGCGGGAGAAATGCCCCCCTCCGATGTCATCTTCGTCCAGACGGACGAACCGAGCGGTCCCTTCGGGGCGAAATCGGTGGCGGAAATCTCGATTGACGGCGTCGCCCCCGCGATGGCAAGCGCCATTCACAACGCCACCGGCGTGTGGATACACGAACTTCCCTTCACGCCGGAACGCGTTTGGCGCGCCCTCCAAAACGCGAAAGCATAACGCGGCGAAACGACACACCCAATCCAGGGTTTTCTTTACAGGGCGGGGCGCAAGTCCCGTCCTGTTTCGTTTTATTTAAATTCCATAAAAATACTCCGCGTTTCTCTCTAAATGCGGTAGAATTCATCTGCTTTCGCAGCACTTTAAAAATTTTCCACTGGGCGAAAGCTGTTTGTATCTATCATCATGGAAGAATAGGTCATCTTGTGAGCCTTCATTACACCCCCTACGCTATTCCCGTCTTCGTCTCGGCTTTCATTTCCATCACGCTCTCCATTTGGGGATGGCGTCGCCGAAATGACCCTGGCGCAAAATGGTTTATCTCGTTCATGCTCGGCGCGTTCATCTGGTTCTTTTTCTACGGACTGGAACTCTCGAGTCGTTCCCTCTCTCAAACGCTGCTTTTCTCGAAAATCGAATACATCGGCGTTCTCGCTCTTGTAACCTCGTGGTTCTTTTTGACATTGATTTACACGGGACAACGAAGATGGATTACGCCGCGAAACGCCGCGCCGCTCTACCTCATCCCAACCATCACGTTGATTCTCGCATGGACGAATGAGTATCATCAACTTCTCTGGCGTTCTCCTGCGCTTTCGCAAGGGGCGCCGTTCAATACGCTCACCTTTACGCCGGGCATCTGGTGGTGGATCAATATCGCCTATATCTACGGTATTTTCGTTTTCACGGCGGTATGGCTGATCATCGCGCTGACTCGCTCTGCCGCATTCTACCGGCGGCAAATCATCTTCCTGCTCATAGCAGCCGGTTTCACATGGCTCGGAAATTTCCTCTACATCCTGCATCTCACCCCTTATAACATTGACCCCTCTCCCGTCACCTTCGCAATAAACGGGATTCTCGTCGCGTGGGGCGTCTTCCGCTACCGCATCATGGACTTGATGCCCATCTCCGCCAGCGCCATTATCGAGAACATGAACGATGGATTTATCGCACTCGATACGCAACGGCGCATCATTGATATCAATCTCATCGCACAAAAAATCATCGGCAAAACTCAGGCGGAGGTTATCGGCAAGCCTATCGAAGCGACACTCGCCGCGTTTCCCAATCTAAATTCCCTATGGAAATCGCTTCGGCACAATACGACGCTGGATGTTCTCCTAAACACGCCAAACTTCGGCACTCGGAGTTACGAAATTCGAATCTTGGAAACACGCGGACGCCTTGGGAGACGTTTCGGATGGCTCGTCTTCTGGCATGACATCACCCAGCGAAAACGACAGGAAGCCGCGCTCCGCCTGATTACCGTCATCGTCCACGAAATCAGCGCAACCCCCAACTTATCCAGCGCGCTTCACAAAACTCTGGAACTCATCGTTGAATATACGGGATGGATTTTCGGGGAAGCCTGGATTCCCCACGAAACGGGAAAATACCTCGTCAACAGTGGCGTTAGTTATTATCGAAAAGAACAAGAGGCGCTGCTAAAGCCCTTCGACGAAATCAGCCAAACGCACAAGGTCGTCCCAAATATGGGATTGCCGGGGCGCGTATGGATTTCCCGTCAACCGGAATGGCAAAGAGATATTTCAACGCTCGGAGTCGAAATCTACTTCCGCGTAGATTACGCTATTAAAGCAAACCTAAAGGCCGCGCTCGGCATCCCCGTCATTGCAGGAGAAGAAGTCGTCGCGGTTCTCGTCTTCTATATGGACCAAGCCCGCGAGGAAGACAAGGAAGTCATCGAATTGATTTCGACTGCCGCGAAACAATTCGGCGCGATTTTGCGAACCAAACACGCGGAAGAAATCATGCGGCTGCAATCCGCCGCGCTCGAAGCCAGCGCGAACGGTATCGTCATCACAGACAAAGACGGAAATATCACCTGGGCGAATCCGGCATATTCTCGCCTCACCGGCTACGAAGTCCAAGAAGTCATCGGCAGAAATCCGCGCATCCTTAAATCCGGCAAGCACTCCCAAGAATTTTATAAGAATCTCTGGGATACTATCCTCGCGGGAAAATCCTGGCATGGCGAAATCATCAACCGCCGCAAAGACGCAACGTTTTACTTTGAGGAACAAACCATCACTCCCACCCGCGACGCAGAGGGAAACATCACGCACTTCATCGCCATCAAACAAGACGTCACCGAGCGGAAACAAATCGAAGAAGAACGCCGAAAACTCGCCCGCGCGGCCGAACAAAGCGGACATGCCATCATCATTACCGACTTGCAAGGCATCATCGAGTTCGTCAATCCTGCGTTCACGCGCATCACCGGATACACGCCCGAAGAAGCCATCGGGAAAAATGTCAACCTCCTCAACTCCGGCAAACATCCACGCGAGTTTTACGAAACCCTTTGGAAAACCATCACCGAGGGCAAAGTATGGCACGGCGAAATACTCAATCGCCGAAAAAACGGCGAACTCTATTGGGAATCCGCGACCATCTCCCCCATCTTCAATAAAAAAGGGGAAACCACCCACTACCTCGCCGTCAAAGAAGATATCAGCGACCGAAAAGCCATCGAAGCCTCCCTCCGCAAAGAGCAGGAACGCACCGATGCTCTCTTGCGAAACATCCTCCCCGAACAGGTGGCGGAGGAAATCAAACGAACAGGGAAAGTCACTCCCGCACTCTTCGAAGAGGCGTCTATCCTCTTCGCGGACTTCAAAAATTTCACCGCGACGGCAGAACGAATTTCCCCTCAGGAATTGATTGACCTCGTCGCCTACTATTTCTCCGCGTTCGACGACATCATCGAAAAACACCACATCGAAAAACTCAAAACCATTGGCGACAGTTATATGTGCGCCAGCGGACTTCCGCAGCCCAGCAAAACGCACGCGGAAGACATCGTACGCGCCGCATTAGACATTCTCCGTTTCGTGGAACAGGAGAAAGAAACACGCCGAAAACAAGGATTGCGCTATTGGGACATCCGAATCGGCATCAGCAGCGGTCCCGTCGTCGCCGGGGTTGTGGGACAGAAGAAATACGCCTACGATGTTTGGGGCGATACTGTCGTGATGGCTGCGCGGATGGAATCTTCGGGAGAGGTCGGAAAAATCAACATTTCTCGGACCACCTACGAACTCATCCGAGATAAATTCGAATGTAAATATCGAGGCGTTGTCTCTGCCAAACACAAAGGCGAAGTGGAAATGTATTTCGTCGAAAGAGAGCGAATCTAACTCAAGAGGAGGACCCATGCGAAAATACATCGCCCTCGGCGTAGATGAAACCGGAACGAAAATGTGGAACGGACATTTCGGCATGTCCCCGCAATTCCACATTTACGACACAAACGGCGTATTCGTGGAAGCACGTCCCAACCCCTACGGCTACAAAAAAGGGGAGAAACACGAACACCACGACGACCCGAACCGAATTGCCGCCCTTCTTGCAGACTGCAAAACCTTCCTCGCCCGCCGTATGGGAGAAAAGAGCCGCCAGCAACTCATCTCGCGCTTCCCGGTCGAAGCCGTCCTAACCCGCGAAACCCTCCCCGCCGACGCACTCCGCGATTATTTGCGAGGAGAATAAGAGGACCGGGGAGAGCACACGCTCGCGAATCTATACATCCCCTTTGCGGGAAAGAAGACTCGCCGGTTTTACTCGCTGCCCTCGATAC
>CAZDGZ010000071.1:0-10337 GCA_964505165.1 uncultured Anaerolineaceae bacterium | reverse complement strand
AAAGGATAAAAGATGATTCATCCCCTCCAATGGATTCCAGAAGAAAAGCGAATCCCGTTGTTTCGCATCCTCCTCGCGTTGACCCTCGTCCTGCTCCTCGTTTTTCAGGCATTGGATTCCCCGCTAAAGACTCCCGTTTCCCCTGCCGGCATCGTTTCGTTCGAATTGGCGGGGAGCGCGGTCACCGCTGCGTCAATTGTCTCGGCATGGGATTCGCTCGCGCGTATCTACGCGGCGTTTGGCTTGGGGATAGATTATCTCTTCATGGTCTCGTACGCGCTGACCTTCGCGCTTGCCGCGCTCCTCGTCGGCGAGAAACACGGAGGGAAATTCGCCGCGTTCGCGCCGCGTGTCGCATGGGCCGCATTCGCGGCGGCGGGATTCGACGCGGTGGAAAATATCGCTTTGTGGCGTATTCTCACCGGAAAAGCGACCGCCGTTTGCGCGGCGCTTGCGGCGTTTTGCGCATCGTTGAAATTTACCCTCATCCTCCTCGCGCTGATTTTCGTCCTCGTGGGATGGCTTCGTAAAGCACGCGGCTAGAGGAAAATTTCCTGCTTTTCGCGCAAAGAACGTACCGCCGCAAACGAGGCGCGGGTCACGCCGAAAAGATGGTCATACGGAATAGGCGGCGCGCCGCCCTGCTGACTCGCGCGGACGAAACTTTCCCATTCGCTGCGCCAGCCTTTATCTTGCGCCATTGTGTACGTTTTTCGGCGTCCGTTGGCAATGACCTCCAAACGGCGAAAATCCTCCAGCACCGCGATTTTTCCGCCGCAGAAGACCTCCACGCGCTCTTTGGGATAGGATTTATCCCCGTTTGCGAGGTATTCGATGGTCGCGAACGAACCGTCGGGGAAAGCAAAGGACATGGACACATTATCCTCGCGGTATTTTCCGCCATCCGGCAAGGCGCGGGCGAAGACCGATACGGGCGGCGCACCCGCGAGAAACGCCGCGAAATCTATGAAATGACATCCTTCGCCGATGATTCGTCCGCCGCCTTGTTTCGGGTCGTGGAGCCAATGATTCAGCGGCAGATACCCCGCGTTGACGCGGTAATGTACCGAAAGCGGCTCTGCGCGTCCCTCGAAGAACGCGGCGAGTTTCTGCGCGAGCGGCGCGAAGCGGCGGTTGAACCCCACTGAAAACATCGGCGTCGATTCGTTTTCCGAGAGGTAGGTTTCGAGTTCGTCCAATTCTTCCGGGGAAATGGCAAGAGGCTTTTCGACCAGAACGCGCTTTCCCGCGCGCAGGGCGCGGAGCAAAAGGGACGTGTGTTCATCGTGACGGGTGAGAATCGCAACGGTGTTGATGCTTTCATCGTTTAGGATTTCCTCCGCGTTCGAGGCGGCGTAGGCAAATCCGAATTTCTTCGCGCTGTGCGCGGCGTGAAGTCCGCCGCGAGAGGCAATCCCGATGAGGGAAATCCCTTGGACCTTCGTCAGCGCGGGAAGAAGGGTCGCGTTGGCGAAAAGTCCCGCGCCGATGACTCCCAGACGGCATGGAGCCTCTTCTGGCGGATGATTCCGCGAAAAGGGGATACGCGTTTTCGGCGCGGATTTTTGTTCGGAGGGGTAGGTGAGCAAAACCCCTAAGAAAGGTTCTTTTCGTTTTCCTGTAATCACTTCGTAGGCTTCGGCGGCGCGCTCGATGGGGATTCGGTGCGTCACGAGGGGCGCGGTTTTCACCTTCCCCGATGCGAAGAGTTCGACCATTGCCTCGAAGTTTCGTCCCTCCGTCCAGCGGACGTAGCCGAGAGGGTAATCGTGTCCCTCTTCTTCGTAGGATGAGTCGTATCGTCCGGGCCCGTAGGAGCGGGAGTTGATGAACGAGAGTTCTTTTTCGTAGTAGATTTTTCTCGGCAGGGTCAAGCCTACCGCGCCGACGGCGACGACTCGTCCCCTGTCCCGCGCGAGGGCGCCCGCGAGGGCGACAGGGTCTTCGGAAGGGGTGTCGGCGCAGATGAGTACCGCGTCGAAGCCGCGATTGGCGGTAAAGGCTTGGGCGGCGGATTCCGCGTCTTGGCGGGAGCAGGCCTGATGTCCGAGGGCGGAGGCTCGCTGGACTCTGTCCGGGGCGATGTCAATGCCGAGGACGCGGCATCCCGCTGCGGCGGCGATTTGAATGGTCAATAATCCTAATAATCCTAATCCAATTACTGCTATCGTCTCTCCGAGTTGTGGTTCCGCGAGGCGGAAGCCATGCAGGGCGATTGCGCCTAGTGTGGTGAACGCGGCGGTTTCGAAATCTACCGAATCGGGGAGAGGGGTGAGGAGCGCACGCGGTACCGCCGCGTATTCCGCGTGGACGGCATAGCCTCCGCCCGCGCAGGCGACGCGTTGCCCGACGTGAAATCCTTCCATGCCTTCGCCGAGGCGCACGATGACGCCTGCCGAGGAATATCCCAGCGCCATCGGTTCATCGAGGCGATTGAACGCGGCGCGCAGGGTGGGCAACGCACCTTCGCGGCGGGCTTTTTCGATGACCTGACGCGCCAAATCGGGACGGGAACGGGCTTTGCCGAGGAGGGATTTTTCGGCAAACGAGACGACCATGCGCTCGGTTCCCGCAGAGACGAGGGACGCGGCGGTACGAACGAGGGCTTGTCCCGCGAGGGGCGTAGGGGCGGGGACATCCAGGACGACGGCTTTTCCGTCTTTGAGATTTTGAAGGAGTTGTTTCATTTTTTTCTCTCTTTGAAAAAATGCGAGGGGAGTATACCAGAAAGCAATGTTATAATCGGGGTACTTCAGGAAGGAGTGTGTACGTGGATATTCGAATTCATCGTTTTGCAAAAATCCTTGTGGAACATTCCGCCCGTATTCAGCCGGGAGACAGGGTGCTTATCGAGGCTTCTACGGTTGCTGAGCCGTTGGTACGAGAATTGTACCGTTTGATTTTGGAAAAAGGAGGCATTCCTCAGCCGTTGATTTCTTTCCCCGGCGAAGAGGTGTTGTATTTGACGTACGCGGGCGATGCGCAATTGGATTATGTGCCCGCTTTCTTGAAACTCGCGTATGAGGAGTTTGAGTCGCGGATTCGGATTCATTCGAAAACCAATACCCGCGAATTGACCGGAATTCCCTCCGAGAAATTGCAGCGGCGTGGGCAGACGATGGGAAAGATCATCGCGACCCAAATGGAACGCGGCGGTAAAGGCATTTTCAAATGGGTGACGACGTTGTATCCCACCGAAGCCTATGCTCAGGATGCGGAAATGAGTCTTGCCGAATACGAGGATTTCGTTTTCCGCGCGTGCCACGCGAACGAGGAAGACCCCATTGCATTTTGGAATGATGTACGCGAAAAACAACAAGCCGCGCTGGAACGCATTCAGGGAGGGAGTCAGGTGGTGTTGCGAGGTCCGAATGTAGATTTGACTCTTTCGATTCGCGGACGCACTTTCCTGAATTCTTATGGCGTTCACAATATGCCGGATGGAGAGATTTTTACGGGACCTGTCGAGAACTCTGCGAATGGATGGGTGCGCTTCACTTATCCCGCTATTTACAATGGCGTCGCGGTCGAGGGTGCGGAACTCACCTTTAGCGACGGGCGGGTTGTCAAAGCCAAAGCCGATAAGAACGAGGAGTATTTGCTCAAAATGCTCGAAACCGATGCCGGTTCCCGCTATCTTGGCGAATTTGCCATCGGGACGAATTTTGAGATTGACCGTTTCACCGGGCAGATTCTCTTCGACGAGAAAATCGGCGGCTCGTTCCACATGGCGCTCGGCGCGGGCTATCCCGAAACCGGCTCGAAGAACAAGAGCGCGATTCATTGGGATATGATTTGTGATATGCGCGAGGACGCGGAAATTTTGGTAGACGGGGAACTCTACTATAAGAACGGCGCGTTCGTCGAGTAGGCGCTAACGGACGAGGTCCAAAAATTCGGGGGTGTTCAATCTTCGTTCGAGGAGATAGGTAAGGTAATTTTGCATTAAGTTTTCGGATTCAGCGCGCACGCGTTCTGCGGGGCGCGCTCGCCGCGCATTGGGGTAAGTGCTGCGTTGAAAGTGACGGAGATATTTCAGGGTTTCCATTGAAACGGGATGGGCGCTTTCGTCCGTTTTTCCGCATTTCGGACATAAGATTCCGCCTTGCGCGGGGGAAAAGAATTGGTCTTCCGGGGCGATTTCCGCGCCGCATTGAACACAGGAAAATAATTGTGGACGAAACCCCAGCAAATCGAGGAGGCGGATTTCGTAATACCGCGTCACGAGCCACGCGTCATCGCCGCGTGCGAGGCGTTCCAGGCTGACGGCGAGGAGGCGGAAGAGCGCGTCGTTTGCAGATTCTTCTTCCCATGTAAATCGGTCGAGTAATTCCACGAGGTACGCGGCGTAGCCGGTGAGGGTTAGATCCTCGCGCAGCGGCAGATAGGCGTTCATCGTTTCGGCTTGGGTGACGAGGTAGAACGCGCGTCCGCGCGCCAATTGCGCTTGAATCCGCGTGAAGGGCTGCAAATGTCCGCCTTTGCGCGACCGAGGTTTCCGCGCGCCTTTGGCGACAGCGCGGAGTTTGCCGCGCGTGCGTGTATAGAGGGTGAGCATTCTATCCGCTTCCCCCCATTCGCGGTGACGAAGGACAATCGCTTCGACGCGGAGAGAACGGGGGACGCTCATTTCGGCAAATCTTCTGGTCCAAATGCGCCGGGGAGGAGCGCGCGGAGAGTCGTTTCTTCGAGAATTTCCCCTTGACCGTTCCCGATGAAGACGCGCAAGTCCAACCCGAATTCCGAGAGGGCTTGTCGGCATGCGCCGCAGGGGGAGCCTCCGTTTTCGGTGGCAATGGCGATTGCTTCGAAATCCCGTTCTCCTTCGGAGACGGCTTTGAAGAGCGCGACGCGCTCCGCGCACATGGAGGTGGGATACGCGGCGTTTTCAACGTTGACGCCAAGATAGATTTTTCCACTTTTGGCGAGGAGCGCTGCGCCGACGCGGTATCCCGAATAGGGAGCGTAGGCGCGCGCTCTCGCGGCGTTGGCGAGGGCGAGGAGTTCTTTTCCGTCAATTTTCGCGGGGGTCATGTTCTGCCTCTTCGGGAGAAAGCCGGCGGACGCGCACGCGGCGAATCCTTCGGGCGACGACTTGCTCGATGGTTAGAATCAAGCCGTCGGTTTGGAGCGTTTCGCCGCCCTGAGGGACGCGTCCAAGTTTTTCGTAGAGGAATCCGGCGAGGGTGTCCGCGTCCGCATCCGGCAGCGGAATCCCTACGATTTCGGCGAAGTCATCCAAGTCTATGCGTCCCTGGAAGAGATATTCGTTTTCATCAAGAATTTGATAGGGGAGTTCTTCGCTTTGGTCGTATTCGTCTTGAATTTCTCCAATAATTTCTTCGATGATGTCTTCCAGCGTCACTACCCCGGAGACGCCGCCGTATTCATCTACGACGATTGCCATGTGGATTCGCTGCGCCTGCATTTCGGAAAGGAGGTCATCGGCTTTTTTGGTTTCGGGGACGAAGTAGGCGGGGCGCAGTAGGTCTCGGAGCGATGCCTCTTCGTTGGGCGTTGCCATGATGCGGAGAAGGTCTTTCGCGTAGAGAAGCCCTAAGATGTTGTCTATGGTGTTTTCGTAAACGGGAAGGCGGGAGTAGCCGGATTCGAGAAAGACTTGCGCCGCGTCGGCGATGGAGGTGTTCGCGTCGAGGGCGCGGACATCTATGCGCGGCACCATGATTTCGCGCGCCATTGTCTCGCCGAATTGGAAGATTTCGTAAATCATGCGGCGTTCTTCGCGTTCGAGGCTTCCTTCTTCGCCCTCTTCTTCAATCCAATTTTTGAGTTCGTCTTCGGTGACGTGCGCGTAGAGCGAAGGAGTATTTTGCGGACGAAGCGCGAGGAGCGGGAGAAGGACGAATGGCGTGAAAAGGATGAGGAGCGCGCGCCCGAATCCGGTGAGCCGAAGCGCCCACGATTCTGGATTTCGGCGTGCCGCGCCCTCGATAGAAAATTCCGCAAGGAGGAGTATCCCTCCGAGTATGAGAAGGACGAGAGGGACGCTCCAGCCTTTTTTCGTCAACGAAAGCGCGAGGCTCGCGGCGAGTACCGCCATCGAAAAGCGGACGAGAGTCTGACTCAGCCGTAAACTGGCGTAGAGCCGGGGATTTTGCATCAGCGCCCGCGTGCGTTGTCTTCGCGCGGAATCTTCGCTTTGCAACCGGGATGGACGCGCATTCACCAATCCGACGCGCGTCGCCGCGATAAGTAAATCGAAAGGAAAGAGCAAGAAAAGGGCGATAAGCCCCCAGAGTGTTGCGTTCACATGCCTCCTGAATTATTCGTTTTTCAGATTTCGAATAGCCCGCGCGGGGACGCCGACGACCAGTGTATCGGCTTTGACATCTTTCGTCACGACCGACCCTGCGCCCGTCCGTGCCCTATCGCCGATTTTGAGCGGGGCGACGAGCATGGTATCGCTGCCGATGAAGACTTCTTCTCCGATTTCGGTTTTGTGCTTGCGTTCGCCGTCGTAGTTGCAGGTAATCGTCCCTGCGCCGATATTCGTCTCTGCGCCGATGACCGCGTCGCCGATATAAGAGAAATGTCCCATTTTTACGCCGGGCCCAAGCGTGGAGTTTTTTACCTCGCCGAAATTGCCCATGTGGACTCTATCCATTAGATGCGCGCCTTTTCGCAGATGCACGAAGGGCCCCATCTCTACATGGTTTTCCACCGCTGCATATTCGAGGACGGAAAGAAAAATGCGGCAGTCATTTCCCACGCGGGTATCGCGGAGGACGGCGTTGGGACCGATTTCGCAGCGTTCTCCAATGGTCGTGTTTCCATGCAGCATCGTTCCGGGGAGGATAACCGTATCGCGTCCGATTTGGACTTCCATCTCGATATAGGTCGTTTGCGGGTCTACGATGGTGACCCCCGCGAGCATGTGACGGCGGTTCACGCGTTGACGCATCGCGGCTTCCGCTTCTGCGAGGTGGATTCGGGTGTTGATTCCGAGGGCTTCGGACGCGTCTTCGAGAGTCAACGCGCGGACGGGATGCGAATCCGCTACGGCGAGCGCGATGACATCGGTAAGGTAGTATTCGCCTTTGGGGGAGAGGGGAACGCGTTTCAGCGCGTCCCAAAGCCATTCGGCAGAAAAGCAGTACGCGCCCGCGTTGAGTTCGCGGATTTTTCGCTGTTCGGGCGTGGCGTCGGCTTCTTCCACGATGGCTTGGACGAATCCTTTTTCGTCGCGAATCACGCGTCCAAATCCCCGCGGCGTATCGGAGATGAAAGAAAGCATGGTAATCGTGCCTTCGTTTTTCTGCTGAGTTTCGATGAGCGCTCGGAAGGTTTCCGGGGTGAGGAGGGGCATATCTGCGCTGACGACGAGGAGATATTCCGTTTTCCCGCGCAAAAGCGATTCCGTCTGCTGGACGGCGTGGCCGGTGCCGAGGCGTTCTTCCTGCACGACGAACCGCGCTGCATCTCCGACAAATTCGCGTACCTGTTCCGCGCCGTGTCCGACGACGAGGACGGGAGGTTCGCGGGTTGCTTCCGTTACCGCGCGCATCACATGCCAGAGCATCGGTTTTCCGCAGATGGGGTGCAAAGGTTTGGGGAGGTCGGATTTCATCCGTGTACCTTTGCCTGCCGCCAAGATTACAGGGGTTATGTTCATACCGTCTCCTGAAATAAAAAAAGACAGCCTTCACGCCGCGTTCGGGGCGGCAAGCGGGCTGTCAATTGAGCAAAAAAGCCCCGCGCAGGCGGGAGAAAAAAGAGGCTGGGGCGCCTGGACTCGAACCAAGATCCACGGCTCCAAAGGCCGGTGTGCTGCCATTGCACCACGCCCCAAAGCGGGCAAGATTGTATCACAGAGCGTATTTTTCTGCAATTAGGTTTCTTCTTCTTCGGGAATCAGCCCAAGTTGACGCGCCTGTTGATAAGAGAGTTTGTCCGGGTCGAGAGGGGCAACGCCGTTTTTCTCGACTGCATCTTCCCAAAATGAGTTGACCTCGGAGGGGTCGAGTTTTTTCTTTCCTCCGGTGAAAAGAGCATCTAAATCGGAGGATGGTTCTTTTTCTTCTTCGGAGGGTTTTTCTTCCTCTTCTTCGATTTCTCTCAGGCGGTACGGTTCTTCTTCCGGCAGATGCGAACTCAATCCCATCTTGTAGAGGAGATGTTCTACCTCGCTTTGCAGAATGATGAGGTTGGAGACCACATCCATCACGGTGGAGCGGTCCGCGAGGTTGTCTCCTGCAACGACCACCGCGTACGAGGTATTGACCGGCATGAGGAGAATATCGTGGTCGCCGCCTTGAAAGATGTGGAAACTCACGGGCATTTCTTGATGGAGGAAGGTGGAAACTTTTTGCCCCGCCGCGAAAATTGCCATCAACGCGGAAAGGAGCGAGACTTCCATGCTGCTATCGGGGAGGTCCCCCGCGCGGGCGAGGACGCGTCCTCTATCGCTGACGATAAAGACCGCGAGTGCGTCCATTTTCTTGCGAGAGGCGGAGAGGAGGTCGGAAAGGGATTTGCGGCGGTCGGTGTCTTTCTCGCTGCTTTCTTCCGGCGGGAGAATCGTCCGTTTGAGTTCGAGGGCGCGTTCGACCGAGTCGAGAAAATCGCCAAGGGGGACGGGTTTTTCGAAGAACGCAAACGCGCCCGCTTCGACGACTTTCTTGCGAATCGCCTTGTCCGTGATGCCGGTGACGAGGATGATCTTTGCTTCAGGATGCATGGCATTGATTTTTTCTTTCAATTCCAGCCCTGAAATACCGGGAAGCCGGTAATCTACCACCGCCAAATCTATTTTGTGCCGCGAGGCTTCTAGCATTGCTTCCTCGCCGGAAGGAACTTCGATGATTTCGAGGTCATGTCCGAGCGTTTCCAGCGAAGAGTGGAGAAGACGAATGACGTCGCGGCGGTCGTCTACGAGCAGGATACGAGGGATAGCCATAAAGAATCCATTCTGAAAAAAGATGCCTTGATTATAGCAAACTTTTCGAAGGTTGAGGAAAGTTGAAATCCCGTTATTGCAGAGATGAGGGCGCGGCGTTTGCCTCCTGTGTGAGCAGAAGGGCGTATCCAATTGCCAGCAGGAGCGTATCCCAGTACATTTGGAACATCCACGTTGCGAAGAAGGGGAGGAGCATCATCGCGAGTATCGAGGCGAGGATGAAGTTTCGTGCCGCGGGTTTCAACTCGTCGAGGTGTTTGACGAGGAGGAAGAAAACCAGTGTAAGCGGGACGAAATCGTATTGAAGCGCGTAAGGCGTGATGAGCAAGGTCAGCAAGGTCGCGGCTGCCGCGATGTAAACGGGGGTGTTCCGCGTGTTCCACGTTTTCCAGAGGATGAATATGCCGAGTGCGAGTGCGAGGAATGCAAGGACCGCGATACCCGCGTTATCGAGATGCCAAAAATACCGCGCCCAATCGTAAATTGTTGAATTGACGCGTTTGCCCGCGATGACGCCGGCTTGTTCTTGATAGTAAGAGATGCCCAATCCGAAATTGGTTTTGTCGAAATCCCACCAGCGAGGGAAAACGAGCGAGGTCATCCCTAGAAAGAGGGCAAGCCATCCTGCTGCCCAATAGACGATTTTTCGCTGCCGCCTCCACGCCCAAATCGTCAACGCGAGGATTGTAACCCCGAGGGCTTGCGGTTTGGTTGCCATGAGGAGCAATCCCAGCCCCGCGAGCGCGGGATGATTTCGCTTTATCCCTCGAAGAGTCAGTGCAAGCGCGAAAAGAAGGACGAACCCGGAATTTTCACTTCGGAGCGCGATGAACCCAAAGAGGATACTGGCGAAAACAAACAGAAGCCATCGGTAATGCCGTTCGATATCCCAATCGAGGACCTCCCAAAGCCATTCCGCGCCGAGGGTAAACAATGCGAGATTGATGAATATCCACGCGATTTGTGCCGTGCGAAACGGGAGGTAGGTCAAAGGGATAAACGCGAGGCAATACCAAGGGGGATAGAAATACGGATTATTCCCCTGAAAGCCGGTGATTTCTTCCAGAACGGGGGCGAGTTGGGTGTAATCGTAGGGGTTGCCTCCACGTCGGACCAACAGCGCCGCGCCGTAATAGCCTCGGAAATCTACTCCGGGGGTTTGAATGGCGCTCCACGCAAAGACGAGCAGTGCGAAAAGATAGACGAGAAGAAATAGGATGGATTGTTTTTTCATTAGCGTACTCATGTCGAAAATCTTTACCGTCTCTTCATATTTTCTTCTTTTTTCCTTTATGCGCGGTTTTTATAATACCATCGTCTTTGAATGAGACAAAAATTCTTTTTGGGAGAACTCTTATGACGAAAAAAACGCAATCTTGGTACGCCATCAAATGGCGAAGCCTTTCTTCTTTTTTCCTTG